>NZ_LJGW01000731.1 GCF_001751255.1 Streptomyces nanshensis | reverse complement strand
GGACCGCATCCATGCCTTCCCAGTAGTTCAGAGAAGGCACGGTGCACGCGAACGCCGCAGGGGACGTACCGGCCCGGCTGGAGGCGCTCGGCACCACGGCGGGGCTGGGGCGCGCCGCCCTGCACAGCCAGCTCGCCGCGGCGCTCGATGTGCTCGTACACCTCGTACGGGACGGCCGGGGCACGCGGCGGATCGCCGAGATCCATGTGCTGGAACGGGACAGGGAGGGCCTTGTCTCGACGGTCCCGGCCGTGGTGTGGGGCGAGCACGGGTTCCGAGAGGAGCGCGGCGCGCGGCGGCTGTGGGAGATGTGCGGACGCGTACGCCGGTCGTTCGCGAGCGGCGGAGAGCCGCTGCACGCACGGCAGGTCTTCCCCGCGACGGACACCGAGCCCGTCCGGAGCGAGAGGCGATCGCGGTGATGTGGCCCGTGAGCGACGCGGAACAGGCCGTCGGGAACGTCCAGTCCGCGCCCGTCTACGCGGCGATGGTGTGCGCGGGGGCGGCGGCCTGGCTGATGACGGGACGGGACGACGGCGTACGGCGGGCGAGGCTGCTGCTCGCCGGGGCGGGCCAGGCGGCGGAGCCCCGTCCGCGGATTCCCGGATGGCTCGCCGGACCGATGGCGTTCTTACGTGGCCACTTCCATGGACCGGCCGGGCACGCGTGGTGGTGCGTGCTGGGCGGTGCGGTTCTGGGGCTGCTGGGGGAGTCCTGGCTGCCGCCTGTGGCGGGCGCCGCAGCGGTGCCGCTCGTACGGCGCCGGCTGGTCGAGCGGGAGCGCGGCAGGGCGAAGGAGCGCAGGGCGGCGGCCGTCGTCGAGTTCTGCGGAGCCGTCGCCGGTGAACTGCGCGCGGGGCGGCAGCCGGACAGGGCGCTGCTGTCCGCGGGCGGCATCGCGCTGAGGGAGTTGGGCGATGCGGGCGCCGCGGTTCTGGCGGCGGCCCGCTTCGGCGGAGACGTACCGGGTGCGCTGCGGGAAGCGGCACATCGGCCCGGGGCGGAAGGGCTGCGAGGTGTGGCGGCCTGCTGGCAGGTGGCCGTCGAGGGCGGGGCGGGACTGGCCGCGGGGCTCGACAAGGTCTCCGACGCACTGCGTGCCGAGGGGGACCAACGCGAGGAGTTGCGGGCGCTGTTGGCGGGTCCGCGCTCCACGGCAGCCGTGCTCGCGCTGCTTCCCGTCTTCGGGCTGCTCCTGGGCGCCGCGATGGGCGCGGACCCGGGGCGCGTGCTGCTGCACTCACCGGCCGGGCTGGCCTGTCTCGTCGTCGGCGCGCTTCTGGAGTGGGCGGGCGTCACCTGGGTCGCCTGGCTCGTACGGACGGCAGAGGGGCGGTCGCAGACCCGCAGAGGGGAGGGGACATGAACGCTCCGGGCTCCGGCGCCCTCGTGGGGACGCTCGTGGTGCTGGCAGCGCTGGGGAGCGCGGGGTGTCTGACGGCGGCAGGGCTGGAGTCCTGGCGCGGCTGGGGCGTACGGCGCCGTACGCGGAGGCTCCTCCCGGAGGCGGAGGCCGCTACGGGAACCGAAACGAAGCTCTCTGCGGTGCGGCGCACCGCGGACCGAATCGGGCGGCGTGGCGGTGAGTTGGGGCATCGCAGGGTGCGCGAAGTGGGGGCGGCGCTGGGCGTCGGCGCGTTCGCCGTGGTCGTCGTCGGCGGTGTGGCCGGGTGGTTGCTGGCGGGGGCGGGAGCGTGGGGCGTCACGCGGTGGATACGCCGCCGCGAGGCCGCCGGAAGCGGCGCAGAGAGGGACGCGGCGCGGGCCGAGGCCGAGGAGCTGCCGTTGGCCGCGGAGTTGCTGGCGGCCTGTCTGGCCGCGGGCTCACGTCCCGCGCAGGCGGCCGACGCGGTGGGGCGCTCGCTGGGCGGCCCGCTCGGGGCGCGCCTCATCCGTACGTCCACCGAGCTGCGGCTCGGAGCCGAACCGGCCACGGCCTGGGGGCACTTCGCCTCTCTGCCGGGCAGCGAGGCCTTTGTCGCCGCCATGGCACGGGCGGGCACGGTGGGCGTCCCGGCGGTCGACCAGGTGACGCGGCTGACCGGTGAACTGCGCGCCCGCCGGGGCCGCGAGGCGTCGGCCCGTGCGCGGCGGGCGGCGGTTCTCGTGACCGGGCCGCTGGGGCTGTGCTTCCTGCCCGCTTTTCTCGCGGTCGGGGTTGCCCCGGTGGTGATGGGGCTCGCGGACTCCCTGCTGTGACGGTCGCGAGCGCCGACGACCACCGAGCCGTGACGACCACCACGCCTCACCCGACGCCGACGAACGAACGACAGCGGACACCGAATCGAACCGAAGATCGCAGAACGACACCAGGGGGAACCATGCCGGGACGCTTCCGTCACGCCGTACGCGTCGCAGACAGGCCGCTCACACGCGCCTTCCGTCGCCGACTGCGTGCCGCCGGCGGGCAGTTGAGGTCCGACGCCGGGATGAGCACGGCGGAGTACGCGGTGGGCACCATCGCCGCATGCGGCTTCGCCGCCGTGCTCTACAAGGTCGTGACCAGCAGCGCCGTCAGCTCCGGAATGCAGCATCTGATCGAGAGGGCGCTCCATGCCCAGTTCTGAGGACGGCTATGTGACGGCCGAGACCGCCGTGGTGATTCCTGCCCTGGTGCTGCTCTTCGGGACGCTGCTGTGGGGCGTCATGGCGGCCGCCGCGCACATCCAGTGTGTGGACGGCGCCAGGGCGGGGGCACGGGCGGCGGCACGGGGTGAGAAGGAGGCGGCCGTGCGCAGCGCCGTACGTTCGGCGGCGCCGCACGGCGCCACGGTCGAGACACAGCGGAAAGGGCGCCTGGTCCACGTCCGAGTACGGGCGCGTACGGCAGGCCCTGGTCCGCTCGCCCTCGGGCTCAGCGCGGAGGCGGTGGCCATGGACGAGGACAGGACGGAGGACGCGTTCCATGCTGCGCGGTGACCGGGGCTCGGCCACTGTCTGGGCCGCACTCAGCGGGGTGGTGCTCTGCGGTGTCGTCGTCGTGCTGCTGGGCCTCGGTCAGGCGGTCTCGGCACGGCACAGGGCCGGAGGCGTCGCCGATCTGTCGGCGCTGGCCGCCGCGGACCACGCGCTCGAGGGGCGGAACGAGGCCTGTGCCGCCGCGAAGGAGGTCGCCCGCGCACAGGATGCCCGGCTCGTGCGGTGCGCCGTGACCGGTGAGGTCTCGGACGTCACGGCACAGGTACGGCTCGGGCCGTTCGCACCGGCGGTGCGGTCCCGCGCGGGACCGCCCGGGACGGCGCCCGACGACGCCGACGGGACGCAGGAGCCTGCCGAACAGCGGGGACGCCATGGGAAGGAGAGCGCCGCCCGAGTCGGGCACCCCGCCGCCCCCAGGCTCAAGTGGCCCTCGTCCCGGGGGAGTTCTCCCGTGCCGCTGCCGGATTCGCTCCCTCCTTCGCGGGACTCACTCCGCGGAGGCGAGCAGTTCCGTCAGCAGGCGCACGGCCCCCCGCTTGTGCAGCGGGTCGTTCCCGTTGCCGCACTTGGGCGACTGGATGCACGAAGGGCATCCGGCTTCGCATTCGCACGCGGCGATGGCGTCCCGTGTGGCGGTGAGCCACGCGCATGCCGTACGGAAGGCCCGCTCGGCGAAGCCCGCGCCGCCCGCCTGCCCGTCGTAGACGAACACGGTGGGCAGCAGGGTGTCGGGGTGCATCGGGACAGAGACGCCTCCGATGTCCCAGCGGTCGCACGTGGCGAACAAGGGCAGCAGTCCGATGGCCGCGTGCTCGGCGGCGTGCAGTGCACCGGGAAGGACCGAGGGCGCGATACGGGCCCTGTCCAACTGGTCCTCGGTGAGCGTCCACCACACGGCACGGGTACGCAGGGTGCGCGGCGGCAGGTCGAGCTTGGTCTCGCCCATGACCTCGCCCGTGATGAGCCGGCGGCGCAGATAGGAGACGACCTGGTTGGTGACCTCCACGGTGCCGTAGCACAACCGGGCGTCCCCCCAGGGGATTTCCTCCTCCGTCTCCAGGACCGTCACGGAGGTGGTGTCGCGGGCCATCGTCGTCCAGGGCGGTGCGGCCTCCTCGACGAGGGCCGCGGAGTTCTCGAGGTCGAGCTGCCGCACCACATAGGTGCGCCCCTGATGCAGATGCACGGCCCCCTCGTGGACGGTGGTGTGCGCAGCACCGGCGTCCACCGTGCCCAGGAGCCTGCCGGTGCCGTCCTCGACGACCTGTACGGGAGCGCCCTCCGAGCCGCGGATGTCGGTGAGGTCGCAGGCGCGCTCTTTGAGCGTCCAGTACCAGGAGGCTCCGCGCCGCCGCAGAAGCCTGCGCTCCTCAAGCTGGGGGAGGAGGTCGGCGAAGCCCGGTCCGAAGAGTTCGGCGTCGGCCTCGGTGAGCGGGATCTCGGACGCGGCGGCGCACAGATGGGGCGCCAGGACATACGGGTTGCCGGGGTCGAGGACGGTCGACTCGACCGGTGTGCGGAAGAGCGAGTCGGGGTGGTGCACGAGATAGGTGTCCAGCGGGTCGTCGCGCGCGACGAGGACGGCCAGGGAGCCCTCTCCCCGGCGTCCGGCACGTCCCGCCTGCTGCCACACGGATGCCCGTGTGCCGGGATAGCCGGTGATCAGCACCGCGTCGAGCCCGGAGACGTCGACGCCGAGTTCGAGCGCGTTGGTGGCGGCCAGCCCGAGCAACTCGCCGCTGTGCAGGCTGCGTTCGAGGGCCCGACGCTCCTCGGGCAGGTAGCCGCCGCGGTACGCCGCGACCCGGCCGCTGAGCGAGCGGTCCACCGCGCCGAGACGTTCCTGCGCGATGAGGGAGATCAACTCCGCGCCGCGCCGCGACCGTACGAACGCGACGGTCCGTACGCCCTGCACTGCCAGGTCGGTGAGGAGTTCCGCGGACTCCGCGGTGGCCGTGCGCCGGACGGGGGCGCCGCGTTCGCCCTCCATGTCGGTCAGCGGCGGCTCCCACAGCGCGAAGACGGACTCGCCCCGCGGCGAGGTGTCCTCGGTCACCTCCGCGACGGGGAGACCGGTCAGCCGTGTCGCCGCCTCGCCCGGTTCGGCGGCCGTCGCGGAGGCGAGGAGGAAGACGGGGTCGGAGCCGTAGCGCGCGCACAGCCGCCGCAGTCTCCGTACGACCTGGGCGACGTGGGAGCCGAACACCCCCCGATAGGTGTGGCATTCGTCGATGACGACGTGGCGAAGCGAGCGCAGGAAGGAGGCCCAGCGGGCGTGGCCCGGGAGTATGCCCCGGTGCAGCATGTCCGGGTTGGTGAGCACGTAGTTGGCGAAGACCCGTACCCACTCGCGCTCTTCGACGGGAGTGTCCCCGTCGAAGACGGCGGGGCGCACGGACGTGCCCAGGGGAGCGGCCAGTTCGGCGACTGCCCGGCGCTGGTCGGCGGCCAGGGCCTTGGTCGGCGCCAGATACAGGGCCGTGCTCCCCCGCCCGCCCCGTTGCGCGCCCCCGCTCGAACTGCTCGTACCGTCACCGCCGTTGGCCCCGTCGAGGAGCCCGTTCAGCACCGGCACGAGATACGACAGGGACTTGCCGGACGCGGTCCCTGTGGCGATGATCACTGACTCCCCGCGCAGGGCATGACGGGCCGCACGCGCCTGGTGCTCCCAGAGCTGCTCGATGCCCGACTCCCTTACGGCATCGATCACTTCGGGCCGGATCTGCTCGGGCCAGACGGCATGGCGACCGATCCGCGAGGGCAAGTGCTCCGTATGGGTGATGCGCGCAGCCCGGCCGTCCCCGGCGGTGAGATGGGCGAGCACCGTGCGGGGATCGCTGTCCGAGACCTTGCGGGAGGGCACAGCAGGTGAGCGTACGCTCGTGCCGCCCGTAGGAGGTCGGCCGGTCGTGGGCTCCGCTGCGTCACCGGCGCGACGCACAAAGACAGCAAGGCGTCGTGCGTGCAGGCCGGTAAGTGATTGAATGCTTCTGCGGCTGCCGATCCGCCTGCTGTCCCGGCCTTTCCGGCCGGGATGTCTCAGTTGGTGGACGACTCGATAGCAAGGTGCTGGAGGATCCGTGGACCTGTCCCTGTCGACCCGGACCGTAGGCGATCGGACGATCGTCGAGGTCGGTGGCGAGATTGATGTATACACCGCGCCCAAGCTGCGCGAGCAGCTTGTCGAGCTTGTGAACGACGGGAGTTACCACCTCGTCGTGGACATGGAAGGCGTCGACTTCCTGGACTCCACCGGGCTCGGTGTGCTCGTCGGCGGGCTCAAGCGGGTGCGTGCCCACGAGGGCTCGCTGCGCCTGGTCTGCAACCAGGAGCGCATTCTCAAGATCTTCCGTATCACCGGTCTGACCAAGGTGTTCCCGATCCACGGTTCCGTGGACGAGGCCGTCGCGGCGACCGACTGACGTCCGCCGCCCAGGCGGGACGGATACCGGAACGACGAGAGGTGCCGGGCTCTTGGAGCCCGGTGCCCGTGAATGTGTTCAAGGCAAGTTCAAGGGGGATGGCATGGCCATCGTGGAACTCCGATTCAGCGCCCTGCCGGAGCATGTGCGTACGGCGAGGCTGGTGGCTGCCGCGGTCGCGCGGCGGGCCGGGGTGGACGAGGCCGTGCTCGACGAGGTCCGGCTCGCGGTCGGCGAAGCGTGTTCGCGCGCGGTCGGGCTGCATGTGCTGCACGGGATCGAGAGCCCGGTGCGCGTGGCGTTGATCGAGGAGGAGAAGAAGTTCTCCATCGAGGTCGGTGACGGGACGTCGGCAGCGGCCACCACCGACGGCCCCGACGCCTCCTCGCCGGCCCCCGCCTCATCGTCCGACGACGAGGCCGAGGGCGACATGGGGCTCGCGGTGATCAGCGGTCTCGTGGACGACGTCGAAGTGACCGCGGACGACAACGGCGGTCTGATCCGTATGAGTTGGCCGGTGACGCCGGAGCCCGTGCTGCCCTGACCGGACGGTGACGGGCAGGCTCCGGCAGCCCGGCCGACGTCCCGTCACCGGGGATCGGCCACACCACGGCGACTTCGGCGACCTCCCCGGTTCCCCGTCAGCGTTCGTCGCGACGGTGCGCTCGGCGCCCGACCCCGGCGGCACCTCGTAACGGCCCGGCTCCGTGCCGTCGACGTACAGGCTCCGGCGTCCCCGTCCGTCCCGGGCCCGTACCGAGTGCGTCTCCACGAGCAGTTGAGCGGCCCTGGCAGCGGCCTCGTCGGGGCCTCTCCGGCCTCCCCGAGAGGCCGTCCGCGGAGGCCACTGCCGAAGCGGTAGCAAGATGTTGCGGGATCTTCATCAAGCGGTCTCGAACCGTCTCAGGCGTCACATGCGTCCCATCCGGCACAGGGGCGTGCCGGGTCCGCCTCTCCGCCGCCCCGCCTAGGGGCAGGAATTCCTGAACTGATTTGATGTGAAAAATAGGGCCTGTTGGGCTCTCGTAGCGATCATTTTTTACATCGTCAGCGTTTTTGTAAAGCTACCTCGTACGAGCGAATTCCCCACACCAGCTTCATTTGATCTCCGCTGTTGAAGGCGGATCGCCGAAACGGCGCCCTGTTTTGTTCTGGAGCTGATCCCTACAATCCGTCCACATCTTTGCAAGCAGGAGCCGGCCACCGAACCGCGCGCCCCTGCGCCAAGCGTCAAGGAGGACGAATGGCGGGGCACCTCAGCCCAACTCAGAACCACCAGCACCTCGCTGATGCCATGCTGACCACCGGCAATCGCGGTCTCGTCATCGTGATCGCGCTGGTCGCCCTGGCAGCTCTCGGCGTCGCCGTCGTGCTGGTCCGTCAAGTACTCGCCGCGAGCGAGGGCACCGACAGCATGAAGAAGATCGCTGCCGCCGTGCAGGAAGGCGCGAACGCCTATCTTGCCCGGCAGTTGCGGACGCTCGGCATTTTCGCGGTCGTCGTCTTCTTCCTGTTGTTCCTGCTGCCTGCCGATGACATGGGCCAGCGAGTAGGACGTTCGCTGTTCTTCCTGGTCGGCGCGGGTTTCTCCGCGGCCACCGGCTATATCGGCATGTGGCTCGCGGTGCGCAGCAACGTACGTGTGGCCGCGGCCGCCCGTGAGGCCACCCCGTCCGACGGGGAGCCCGCCGCGGATCTGACCAAGGTCTCGCACAAGGCCATGAAGATCGCCTTCCGTACGGGCGGCGTCGTCGGCATGTTCACCGTCGGCCTCGGCCTGCTGGGCGCGGCCTGCGTCGTGCTCGTCTACGCCGCGGACGCTCCCAAGGTGCTGGAGGGCTTCGGCCTCGGCGCCGCGCTGATCGCGATGTTCATGCGTGTCGGCGGCGGCATCTTCACCAAGGCCGCGGACGTCGGTGCCGACCTCGTCGGCAAGGTCGAGCAGGGCATCCCGGAGGACGACCCGCGTAACGCCGCGACCATCGCGGACAACGTCGGCGACAACGTCGGCGACTGCGCGGGCATGGCCGCGGACCTCTTCGAGTCGTACGCCGTGACCCTGGTCGCCGCGCTCATCCTGGGCACCGCGGTCTTCGGCAACGACGGCCTCGCGTTCCCGCTGCTGGTGCCGGCGATCGGTGTGATCACCGCCGTGATCGGTGTGTTCGTCGTGGCACCGCGTACCAACGACCGCAGCGGCATGACGGCGATCAACCGCGGCTTCTTCATCTCCGCGCTGATCTCCCTGGTGCTGGTCGCGATCGCCTCGTTCGTGTATCTCCCGTCCAAGTACTCGGACTTGAAGGGCGTCGGCGGTGACGCGCAGGAGATCCTCGGACACGACGGCGACCCGCGGGTGCTGGCCGTCGTGGCCGTCGCCATCGGCATCGTGCTCGCCGCGGTGATCCAGCAGCTCACCGGCTTCTTCACGGAGACCAACCGCAAGCCCGTACGGGACATCGGCCGTACGTCGCTGACCGGTCCGGCCACCGTGATCCTCTCCGGTATCTCCATCGGTCTGGAGTCCGCCGTCTACACGGCGCTGCTGATCGGCCTCAGCGTCTACGGCGCCTTCCTCCTCGGAGGCGGCACCGTGATGCTGGCGCTCTTCGCCGTGGCCCTCGCGGGCACCGGTCTGCTGACCACGGTCGGCGTCATCGTCGCCATGGACACCTTCGGTCCGGTCTCCGACAACGCGCAGGGCATCGCCGAGATGTCCGGCGACGTCGAGGGCGACGGCGCCCAGGTGCTCACCGACCTGGACGCGGTGGGCAACACCACCAAGGCGATCACCAAGGGCATCGCCATCGCCACGGCTGTGCTGGCCGCGGCGGCGCTCTTCGGTTCGTACCGTACGGAGCTGGTCAGCGCGCTCGGCGAAGCCGGGGAGAGCAGCAGCAAGATGATGCAGCTTCTCGACATCGCGCAGCCCAGCACGCTGGTCGGGCTGATGCTCGGCGCCGCCGTCGTCTTCCTCTTCTCGGGGCTGGCGATCAACGCGGTGTCGCGGTCGGCGGGCGCGGTGGTCTACGAGGTCCGGCGGCAGTTCCGTGAGAAGCCCGGGATCATGGACCACACCGAGACCCCGGAGTACGGACGCGTCGTCGACATCTGCACCAAGGACGCCCTGCGCGAACTGACGACGCCCGGTCTGCTGGCCGTGCTGTCGCCGATCGTGGTCGGCTTCACCTTCGGTGCCGGTGCCCTGGCGGCGTTCCTCGCCGGTGCGATCGGCGCGGGCACGCTGATGGCCGTCTTCCTGGCCAACTCCGGCGGCGCCTGGGACAACGCCAAGAAGCTCGTCGAGGACGGCCACCACGGCGGCAAGGGCAGCGAGGCCCACGAGGCCACCATCATCGGCGACACGGTCGGCGACCCGTTCAAGGACACCGCGGGCCCGGCGATCAACCCGCTGCTGAAGGTGATGAACCTGGTGGCGCTGCTCATCGGTCCCGCCGTGATCCAGTTCTCGTACGGGGACGACGCCAGCGTGGGCGTACGTGCCGTCGTCGCGCTCGCGGCCACGGTGATCGTCGTCGGCGCGGTCTACGTCTCCAAGCGCCGCGGCATCGCGATGAGCGACACCGGCGACGCCGAGGGCGGCGACGAGAACGGGAACGGAGGCGAGGACGCGGACCGCACGGCCAAGCCGAGCGACCCCGTCGCGGCCTCGTGACGTCTCTCCGCTCTCACGCGGCACTCACGTGGCACCTCACGTGACGGGCTGACGGCCTGCGGCTGGCAGCTCACGGCATATCAACACAGGGGCGGGCAGGGCGCGTTGACGCTCTGCCCGCCCTCTGTCGTACGTGTGGGGCACCGCACACGGACCGGCTTCGTGGTGCAAATGGCTTCAATGCGCCACATATTCGCCGCCCGGATCTCCGCCGCCCACCCCCGGGCGTGTATCTTCCGGGCCGAACGGCCACGGAAGGGACCGATCCGGTGAACAAGAAACTCGCGGCTGCACTCTCGGGGGGTGCGGCGATCGCACTCACGCTGAGCGGTTGCAGCGACGACAGCGCTCAGGCGGACGAGTGGGCCAAGAAGGTCTGCGACCAGGTGCAGCCCCAGGTCAAGAAGATCCAGGAGGCCAACGCGTCCATCAACGCCGCGTCGAAGGAGAAGAACTCCTCGGCCGAGGTGAAGAAGACGGACGCGGCCGCCTTCGAGAAGATCTCCGGCGCGTACAAGTCCCTGGGCGACGCCGTCGACAAGGCCGGCCCGCCCCCCGTCGACGACGGCGACAAGCTGCACGCCGACGCGGTGAAGGAGCTGCGCGGCATCTCGACGAAGTACGGCCAGCTCCGCAAGACCGTGGACGGTCTGGACACCAAGGACCAGGCGAAGTTCGCCGAGGGGCTACAGGGCGTCGCCACCGAGCTCGACTCGCTCGGCAAGAGCGGCGACAAGGCGCTGAGCAAGCTCCAGTCCGGCGACGTCGGCGAGGCGATGGCCAACCAGAAGGGCTGCAAGCGCACGGGCGGTTCGCCGGGCGTGTAGCCGAGCCCGCGCCGCACGGCGCGCACCGGCTCCGGCCGCACCTTCCCGTACGTCACGGCTGACGCCCGGGCCGTACGTCATGGGCCGGGGCCGCGCAGGTGTCCGCGGCGGGACGTCACAATGGGGGACGTGAGTACGAGCGAGCGCCTTCCCGCAGCAGATCCCGAACGCACCGGCAGGTTGAGGGAGGCGCTGCGTGCCGCGGACTTCACCGCCGACGGCCTGCTCGATCTGCTCGGCGGACCCGCGTACGCGGCGCTCGCCCGTAGCGAAGCCGTCCCCGCGCTGCGCGCCACCCGCGGAACGAGCCCCCTGGAGACGCTCGTTCGGCTCTTTCTGCTGCAGCGGAGCGTCCCGCGCGCACAGGCGCGGAATGCGCTCCCGCTCGACGAGGCGCTGGCGGACGGCTGGTTGGTGCCGGCGGACGGTCCCGACGGCGACGGCGCGTCCAGCGCTTCGGACGCCCCCGGCACACCCGGCGCGTCCAACGCTTCCGGCGCTTCCGGTGAGGGGAACGAGGCGGTCCGCGCGACCGTCGACGTACGTCCCTACGCCGGCCCCGAGGGCCAGGACTGGTGGGTCGTCGCCGACCTCGGCTGCGCGGTGGGCGGCGCGTCCGGCGTGGGCATGCCGGAGGGTGCGCACGGACGGGACGTCGTCCTGGGCGTCGGCGGCGCCTCGACGACGCTCGCCGGTATCACCGTCCGCAGGCCCGTCGACCGCGCGCTCGACCTCGGGACGGGCTCCGGGCTCCAGGCGCTGCACGCCGCACAGCACGCCCGCAGCGTCACCGCGACCGACCTCAACCCCCGTGCGCTCGCCGTCGCGAGGCTGACGCTCGCGCTCTCCGGGGCGCCGGAGCCGCTGCTGCGCGAGGGGACGCTCTTCGAACCCGTCGCCGACGAGGAACCGTACGGCCTGATCGTCTCCAACCCGCCCTTCGTGATCTCACCGCGTGCCCGGCTTACCTACCGCGACGGCGGCATGGCGGGCGACGACCTGTGCCGCACCCTCGTGGAGCGCTCCGCGGACCGGCTGGCGCCCGGCGGCTACTGCCAGCTCCTCGCCAACTGGGAGCACCGCGACGGCGAGGACTGGCGCGAGCGTCTGCGCTCCTGGCTGCCCGCGGGCTGCGACGCCTGGATCGTGCAGCGGGAGGTGCAGGACGTGGCGCAGTACGCCGAGTTGTGGCTGCGGGACGCGGGGGACCACCGCGCCGGGGCGGAGGAGTACGCGGCGCGGTACGGCGAGTGGCTGGACGAGTTCGAGAGCCGCGGCACGACGGCGGTCGGCTTCGGGTGGATCTCGCTGCGCAACAGCGGAGCGGACGAGCCGGCGGTCGTGATCGAGGAGTGGCCGCACCCCGTCGAGCAGCCGCTCGGCGAGGAGGTCGCCCGGCACTTCGAGCGCCAGGACTTCCTGCGCGCCACGGACGACGCGGCGCTGCTGGACTGCCACTTCACGCTCGCCGAGGGCGTCGTACAGGAGCAGGTCGGGATGCCCGGAGCCGAGGACCCCGAGCACGTGGTGCTGCGCCAGCAGCGCGGGATGCTCCGGGCGACCAAGGTCGACACCGTGGGCGCGGGCTTCGCCGGGGTGTGCGACGGGACGCTGCCCGCGTGGCGGATCCTGGACGCCATCGCCCAACTCGTGGGGGAGGACCCGGTGTTGCTGCGCGACCGTACGCCCGCGGCGATCCGGCTGCTGGTGGAGCAGGGGTTCCTGCTGCCGGCGGCGGACGGGCGGCAGCGGCCGCAGGGACGGTAGGGGCGGCAAGGACCCCGGGGCCACCGGGGCCAGAGGGACCACAGGCGCCACCGGGACCGCGGTGACCACGGGGACGGCGGCGCCGCATGCTGCGCCCGGTGACGTACGGACGTACGGGAGGCCCGTGACGTCCGGGAACCGTGAGACCTCCGGACACCCGCGCAGCACCCCGGAATCGCACACTCCGCGCACTCGTTCCGTGATCGTGTTTTCGGCGTGATTTCGCTCATCACGGGCGGTGCCGGGCTCTCACCGGCACGAGATCGGGCGGTATCGGGCGGCAGGACCGCCGGATGTCGGGTTACCGTTCGAGTTGCGTTGCGGAGTTTTCCCGTTTGACACGCAGCCGGGATGTACGGTCACACTCCGCATCGACACCGATGCACCGACGCCGCGTACGCCGACCGGAGAGAAGAGCGAGAAGTTGTCCCCCACCCGCGAGCCCGCAAACGGCGGGCGCCGGCTCGTCATCGTCGAGTCGCCCGCCAAGGCCAAAACGATCAAGGGGTATCTCGGCCCTGGTTACGTGGTCGAGGCCAGCGTGGGGCATGTCCGCGACCTTCCCAACGGCGCCGCGGAGGTCCCGGCGAAGTACAAGGGTGAGCCCTGGGCGCGGCTCGGTGTGAACGTCAACCACGACTTCGAACCGCTCTACGTGGTGAACACGGACAAGAAGGAGCAGGTCAAGAAGCTCAAGCAGCTCCTCGCCGAATCCGACGAACTCCTGCTCGCCACCGATGAGGACCGCGAGGGCGAGGCCATCGCCTGGCATCTGCAGGAGGTCCTCAAGCCCAAGGTCCCGGTGCGCCGGATGGTCTTCCACGAGATCACCCAGGACGCCATCCAGGACGCCGTCCGCAACCCCCGCGATCTCAACCAGCGCCTCGTCGACGCCCAGGAGACGCGCCGCATCCTCGACCGTCTCTACGGCTACGAGGTCTCGCCGGTGCTGTGGAAGAAGGTCATGCCGCGGCTCTCGGCGGGCCGGGTGCAGTCGGTGGCCACACGCCTCGTGGTCGAGCGGGAGCGCGAGCGGATGGCCTTCCGTTCCGCCGAGTACTGGGACCTGACGGCGACCTTCGCGACGGGCCGTGGCCAGGCCGCCGGCGACCCGGGCACCTTCGGCGCGCGGCTCAACTCCGTCGACGGGCGGCGCGTGGCACAGGGCCGCGACTTCGGCGCCGACGGTCGGCTCAAGAACCCCGACCAGGTGCTGCACCTGGACGAGGACGCCGCCCGCGCGCTCGCCTCCGCCCTCGAGGAGACGCGCTTCGCGGTGCGCTCCGTCGAGTCCAAGCCGTACCGGCGCTCGCCGTACGCCCCGTTCCGTACGACCACGCTCCAGCAGGAGGCCAGCCGCAAGCTCGGCTTCGGCGCGAAGCTGACGATGCAGGTGGCGCAGAAGCTGTACGAGAACGGCTTCATCACGTATATGCGTACGGACTCCACGACGCTCTCGGACACCGCGGTGAACGCGGCCCGTACGCAGGTCACACAGCTCTACGGCTCCGAGTATCTGCCGGAGCGGCCCCGCGTCTACACGGGCAAGGTGAAGAACGCCCAGGAGGCGCACGAGGCGATCCGTCCCTCCGGCGACCGCTTCCGCACCCCGGCCGAAACCGGCCTGACGGGCGAGCAGTTCAGGCTCTACGAGCTGATCTGGAAGCGGACCGTCGCCTCGCAGATGAAGGACGCCACAGGCCAGTCGGTGACCGTACGGGTCGGCGGGCCGGCCAGTGACGGACGGGACGCCGAGTTCACCGCCACGGGCAAGATCATCACCTTCCACGGCTTCCTCAAGGCGTACGTCGAGGGCTCCGACGACCCCGACGCCGAACTGGACGACCGCGAACGCCGCCTGCCGCAGGTGAGCGAGGGCGACCCGCTCGCCGCGGACGAGCTGTCCGTCGACGGCCACGCGACGAAGCCGCCGGCGCGCTACACGGAGGCCACGCTCGTGAAGGAGCTGGAGGAGCGGGAGATCGGCCGCCCCTCCACGTACGCCTCGATCATCAGCACCATCCTGGACCGGCGTTACGTCTTCAAGAAGGGGACGGCCCTGGTGCCCTCCTTCCTGAGCTTCGCCGTGGTCGGACTGCTGGAGAAGCACTTCGGGCGCCTCGTCGACTACGACTTCACAGCCAAGATGGAGGATGACCTCGACCGCATCGCCGCGGGCAGCGCCGCCTCCGTGCCGTGGCTGCGCCGCTTCTACTTCGGCGAGGACGGCCAGTCCGACGGCGTCCCCGGCTCGGCGGCCGACTCCGGCAACGGCGACGGCGACCACCTGGGCGGGCTGAAGGAGCTGGTCTCCGACCTCGGCGCGATCGACGCGAAGGGCGTCTCGTCCTTCCCCGTTGGCGAGGGGATCACGCTGCGCGTCGGGCGCTACGGCCCGTACGTCGAGGGCCCGCCGCCCTCCGACGACGAGCCGGGCCAGCGCGCCGACGTCCCCGACGACCTGCCGCCCGACGAGCTGACGGTCGAACTGGCCAAGGAGCTGCTGGCCAAGCCCAGCGGCGACTTCGAGCTGGGCACCGACCCGGAGACGGGCCGCCCGATCGTGGCGCGCGACGGGCGCTACGGCCCGTACGTCACGGAGGTGCTGCCCGAGGGCACGCCGACCAAGGGCAAGAACGCCGTCAAGCCGCGTACGGCGTCGCTGCTGAAGTCGATGTCGCTGGACACGATCACGCTCGACGACGCGCTCAAGCTGCTGTCGCTGCCGCGGGTCGTGGGCACCGACCCCGACACGGGCGAGGAGATCACCGCGCAGAACGGCCGGTACGGCCCGTACATGAAGCGCGGCACCGACTCGCGTTCGCTGGAGACCGAGGAGCAGATCTTCACGATCACGCTCGACGAGGCCCGCGCGATCTACGCCCAGCCCAAGCAGCGCGGCCGTGCCGCGGCCAAGCCGCCGCTGAAGGAGCTGGGCACGGACCCGAACAGCGAGCGTCCCGTCATCGTGAAGGACGGCCGCTTCGGTCCGTATGTGACGGACGGCGAGACCAACGCGACGCTGCGCCGCGAGGACGACCCGGAGACCATCACCCCGGAGCGCGGCTTCGAACTGCTCGCGGAGAAGCGGGCGAAGGGCCCGGCGAAGAAGACCGCGAAGAAGGCGACGAAGAAGGCTTCGGCGAAGAAGACCACGGCGAAGAAGAGCACCGCCAAGAAGACCGCGGCCAAGAGCACGGCCGGCACCGCGAAGAAGACGGCCGCGAAGAAGACGACGGCGAAGACGGCCAAGAAGACGGCGGCGAAGAAGACCGCCGCCAAGGGGTCCGGCGGATCCGGAGCCTCCGGTGAATCCGGGGAGTCTTCGGAGTAAAGCCCTGGTCCCGCCCGTTTGTTCGGGCTGCGACACACGGCTCCGACCGCTCCCTATACCCTGACCGCCATGACGCGAGCAGATCAGCCAATGGGCGTGGCCCCCACCTCCGACGCCCCGGACGACGCACTCGCCGCTGAGTCCCGCGAGCGCGCCGTGGGCGCGCTGTTGCGATTCGGTCCTCTCCGGCGCCTGTGGAGCGCCCACCTGACCAGTGGGATCGGTGACGCTCTCGCCCTGCTGGTGCTGGTGCTTCTGGCCCTCCAGGCGGCGGCGGTACGCGCCTCGGGCGCCGACGCCGTCTTCGGCGGCGGCTACCGGGGCATGGCCCTCGTCATCCCCGCGGTCTTCGCGGCGCGGCTGCTCGCCACGCTGCTCTTCGGGGCCGTGCTGCTCGGGCCGCTGTCGTCCCTGCTGGCGCCCGGCAAGGGCGTGCTCGACCGGCGCTGGACGATGTTCGGCGCGGACGCGCTGCGCGCGCTGGCCTTGATCGTCGCGCCGATGTGGGTCGACTGGATGCCGGCGAAGGCCTTTCCGCTCGTCCTGATCACCGTGTTCGTGCTCGGTGTCGCCGAGCGCTTCTGGACCGTCGCCAAGGACAGCGCCGCTCCCGGTCTGCTGCCCGCGCCGCCGCCCGAGGGCGCCGCCGTACGCCCGCTGCCGGACCGGCAGGACGCCCTGCGGCGGCTGTGGCTGCGCAGCACCTTCATGGCGCTGCCCGTCGCGGCCATCGGACTGGTCGTCGTCACGCTCATCAGCAACGCGCTCAGCTCCGCCTTCGACTGGTTCCACACGCACCAGGCCGCCCTGGGCTCGTACGTCGCCGCGGGTCTCTTCGCCGCGGCGCTGTCCGTCGTCTACTTCCTGGAGCTGCCCGACGGCGGTACGTCCAGGCCCCGTTCGCCGCTGGAGGGGCTGCGCCGTCCCAAGGGCGGCTCGGGCGCCGGCGACGGCAAGGGCCGTACGGGCGCGGTGCCGCTGCTCGTGCTCGCCGGTGCCGCGACGGCGTGGGCGGTCGCGTCCGCCGTCGCGCTGGCCGCGCTGCACGCCGCGGACCTCGGCGGCGGTCCCATCAGCTTCGGGCTCCAGGTCTTCGTGCTCGCCGGCGGTACGGCCGCGGGCATCCGCCTCGCGCCCCGTACGCTGCCGCTGCTCTCCCGCCGCAGGCTGCTCGCGCTCGCCGTCGGGCTCGCGGGGCTGGCGCTGCTCGTCGCCGGGCTGGTGACGGACGCGACCACGGGCATCGTGCTGATGACGGTCGCCGGACTGTCCGCGGGCGTCGCCGCTCAGGCGGGCCACGTCCTGCTCGACCAGGAGACCGAGGCCGCGCACCGCGCCCGTATGACGGAGCACCTGCAGGCCATCGTGCGCATCGCCATCGGGCTCGGGGCGCTGATCGCGCCGGTGGCGGCCGGGTTCATCGGCCCGCACCGCGTGGTGGCGGGCGACTTCGTCTTCGACCACGGCGGAGCGGCCTTCACGCTCACCCTGGTCGGTGCGCTGCTGCTGCCCGTCGCGGCCCTCGTGCTCGGACGTACGGACGACCGCCAGGGCGTGACCCTGCGCCGGGACCTCCTCGACGCGCTCGGCGGCGGCCAGCCCAAGGAGGCGCCGGCGGGCAACGGCTTCTTCATCGCCCTGGAGGGCGGCGACGGTTCCGGGAAGACCACACAGGTCGAGACGCTCGCCGAGTGGATCCGGGCCAAGGGCCACGAGGTCGTCGTCACCAAGGAGCCCGGCGCGACGCCCGTCGGCAAGCGGCTGCGCTCGATACTGCTCGACGTCTCCTCGTCGGGGCTCTCGCACCGTTCCGAGGCGCTGCTGTACGCGGCCGACCGCGCGGAGCACGTCGACACGGTCGTCCGTCCCGCGCTGGAGCGCGGCGCCATCGTCATCTCCGACCGCTACATCGACTCCTCGGTCGCGTACCAGGGCGCGGGGCGCGATCTGTCGCCGACGGAGATCGCCCGTATCTCGCGCTGGGCGACGGCCGGACTCGTACCGCATCTGACGGTGCTGCTGGACATCGCGCCCGAGACCGCGCGCGAGCGCTTCACCGAGGCGCCGGACCGGCTGGAGTCGGAGCCCGCCGAGTTCCACGGCAAGGTCCGCTCGGGCTTCCTCACGCTGGCCGCCGCCGACCCGGCGCGCTATCTCGTCGTCGACGCCGCGCAGGAGCCGGAAGCGGTCACGACCGCCGTACGCCACCGGCTCGACGAGGTGCTGCCGCTCTCCGAGGCCGAGATCCAGGCCCGCGAGGACGCCCGCAGGGCCGCCGAGGAGGAGGCCCGCCGCAAGGCCGAGGAGGAGGCCGCGCGCAAGGCGGAGGAGGAGCGCCAGGAGCGCGAACGGCAGGAGCAGATGGCCCGGTTGAGGGCCGAGGAGGAAGAGCGCAAGCAGCGCGCCGAGGAACTCGAGCGGCAGCAGGCGGAGGCCCGTCGCGCGGAGGAGGCGCGGCGCAGGGCCGAGGAGGCCCGCCGGATCGCCGAGGAGGAGCGCAAGCGGCGCGAGGCCGAGGAGCGTGTGCGCGAGGAGGAGATCGCGCGCCAGCGTCGCCTGGCCGAGGAGGAGGCGCGGCTGCGCGCACAGGCGGAGGAGCGCCGCCAGGAGAAGCAGCGCCGCGCGGAGGAGGCGTTGCAGCGGGCCGAGCGGTCGCGTAACCGGGGCGGTTCCGATCCGGACGGCTCCGACGGTGACACGGCCAAGCTGCCGCAGCCGGACGAGCCGCAGGACGAGAGCGGCGGGGACCGCGAGGACGGCGGGGACGGCGGCAGCGGTACCGGCGCCGGCGGAGCGTCCGCCTCCGCGTCCGGTTCCGGATCCGTCGGCGGAACGGCCGCGGAGTCCGACGCCGAACGTACGCACGTCATGCCACAGGCCCGTGAGCCGTGGAGCCCAGGTTCGGGCTCGGGTTCCGGTTCCTCCGGTTCGGGCTCCTCGGGTTCCGGTTCTGCCTCCGGCACGGGCCGGGCGCGGCAGGACGAGGAGACGACGCTGCTGCCCCGTGTCTCCCCCGACGAGCCCGAACACCGGGACCGTACGCGCGAGATCCCGCAGGTCGACCCGGAGCCGGGCCGCGGTTCCCGGCCGCGTCCGGAGTGGGCCGAGGAGACGCCGCTGGACGATGTCCCGTCCCTGGCCGACGAGTTGCTCGGCTCCGGCGAGGAGGAGGACGAGCCGGGAGGCCGCAGGCGCCGCCGCGGCAAGTGACCTCCCGGGGCGTCCCGCGCACGCCCCCGTCCGTCCGGCGCTGTCGGTGCCGTGGCCCACAATGGTCCGCGTACGTCCCGTCGTGAGCCGCGCGGGAGCGTACGACGGAGGCACGGCGGCGCCGAGGGGCGCTGAGAGAGGGGCGGGCAGCCGATGGCCGTATGGGACGACGTGGTCGGCCAGGAGAAGGTGACGGCGCAGCTCACCGCGGCCGCCCGCGACGCCGACGCCTATGTCACCGCGGAGGCCGAGGGGAGAGGCAGCGCCGTCCTGTCGGGTTCCGCCATGACGCACGCGTGGCTCTTCACGGGGCCGCCCGGATCGGGCCGTTCCACGGCGGCGCGCGCGTTCGCCGCCGCGCTCCAGTGCGTGAGCCCGGACCGCGCGCTGGGCGGCGCTCCGGGCTGCGGCTTCTGCGACGGCTGCCATACGGCGATGGTCGGCACCCACGCCGATGTCGAGGTGATCCGCACCGACCTGCTCACCATCGGCGTCAAGGAGACCCGCGAGCAGGTGCGCCGGGCGCAGATGTCGCCCGCGGGCGGGCGGTGGCAGGTGATCGTGCTGGAGGACGCCGACCGGCTCACCGAGGGCGCGGGCAATGTGCTGCTCAAGGCCGTCGAGGAGCCCGCGCCCCGTACGGTATGGCTTCTCTGCGCCCCCTCCACGGAGGACGTGCTGCCCACGATCCGCTCCCGGTGCCGCCAACTCGCCCTGCGCACACCGCCGGTGGAGGCCGTCGCCGATCTGCTGATGCGGCGCGACGGCATCGAGCCCGCCATGGCGGCGTACGCGGCACGCGCCACCCAGGGCCACATCGGACGGGCCCGCCGGCTGGCCACCGACGAACGGGCGCGCACCCGTCGGGCCGCCGTGCTCAAGCTTCCGCAGCGGGTCGCGGACGTCGGCGGCGCGCTGCGCGCGGCGCAGGAGCTGATCGACGCCGCGGCCGAGGACGCCAAGGAGGTCGCGGAGGAGCACGACGCCCGGGAGACCGAGGAGTTGCGGGCCGCGCTGGGTGCGTCCGAGGGCAAGGGCAGCCGGCTGCCGCGCGGCACCGCGGGCGCGATGAAGGAGCTGCAGGACAGGCAGAAGCGCCGCGCGACCCGTACCCAGCGCGACTCCCTCGACCTCGCCCTGAGCGACCTCACCGGCTTCTACCGGGACGTCCTGGCACGGCAGTTGGGCTCCGGCGCCGCCCTGGGGAACGAGGAGGCGGTGGACGCGGTGGCCCGCCTCGCGGAGGATTCCGTACCGGAACAGACGCTGCGCCGCATCGAAGCCGTCCTGGAGTGCCGGGAGGCACTGGACCGGAATGTGGCGCCGCTGCTGGCGGTCGAGGCGATGGCCATGACGCTGCGCGCGGGCTGAGCGCAGGAGAGGGCGCGTTCGGTGCGGTTCGCCCCCGGTGGGCTGACTGCCCCGCCCGCTCACCCGTACGAGGAGCGGGGACCGGCGGGGCAAGTTCCGGGGTGGCCGCGGCGGATACGCTCCACCTCAACTGCCGCGCCGGTCCCGCCGGATGACCGGTCCGAAGCGAACGAGGGATGCTCATGCACACGAGGCGTCTGCCCAGCACCACACTCGCCGTCCTGGCGGCGGCCGTACTGCTGACGACGGCCGGCTGCTCGTCCGGCACGGGCGGCTCCGGAGCACCGCAGGGCGCGCCCTCGTCCGCCAGCAGCGACCGCGCCGCCGGCCGTACGGACGCACAGACGCTCAAGCCGCTGCCCGCCGCCGTGCCGGAGAACCTGAAGCGCTATTACGACCAGAAGCTCTCCTGGCGCGACTGCGGCGACGAGGGTTTCCAGTGCGCCCGGATGAAGGCGCCGTTGGACTACGACCACCCCGACCCCTCCAAGGACCTGAAGCTGGCCGTCGCCCGCAAGAAGGCCTCGGGCAAGAGCAAGCCCATCGGCTCCCTGCTGGTCAACCCGGGCGGACCGGGCGGCTCCGCCGTCGACTACGTGCAGCAGGCCGCCGCCGTCGGCTATCCGCCCCCGGTGCGCCGCGCGTACGACCTCGTCGGCCTCGACCCGCGCGGCGTCGCCCGCAGCGAGCCGGTGCGGTGCCTGAGCGACAAGCAGATGGACGAGTACACGCAGACCGACCAGACGCCGGACACCAAGAAGGAGGAGAGCCAACTCGTCAGCTCCTACAAGAAGTTCGCGGAGGGCTGCGAGAAGAAGTCCGGCGAACTGCTCGGCCATGTCTCCACCGTCGACGCGGCCCGCGACATGGACGTGCTGCGGGCCCTGCTCGGCGACAAGAAGCTCAACTACGTCGGCGCCTCCTACGGCACCTACCTCGGCGCCTACTACGCCGGCCTCTACCCGGGCCGCTCCGGCAGGCTCGTGCTCGACGGCGCCATGGACCCGTCCCTGTCGATGCTGCGCATCAACCGCGACCAGACCGGCGGCTTCGAGACGGCCTTCAGGGAGTTCGCCAAGGACTGCGTCGGCCGTACGGACTGCCCGCTCGGCCGGAAGAGCCCCGAGGACGCGGGCCGCAAGCTCAGTGCCTTCTTCAAGAAGACCGACGCGCACCCGCTGCGCACCGGCGAATCCCGCAAGCTGACCGAGTCGCTCGCGACGACGGGCGTCATCCGCGCCATGTACGACGAGAGTTCGTGGCCGCAGCTCCGCGACGCCCTGACGACCGCGATGGACGGGGACGGCTCCGATCTGCTGGCCCTGTCCGACGAGTACTTCGAGCGCGACCCCGACGGCCGCTACGGCAACATCATGTTCGCCAACCCGTCCGTCAACTGTCTCGACCTCCCGCCGGCCTTCTCGTCGCCCGATGCGGTGAAGAAGGCGGTGCCGTCCTTCGAGAAGACCTCGTCGGTCTTCGGCCGCGGCTTCGCGTGGGCCGCGCTCAACTGCGGCTACTGGCCTGAGAAGGCGACCGGCGGCCCCCGCAACATCGACGCGAAGGGCGCCGACCCCATCCTGGTCGTCGGCACGACGCGGGACCCGGCCACTCCGTACGCCTGGGCCCAGGGCCTCGCCGGCCAGCTCGACTCGGCCCGGCTGCTGACGTACGAGGGCGACGGGCACACCGCGTACCTCCGGGGCGGCGCCTGCGTGAACGACACCGTCGACAAGTACCTGCTCAAGGGCGAGGCCCCGAAGAAGAACAAGACGTGCTCGTAGCCCGCCCCCGGCGATCACTTACCCCGTACGGAGCACCCCCGGGAACTGTGTAGACTTGTCCGCGCCGCGCTCACACGAGGGGCGCGGGCAGCTCGCCGCCTTAGCTCAGTTGGCCAGAGCGACGCACTCGTAATGCGTAGGTCGGGGGTTCGACTCCCCCAGGCGGCTCCCAGACGAGAGGCCCCTTCCGGAGACGGGAGGGGCCTTTTTGATCTTGGGGGCCAAGGGGGCTCGGGGAGGCTTCGGGCACGGCGATTCAGGGTGTGTCCGGAAACGGGCGTACGTGCTGATCTTGTCGGAGATATTCCGTTGACGGCGCGACGGCCGCGACAGGAGAGTGTCTGCCTGATCGAGGTCAACGGTGCGTGGGGGACGGTGAGTTGTGGTTGGCTCGGACATGGTCCCTGACCTGCAAGTCAAGGAGACCTCGTCCCCGCCACGGCTGTGGACGGCGGACTTCCGGCTGTTCTTCACCGCCCGTACCACCTCGCTGCTGGGCGACGCGATGCTTCCCGTCGCGATCACGGCCGCGGTGATCCGGGCGGGGTACGGGGCGAGCGGGGTGGGCTACGCGCTCGCTGCGCTGGTGGCGCCGTTCGCGGCGCTGATCATCTTCGGCGGGGTGCTGTCCGACCGGTTCGGTGCGCGGCGGCTGATGATCGTCTCGGACACGGCGCGGCTGTGCTTTCAGATGGTGCTCGCGCTGCTGTTCCTGCTGGGGACGCCGCAGTTGTGGCAGATCCTCGTGCTGCTGGCCCTGGTCGGCGCGGGGAGCGCGATCTTCCAGCCGGGAGTCGCCAGCATCATTCCGCGCATCGCTCGGGACGTACAGAAGGCGAACGGCACCCTCCGCATCTCGGAGTCGGTGACCAACGTCGTCGGACCGTCGGTGGCCGGACTGTTGCTGGTCGTCTCCTCGCCCGCGGTGGTGGTCGCCCTCGACGCGTTGACCTACGCGGTCGGCGGCGGCTGCCTGCTGCTGCTCCGCTCGGTCCCGATGGGCTCGGTCGCGCGGGAGAGCGGAACGTCATTCCGGGCCGATCTCGTCGAGGGGTGGCGGGAGTTCCGGGCCAGGACCTGGTTGTGGAGCGTCATCGTCGTCTTCATGCTCTGGCAACTGGCGGGCGCCGGGCCCACCATGACCCTCGGCAACAGCACGCTCGTCACCGACTACGGGGCATCGACCTTCGGCTTCGTCATGTCGTCCCTCGGAGTCGGCAGTGTGCTCGGAGGGATCGTCGCGATCAGGCTCCGCCCCCGGCATCCGCTCCGGGCCGGCGCCCTGTCCATGATCCTCTGGGCGCTCATGCCGCTGGGCGTCGCACTCGGTCTTCCCACGCCGCTCGTCGCCGGGTGCTACATGGTGAGCGGTGTGGGCATGGCGTTCTGGATCGTCATGTTCCACACCAGCGTGCAGACGCACATCCCGAACGAGGTCCTCGGCCGGGTCCACGCGTACGACGCGGCCGGCTCGCTGGTGATGAAGCCGGTCGGGCAGGCGGCGGCCGGGCCGCTCGCCGTCATCGTGGGGACGGTGCCGCTGCTGTTCGTGTCCGCGTCGATGGCGCTCGTCGCGTGCGCGCTGTTGCTGGCGATCCCGGCGGTGCGGGGGCTGAGGCGGGTGGAGGGCTAGCGGTCGCCGGGGGGCGACGTCCGGATCTCTCAACGCGGTGATTCCGTAGGGCCGTTGCCGGTCGGACTCGGCATCGCTTCACCCGTGACGGCCGCCGGATGTCGACCCTGCGCGGCCGCCCCGGACGTACGACAGACCTACGACGTCCTCGCGACGGCGCCCTTCGCTCGGCCGTCCCTGCCTCTCCCTGCCCCTCCCCGCCCCTTCCCGGCGCGTGAAGCAGATCACCCGCCACCAGCCGTCTGCCAGCGGGATGCAAGCCCGAATGCCCACGATTTGCTTGCCATGAACGCCGATGACGCAGGGAGTAGCACATGGACACCGCACCTCAGCCGGGCATCGTTGAGCTGCCCCCTATGGGACCGGAGCCGATTCTGCGGCTCGCGACGCTGGTGTGTCAGACGGAGGTGCTGCACACCGCCCGGGAGCTGGGGGTGTTCGGCGCCCTGGCCGAAGGCTCGCTGACCGAACCGGAGTTGCGGGAGCAGTTGGGCCTGCACGAGCGGTACTCGAAGGACTTCCTGGACGCGCTGGCCGGTCTGGGTCTGCTCGTACGGGCCGGCGGGAGGTACCGGAACTCCCCGGTGGCCGGGCACTATCTGGTCCCCGGTCAGAACGTGCACCTGGGCGACTACCCGGGCATGGTCACCGCGTCCTTCCAGCAGGCGTGGGGGCAGTTGGCGAAGGGCCTGCGCACCGGTGAGGTGGAGACCCAGCCGCGCGGCGGCTTCGTGGCCAAGTCCCATGAGGACAAAGCCCGGTTCAAGGCGTACGCCGATGTGATGGACCATCTCAGCACCCGGGTGGGCCGGGAGTTCGCCGAACGTTTCGACTGGAGCGACTTCAAGGACGTCGGCGACCTGGGCGGAGCGCGTGGACATCTGGCGGCGGTGCTGCTGGAGGCCCATCCGCATCTGAACGGCTACTGCTTCGAGCCCCCTTCGGCGCAGCGGTTCCTCGAGGAGCACATGGCCGAGCTGGGCGAGGCGGGCCGGGTGGAGTTCGTCGGCGGTGATCTGTTCACCGACCCGATCCCGGAGGCCGACGTCCTCATCTTCGGCCAGGTGCTGCACGGTTGGGAGGACGGGGAGCGCCGGAAGCTGGTGCGACGGGCCTACGAGGCGCTTCGCCCCGGCGGCATGCTGCTGGTCTACGACCGCATGATCGACGAGGAACGCCGGGACCCGCAGCGCCTGTTGTACAGCCTCTACATGCGTCTGGTGAGTCCCATGGGCTCGGAATACCGCGCCGTGGACTGTGCGGGGTGGCTGAGCGAGGCGGGCTTCTCGGAGGTCCGCGCGGAGCCGCTGCTGAACACGCACACGGTGGTCGTGGGACGTAAGTAGGAGCCGGCATCGGCAATGGTGGACGGCGGGTGCCCCACGGGAATCTCCCGTGGG
>NZ_LJGW01000729.1 GCF_001751255.1 Streptomyces nanshensis | reverse complement strand
CGCGCGCAGCGCAGGCAGCGCCCGCCCGGTCCCGCATCCCGCGTCGAGCACGGCGCCGCCCTCGGGCGGCCCGAGCTCCGCGACGGCCCGCTTGTAGGCGGGACCGTCGTCGGGGAAGCGGGCATCCCAGCGGCCCGCGCGCTCACCGAAGAACTCGCGTACGCGGGCGGTCTCGTCGCTCGTGTCATGGCGCATGGGCTCATGATGACCACGGCCGGCGCCCCGGGGCCACGGTCCGGAGATACGCGGGGCGGGATGCGCGGGGCGGAATCCGGGCCGGTCAGTCGGCGAGGCCGGAGAGCGCCACCACCTTCTCGATGCGCACCCGTACGAGGAGTTCGCCGGGCACGGCGTTGCGCGCGCCGAACTCCGCGCCCGCCTCCTCGCCCATGTAGCGCGCCGCGATGCGGGTCGCCCAGTGCAGCATCGCGTCCGGCTCGGTGCTCAACTCGGCCCGGCCGCTGAGGACGGCGAACGCGAACGGCGGCCGTTCGTCGTCAACGCAGAAGGAGACGCGTGGGTCGCGGGCGAGATTGCGTCCCTTGACGGTGTTCTCACCGGTGTTGAGAACCAGGTCGTCGCCGTCGAGGACGAACCAGACGGGGGCTACGTGGGGACTGCCGTCCGCGCGGACCGTGGAGAGCTTGCCCGTGCGGGTGCCCTCGGAGACGAACCGGCGCCACTCGTCCTGCGTCATCTTGTGTGCCATGGGTCCATACTGCGTGAGGCGTACACGGTTCGTGGCACGGCGTGCGGCACGTAAGCGTGTGGTTGCTCGCCGCGTTGTGGTGGGTAAGGGTGGCACGGCAGCAGCTAAGGAGAAGGGGGAACGCCGGGATGGCGCTGAACACAGGGCTCGACTGGCTGCTCGACGACCTGACGGAGCGCATCGCGACCGTACGGCACGCGATGGTGCTCTCCACCGACGGTCTGGTCACCGCCAGCAGCCAGAGCCTGGAGAAGGCCGACGCCGAGCATCTCGCCGCGGTCGCGTCCGGGCTTCAGTCCCTGGCCAAGGGGTCGGGGACGCACTTCGGTTCGGGTCGTGTGCGGCAGACGATGATCGAGTTCGAGGAGGGTCTGCTCTTCGTGACCTCTGCGGGCGAGGGAAGCTGCTTGTGCGTGCTGACCGGGCCGGACACGGATGTGGGTGCCGTTGCCTACGAGATGACGCTGCTGGTCAACCGGGTCGGTGAGCACCTCGGCCTGGAGGCGCGCAACGGCACATAGCGTGCCGTGGCTGGTGCGTGACGGCGGGGGAGCCGGGCGGTGAGCGCCTGCTCCGGCTCCTGGCGCTGAGTCGATGCGCTCACGGTCAGCGCGGAGTTATCCACAGGGTCCGGCGGGATTCTGTCCGTCGGTCTAGCCTCGTCACTGTCAGTAGCTGGAAGACAGCGGGAGACGACAGTGAGACGGGGGCGACGATGCCGGATGATGCCGCGATGAGCACGGCCGCGAGGGAACTGGGCCTGGCGCCGAGGGCGTTGGAGCTGGCGGTGCGGCTGGGAGAAGTGCGCACGCTCCGTACGGAGGGTACGGACACTGCGGAGAGTAGGGACGGTGAGGGCGGTCCGGTCGGCGACGCGGATGCGACAGTCCGCGGAGGAGAAGCGGCGGCGGCCGGCGGGAGGCGGCGCTTGCGGGTGCCCCGCTCGGAACTGGCCCGGCTGCGCGCGGAGGAGGACTTCCCGGACGGGCTGCGGGCACGGCTGCACACCGTGGACGCGGGAGGCGGGGCACGGCTGCTCGGCATCTCGTCCGCGCGCTTCGCACGCCTCGCGCGGGGCGGCTGCTTCAGCCCGGTCAGCTTCTATGTGAACCGCTACCGCACGGTGGTGTGGCTCTACTTGGCGCCGGAGCTGCGGGAGTTCGCGCAGCGGCGTCCCGAACTGCTCGCCGGGTATCTGCCGCGCGGGCTGCGGATACTGCTCGCGGAAGGGGTCGACCTGCGGGCGGGGCACTGGCGGGGGCGCCGGGTGGGCGAGCTGTGTCGGCAGGCCGAAGGGCCCTGGGAGGCGGCTGCGGCCCGGGCCGCGGTGCTCGCCGGTGACGTGCTGGAGGAGGCCGTTCCCGACGCCCGTGAGCGGGCCCGGCTACGCGCCCTGCGGCCTGAGCTGACACCGCACCGCGGCAGATCCGCCGCCGTGGGCGAGCTGGCACGGCAGGTGTGCACGGCCTCCGCCGAGGACGAGATCTTCTGGCAACGGCTGCTGCTCGCCGCCGACTTGGAGACGGCACGCGCCGCCGAACAGTCCGCCACCGCACAGGACGCGGCCCGTGCGGTGCGTCGCGCCCGACCCGTCCGTTCCGCCGTCCCGGTCGCGGGGCGCGCCTGCGCGCTCCCACCGGTCCGCTCCCTGCCGTCGGCGGCTGCCGTGAGGGAGCCGGAGCAGTGCCGTACGGGTACGGGGCGGGGTTCGCGTTCCGCACGCGGCACCGGGTCCGCGGAGCGGGCGCGTACGTGCCGTGGCCAGGCGGAGACGGCGGCCGCAGCGGAGAAGGCTCGGGCACGGGACGGCTGGACACGGGTGCTGCACCGGGCTTGCGTGGGACGGGCGCTCCCGGTCCGCTGGTGCCGCGACGCGAGACGGGAGTGGACGGTCGGGCTCAGCCGCCCAGCTTTCTGAACAGGCCCTCCTGCATCACCGAGACGATCAACTGGCCGTCGCGGTCGAAGATCTGGCCGCGTGCCAGTCCGCGGCCGCCGGTCGCGATGGGTGACTCCTGCTGGTAGAGGAACCACTCGTCCGCGCGGAACGGCCGGTGGAACCACATCGCGTGATCCAGGGAGGCCATGTCGAAGCCCCGTGGGCCCCACAGCGGTTCGACGGGGATGCGTACGGCGTCCAGGAGCGTCATGTCGCTGGCGTAGGTGAGGGCGCAGGTGTGGATGAGCGGGTCGTCGCCGAGGGAACCGATGGCCCGCATCCACACACCACTGCGCGGCTCCGCGTCCCGCAGCTCGCCCGCCTCCCAGCGCAGCCGCTCCACGTAGCGGATGTCGAAGGCCATGCGGCGCTCCATGCGCTCCAGGGTCTCGGGGAGTTCGCCGAGGTGGTCGCGGATCTCCTCGGCCAGTTGAGGAAGGCTCTCCGGGTCCGGCACCCGGGGCATCGGGACCTGGTGGTCGATGCCCCGCTCCGGCTGGTGGAAGGAAGCGGTGAGATTGAAGATCGTCCGGCCCTGCTGCACGGCCACGACGCGGCGGGTGGTGAACGACCGTCCGTCCCGCACCCGTTCGACCTGGTACACGATGGGCACTCCCGGCACGCCGGGACGCAGGAAGTACGCGTGCAGGGAGTGCACGGGGCGCTGCCCGTCGGTGGTGCGCCCCGCGGCGACGAGCGCCTGCCCGGCGACCTGGCCGCCGAAGACACGCTGGAGGTGCTCCTGCGGGCTGCGCCCGCGGAAGATGTCGACCTCGATCTGCTCCAGGTCGAGAAGCCCGGCGAGCTGCTCGGCGGGGCTGGTCATGGGAAGTGCTCCTCTGCCACGGGACGCGGACCGCGGCTCACAGCCGGCCCACGTCGGTCACCTTGATCACGGCGCGGCCCTCCTCGTCGGAGGCGGTGAGGTCGACCTCGGCGGAGACGCCCCAGTCGCGGTCTCCCGCGGGGTCGGCGAAGGTCTGCCGTACGCGCCACAGCGCCTCCTCCGGCACCTCCTCGATGCGCAGCAGCGCGGGCCCGCGCGCGTCGGGGCCGGTGCCCAGGTCGTCGTACTCCTCCCAGTAGCCGTCCATGGCCTGCGCCCAGGCGTCCTCGTCCCAGCCCGACTCGGCGTCCATCTCGCCCAGTTCCCCGACCTTGTCCAGCGCGGCGAGCTCGACCCGGCGGAACATCGCGTTGCGCACCAGGACGCGGAAGGCACGGGAGTTGGCGGTGACGGGCCGCACGTGGTCGGCGCGCTCCTGCGCCTCCTCGGCGCTCTCCTCCTCCGGGTTGGCGAGCTGCTCCCACTCGTCCAGGAGACTGGAGTCGACCTGGCGGACCATCTCTCCGAGCCACTCGATGATGTCCTGGAAGTCCTCGGACTTCTTCTCGTCCGGGACGGTGTGCTCCAGGGCCTTGTAGGCGCTGGCGAGGTAGCGCAGCACGATGCCCTCGGTGCGGGCCAGTTCGTAGAAGGAGACGAACTCCGCGAAGGTCATGGCGCGTTCGTACATGTCGCGGATGACCGACTTCGGGGAGAGCGGGTGGTCGCCGACCCACGGGTGGGACTTGCGGTAGAGCCCGTAGGCGTGGAAGAGCAGTTCCTCCAGCGGCTGGGGATGGGTGATGTCCATCAGCCGCTCCATCCGGTCCTCGTACTCCACGCCGTCGGCCTTCATCTGCGCCACGGCCTCGCCCTTGGCCTTGTTGGTCTGGGCGGCGAGGATCTGCCGGGGGTCGTCGAGCGTGGACTCGACGACGGAGACCATGTCGAGGGCGTACGACGGGGATTCGGGGTCGAGCAGGTCGAAGGCGGCCAGCGCGAAGGTGGACAGCGGCTGGTTGAGCGCGAAGTTGTGCTGGAGATCTACGGTGAGCCGTACGGTGCGGCCCTGCGCGTCCGGCTCGTCGAGCCGTTCGACGACGCCTCCGTCCAGCAGCGAGCGGTAGATGGCGATGGCCCTGCGGATGTGCCGGAGCTGGGAGCGGCGGTCCTCGTGGTTGTCCTCCAGCAGCTTGCGCATCTGCGAGAAGGCGTCGCCGGGCCGGGCGATCACGGACAGCAGCATCGCGTGGGTCACGCGGAAGCGGGAGTTGAGCGGTTCCGGGTCGGAGGCGATCAGCTTCTCGAAGGTCTGCTGCCCCCAGTTGACGAAGCCCTCCGGGGCCTTCTTGCGGACGACCTTCCGCCGCTTCTTCGGGTCGTCGCCCGCCTTCGCGAGAGCCTTCTCGTTCTCGACGACGTGCTCCGGCGCCTGCGCGACGACGAAGCCGGAGGTGTCGAAGCCGGCTCGCCCGGCGCGGCCCGCGATCTGGTGGAACTCCCGCGCCCGCAGCGTACGCACCCGCGTCCCGTCGTACTTGGTGAGCGCGGTGAACAGCACGGTGCGGATGGGGACGTTGACGCCGACGCCGAGCGTGTCCGTACCGCAGATGACCTTCAACAGGCCGGCCTGCGCCAGCCGTTCCACGAGCCGCCGGTACTTGGGCAGCATCCCGGCGTGGTGCACTCCGACGCCGTGCCGGACGTACCGGGAGAGGTTCCGTCCGAAGCGGGTGGTGAAGCGGAAGTTGCCGATGATCTTGGCGATCTCGTCCTTCTCCGCACGCGTGCACATGTTGATGCTCATCAGCGCCTGCGCGCGCTCGACGGCCTGCGCCTGTGTGAAGTGGACGATGTAGACCGGCGCCTGATGGGTCTCCAGCAACTCCGTGACGGTCTCGGTCAGCGTGGTCGTGCGGTATTCGTACGACAGCGGCACGGGACGCGTGGCGGACCGTACGACGGCGGTCTCGCGGCCGGTGCGCCGGGTGAGGTCCTCCTCGAAGCGGCTGACGTCGCCGAGCGTGGCCGACATCAGGACGAACTGGGCCTGCGGAAGCTCCAGCAGAGGGATCTGCCAGGCCCAGCCGCGGTCCGGTTCGGCGTAGAAGTGGAACTCGTCCATGACGACCTGGCCGATGTCGGCCTCCGGGCCGTCCCGCAGCGCGATCGAGGCGAGCACCTCGGCGGTGCAGCAGATGACGGGAGCGTCCGCGTTGACGGAGGCGTCGCCGGTGAGCATGCCGACGTTCTCGGTGCCGAAGATCTTGCACAGGTCGAAGAACTTCTCCGAGACCAGTGCCTTGATCGGGGCGGTGTAGAAGGTGACTTCGTCTCGGGCGAGGGCCGCGAAGTGGGCGCCCGCGGCGACCAGGCTCTTACCGGAGCCGGTCGGCGTGGAGAGGATCACGTTGGCGCCGGAGACCACCTCGATCAGCGCCTCCTCCTGTGCGGGGTAGAGCGAGATACCCCGTTCCTCGGCCCAGCCGGAGAAGGCTTCGTAAAGGGCGTCGGGGTCGGCTTCGCCCGGCATCTGATCGATAAGGGTGGCTGTCACGCACCCCATCTTGCCTTCCTCGCTTCCGCTACCGGGAACCGGTCGCCGACCCGTGATCATCTGCCGATACGCTGTGTCGCCGACACGGCGTCAGCGGCCGGGACGATCGGAGCGTCCACGGCGGCCAGTTGGGGCGGCGGGCGCCTGCGGACGGTATCGCTGCGAGCAGCCACAGGGGTGGGGGACGGACATGATGGGACCGGCGCATTCGCTGTCGGGAGCGGCCGCATGGCTGGGTGCGGGAGCGGCCGCGGCCGCGCTGGACCACCCGATGCCCTGGCCGGTGCTCCTGGCGGGAGCACTGATCTGCTCCGGCGCCGCGCTCGCCCCCGACCTCGACCACAAGTCGGCGACCATATCCCGGGCGTTCGGGCCGTTCTCCCGTCTGCTGTGCGGAGTGATCGACAAGCTCTCCGAGGCCGTCTACAACTCCACCCGCGGACAGGGCGAGCGGCACCGCTCCGGCGGCCACCGCACCCTTACCCACACCTGGCCCTGGGCGCTCTTCCTCGGCGCCGGATTCTCGGCGGCGGCGGTCTTCGGGGGTCGCTGGGCGGTGCTGGTGATCCTCTTCATCCATATGGTGCTCGCCGTGGAGGGGCTGCTGTGGCGGGCGGCCCGCGTCTCCAGCGACATCCTGGTGTGGCTGCTCGGGGCCACCAGCGCCTGGAGCCTCGCCGGTGTCCTCGACCAGCCGGGCAACGGCGCGAACTGGCTCTTCTCCGAACCGGGCCAGGAGTATCTGTGGCTCGGCCTGCCGATCGTGCTGGGGGCGCTGGTGCACAACATCGGCGATGCGATCACGATCTCGGGCTGCCCGATCCTGTGGCCGGTGCCGATAAGCGGGAAGCGCTGGTATCCGCTGGGCACACCGCGGTTCATGCGCTTCCGCGCCGGGGCGTGGGTCGAGACGAGGCTGCTGATGCCGCTGTTCATGGTGCTCGGCGGCGCGGGAGCGCTCTTCGCACTGGGCTTCATCGGCTGACCGGCCCGCCGGCCGACGGGTACGTCCCGTCCACGGGACGGTCAGCCGTGCCAGGAGCGCCACAGCGCCGCGTACGCGCCGTCCGCCGCGACGAGGGCGTCGTGGCCGCCGAGTTCGCTGATCCGGCCGTCCTCCACGACGGCGATCACGTCCGCGTCGTGCGCGGTGTGCAGCCGGTGCGCGATCGCGACGACGGTACGCCCCCGCAGGACCCGGGCCAGCGAACGCTCCAGATGACGTGCGGCGCGCGGATCGAGCAGCGACGTCGCCTCGTCCAGCACCAGCGTGTGCGGGTCCGCCAGCACCAGCCGTGCCAGCGCGATCTGCTGCGCGTGCGCCGGGGCCACGGAGATCCCGCCGGAGCCGATCTCGCTGTCCAGGCCGTCCGGCAGGGAGCGCGCCCACTCGCTCGCGTCCACCGAGCCGAGTGCCTCCCACAGTTCGGTGTCGCTCGCGTCCGTACGTGCCAGGAGCAGGTTGTCGCGCAGCGAGCCGACGAAGACGTGATGCTCCTGGTTGACGAGCGCGACATGACGCCGGACGCGCTCCGCCGGCATCCGGGACAACTCCGCCTCGCCGAGGGCGACATGGCCGGTGCGGGGTCCGTAGATGCCGGCCAGCAGCCGCCCCAGAGTGGACTTCCCGGCTCCCGAGGGGCCCACCAGCGCGACGCGGGTGCCCGGCGGCACACGCATCGTCACACCGTGCAGCACGTCGGTGCCGGGGAGGTAGCCGAAGTGCACCTGATCCGCGCGCAGTTCACGTCCGTGCGGAGCGAGGCGCGCGTCGCCGGAGTCCGGTTCGATCTCCCGTACGCCCACCAGCCGCCCCAACGAGACCTCGGCGACCTGGAGTTCGTCGTACCAGCGCAGGATGAGACCGACGGGCTCGAAGAGCATCTGCGCGAGCAGCGCTCCCGTCGTCAGTTGGCCTACGCCGATCCAGCCCCACAGCACGAACGTCCCGCCGAAGATCAGCACCCCCGCCACCAGCAGCACATTGCTGACGTTCACGGCGGGGAAGAGGACGGAGCGCAGCCACAGGGTGTAGCGCTCCCACGCCGTCCACTGCGAGATCCGCAGCTCCGAGAGCGCGACGCGGCGCGCCCCCAGCCGGTGCGCCTCCACCGTCCGGCCCGCGTCGACCGTCTCCGCGAGGGCCCCGGCGACGGCGGCGTACCCGGCGGCCTCCGAACGGTAGGCGCCGGGCGCCCGGCGGTAATACCAGCGGCAGCCGACCAGCAGCACGGGCAGCGCGACGAGTACCGCCAGTGCCAGCGGCGGTGCGGTGACCGTCAGCCCGCCCAGCAGCAGCGCCGCCCACACGACGCCGATGGACAGTTGCGGCACGGCCTCGCGCATCGCGTTGGCGAGGCGGTCGATGTCCGTGGTGATCCGGGAGAGCAGATCGCCCGTGCCGGCCTGCTCCAGCACGCCGGGCGGCAGCGCGACGGACCGTACGAGGAAGTCCTCGCGCAGATCCGCCAGCATGCGTTCGCCGAGCATCGCCCCGCGCAGCCGTACCTCCCGCACGAAGAGGCTCTGGACGACCAGCGCCACGACGAACAGGCCGACGACGCGCCCGAGTTGGACGTCCCCGCCGCCGGTGAGGTCGTCGACGAGGCCGCCCAGCAGGAACGGCCCCGCCATCGACGTCAGCACGGCGACGGAGTTGACCAGGACGAGCGTGATGAAGGCGCGCCGGTGCCGCCGCAGCAGTTCGCGTACGTAGCCGCGGACGGTGGCGGGGCTGCCGACCGGGAGGGTCGTGGCGTTCTCCGACGAGGCCGGGTCGTAGAGAGGAGGGTCCAGGCCGACGGAGCGCCCCGGAGACGTGGTGGAGTCCGCCGCGTCCCCGCCGGGCGGAGCCGGGGCGGACGCGGGCGGCGTGGGCGCGTCGGACGTCGCGGGGCCGGTCATGTGCGCTCGGCTCCTTCCGCCTGGGCGAGGCGTGTACGGCCGTCCAACGCGGCCGAGCCGGCGGCCACTTGGCCACCGGGCGGTGACGATGCTGAGCCGCCGCCCTCGCCGCCTGTCCGTGCCGTCTTCGCTGCCGCCGCCGTCTCCTCCGTCGCTCCCACGCGTTCCGTCGTCCCCACGCCCTCCGCGTCGTCCGTGCGTTCTGCCTCGTCCAGTGCATCCGGTGCGTCCGGCTCGCGGGTGACGACGGCGCGGTACGCAGCATGGGTGCCCAGCAGTTCCCGGTGTGTGCCGGAGACCGCCGGCTGTGTGCCGTGTACGAGCACGACGCGGTCCGCCTGGTCGAGCATCAGTGGACTGGAGGAGAAGACCACCGTCGTACGCCCCGCACGTACCCGGCGCAGGGAGCGGGCGATACGCGCCTCGGTGTGGGCGTCCACCGCCGAGGTCGGCTCGTCCAGTACGAGCACCCCGGGATCGGCCACCAACGACCGTGCGAGCGCGAGCCGTTGCCGCTGTCCGCCGGAGAGCGAGCGCCCGCGCTCGGTGACGGAGGCGTCGAGCGGATCGCTTCCCGCCTCCCCGCGGTCGCGGCCCCGGGTGAGCGCGTCCAGTACGTCGCCGCACTGCGCGGCCTGAAGCGCGTGCTCCGCGGTGACGTCGCCGGAGGCGGGGACGTCCAGCAGCTCCCGCAGAGTGCCGGAGAGCAGCACCGGGTCTTTGTCCTGGACGAGCACGGCCGTGCGTGCCCGGCTCAGCGGCACCTCGTCGAGCGGCACGCCGCCGAGCAGGACAGAGGCGCACGCCCCGTCCCGTTCCGGCGGATGCCCGCCGAGCCGGTCCGCCAGCTTGCCGGCCGCCTCCGGGTCGCCGCACACCACGGCCGTCAACTGGCCGGCGGGGGCGAGCAGTCCGGTGACGGGGTCGTACAGATCGCCGTCGAGATCCCCGCGCGCGGTCACCTCCCGGCGGCCGTCACCGGCACCGTCCTCGCCGTCCGCGTCCCCGGCGTCCTCGCCGCCCCGCCGCAGCGACAGCACCCGTACGGCGCGCTGCGCGGACGGGCGGGAGAAGGAGTAGGCCATCGCGAACTCCTGGAACAGCCGCAGCGGGAAGAGCAGGAAGGTCACCGCGCCGTAGACCGTCACCAACTCGCCCACGCCGATGCGCCCGTCCAGCGCCAGCCGCGCCCCGTGCCACACGACGGTCACCAACAGCAGCCCCGGAAGCGCCACTTGCACCGCCTCGATCAGCGCCCACATCCGCGCGGTGCGCACCGCGGCACGGCGGACCTCCTGGGACGCCGTCCGGTAGCGGGAGAGGAACAGTTCCTCGCCCCCGATCCCGCGCAGCACCCGCAGCCCGGCGACCGTGTCCGCCGCCAGTTCCGTCGCCCGTCCCGCCTTCTCCCGCTGGAAGTCCGCACGGCGCGTGGCGCGGGGCAGCAGCGGAAGCACCGTGAGGGCCAGCAGCACCATCCCCGCGGACACGAGCACGCCGAGCTGCGGTTCGTACAGGACGAGGCCGACGCACACGCCGACGGTCGTCAGCAGCGCCGCGCTGAAGCGGGAGGCGGACTCCACGCACCAGCCGATCTTCTCGATGTCGCCCGTCGAGACGGCCACGACCTCGCCCGCCGCGACCCGTTGCGTGAGCGTCGCACCGAGAGCGGCCGCCCTGCGCGCCAGAAGCTGCTGCACACGGGCCGCGGCCGTGACCCAGTTCGTGATCGCCGTACGGTGCAGCATCGTGTCGCCGAGCGTCACCGTCACCGCCACCACCGCGAGGAGCGCCCCCGCCTCGGCCAGACCGCGGCCCGAGCCCTCGACCACCGCTTCCAGGGACAGCCCGACGATCGCCGGGACGAACGCGACGGACGCCATGTGCACGGTGCCCCACCCCAGCGATCTGGCCTGGCCTCCGAGCTGCATGCGTCCCAGCCACAGCAGGAATCGGGGGCCTGAACGCACATCGGGGGTGCCGGGATCGGAGTGGGGTAGATCGCGAATCTGCATGACGTCCCAGAGCGTTCGGCGCGAGTGGTGACCCGGTCCGCGGTGGCGGCGAGTGGTGGCGGTCCGGCCAGACTCTCCGTGCGCGTGCCACTGCGCAACGGGTTTTCCCGCCGGTCGGCCCAACTCCGGCGCCCCGTCCGGCACCTGTGCTCCGTGTCCGCTCCGGCCGCCGTGCGCGGCGCTCGCCCGTGGCCCGCCCGGGGGAGTGGGAGCATGGGGTGCATGCGCGGAAAAGGGGTGTCTCAGGTACAGGGCGGACAGACGGCGGGGACCGTCGCGAGGGCCGCCGTCGCCGGGGCGGCTGCCGCCGCCCTCGCCATGACGCTGGCGGGATGCGGAGGCGAGAGCGGCGCCGCCACGGGCCCGTCCGGCAGCGGCGGCGCGGCCGACAAGGGCGGTGCGGCGCACGGCGACTCGGCGCAGAAGGCCGACCCGACGCGGCTGCCCGGTGTCGGCGACGCAATGCAGCAGCGTCTCCCGTCGCAGACGCGGCAGGCGGTCGTCGCCTACGGCAAGGGAGAGGACTCGGCGGCGTCGACGGTACGGCTGTTCATCAAAAAGGGTGAGAAGTGGATCCCTGAGCGGAGCTGGCCCGCACACAACGGCCGCAAGGGCTGGACGCGCGACCACCACGAGGACGACAAGCGCAGCCCCGTGGGCGTCTTCACGCTCACCGACGCCGGAGGCGTACGTTCCGCGCCGGGCGCCAAGCTGCCGTACACCGCGAGCGCGGACTTCACCCCGCCCTCGTACTGGCCCAAGCGGACCCGCCACGACTTCGACCACGTCATCGCCATCGACTACAACCGCGCGAAGGGCACCTCGCCGCTCGACCCGACGCGGCCCGAGGGCCAGTCCAAGGGCGGCAACATCTGGCTGCACCTGGATCACGGAAGCGGCACGTCCGGCTGTGTGAGCCTCCCGCGCGAGGGGATGGAGTATCTGCTGCGGACGCTGGATCCGGCCAAGCACCCGGTGGTGGTCATGGGGGACAAGGCCGCTCTGGACGGATGACGCGGAGCGGGCGCCGCCGGGGACCGCGGACGGGAACCGGCCGCAGGGACGGCGGCGTTGCGCGGCCCTGCGCCAACGGGCCCTGCGCACACGGCAGTCGGCCAACTCCCCGACGGAGCAAGAAGTTTCAGAAAGACGTTGGAAACGATTGCTGCACATCTTGACGTGTGCGCGCGTGCGGCGGCAGGCTCCCTCTCAACCCCCCACGGCGGCCTGGCGCGTGGCTGCCTTCCTCGGCACTCCTGTGTCCGACGACGAAGGAGCCGCACACGATGAGAAAGCGACTGATCTGCGCGAGCACGGCCGCGGTCCTGGCCGCCGGCGGCATCGGCGCCGCCACCGCCTGGCCCTCGCAGGCGGCGCCGCCCGGCGAGAAGACCGTCACGGCGACGCTCTTCGAGGTGCCGTTCGCCGATGTGGGCACGGCGTGCAAGGAGTCACTCGGACCTGCGGGGTACGGATACGTCGAGGTCTCGCCCGCGAGCGAGCACATCAAGGGCGACCAGTGGTGGACCTCGTACCAGCCCGTCAGCTACAAGATCGCCGGACGGCTCGGTGACGCCGATGCGTTCAAGAGCATGGTCGGTGCCTGCCACGACGCCGGTGTGAAGGTGATCGCCGACGCCGTGATCAACCACATGGCAGCCGACTCCGGTACGGGCACCGGCGGCACCGAGTACAGCAAGTACGACTACCCGGGCACCTACGGCGACTCCGACTTCCACGCCTGCCGCAAGGACATCTCCGACTACGGCGACCGCGAGAACGTACAGACCTGCGAACTCGTCAGTCTCGCCGACCTCGACACCGGCAGCGACACGGTGCGCTCCACCATCGCCGAATACCTCGACGGGCTGCGGGAGATGGGCGTCGACGGCTTCCGCATCGACGCCGCGAAGCATATGTCCGCCGACGATGTGAAGGCCGTCAAGGGCAAGATGGCCGATCCCGGGTTCTGGGTCTCGGAGGTGATCCAGGGCGACGGAGAGGCCGTTCAGCCCGACGAGTACACCGGCCTGGGCGACGTGGACGAGTTCCGCTACGGCAAGCACCTCAAGAGCGCCTTCCAGGGTGGCGACGTGAGCGGCCTGAAGGACATCGCGGACGGCAAGCTGGAGAGCGGCAACGCCCGTACGTTCGTCGACAACTGGGACACCGAGCGCAACGGTTCGACCCTCACCTACAAGGACGGCGACCTCTACAAGCTCGCCAACGCCTTCATGCTGGCGCACCCCTACGGATCGCCGAACGTCTTCTCCGGCTACGAGTGGTCCGACGAGGACGCCGGTCCGCCCAGCGGCGGCGACGGCTGGACCAAGATGCACGCCCAGCGGGAGATCACCGGCATGGTCGGCTTCCGTAACGCCGTCGGCGACGCCGAGTTGAGCGACTGGTGGTCGGAGGGCACCGCCCTGTCCTTCGCACGCAAGGGGAAGGGCTTCGTCGCGCTGAACGCCGGGGACGCCGAGACGAAGCGGACGTTCGAGACGTCGCTGCCCGCCGGTACGTACTGCAACGTCGTGAAGGCGGACCCGGAGGACTGCGACGGCAACACCGTCACCGTCGGCGAGGACGGCAAGGCCGAGGCCACCGTCCCCGCCAAGGGCGTGGTGGCGCTGCACACGGGCGCCACGTCGTAGGCGGCGCGCAGCGCTCAACGCCTCGGCACCGCCACACACTTGGGCACCGCCGCACACCTGGGCGCCCGCCCGCGCCGGGGCGCCCTCCCGGATCCCTGCGCCCGCCCGTGACGAGAACAACCGGGCGGGCGCAGGGGCCCTCAGCCGCGCCGCTCTGCCGTTCCGCCGTTCCGGGACGTCACGCGGGCCGGGTCGCGCGCTCCAGCTCCAGCAGCACCGAACGGTATCCGCGGCCGCCCGTCGCGTGGTCCATGCCGACCTCGCACATCCGGTTCGCCGACAGATACGCGTCGAAGTCGCGCGCGGTCACCTCCGCGGCCTCGCGTGCCGTGGCCGACTCCGTCAACTCCTTGTGCAGCATGCCGCGGTCGCCCGCGAAGCCGCAGCAGCGCGTGTCCACCGGGACGACGACCTCCTCCGCGCACGCCTCGGCCACCGCGCGCAACTGCTCGCTCCCGCCGAGGTGCTGCATCGAACAGGTCGGATGGAGCACCGCCGACCCCGTGCGCCGCTCGACCGTCAGGCGCGGCAGCAGCTCCTGCGCCGCCCAGGCGACGGAGTCGGTCACCGTCAGCCGCTCGTGCAGTTTGCGGTTGGCGGGCGTGAGGTAGGGGACGACCTCCTCGCCGATGCCCAGCGTGCACGACGAGGCGTCCACCACCAGCGGCAGTTCGCCCCCGTCCGTCCAGCGCCAGGCCGCCTCCACGATCCGGTTGGCCATCAGCCGGTTCCCCGCCTCGTACCCCTTCGAGTGCCAGATCGTCGCGCAGCAGGTGCCCACCACGTCCTCGGGAATCCACACCGGACGTCCCGCGCGCGCCGAGACGATCACCACGGACTGCGGCAGCGAAGGGCCCTCGTAGCCGTCCGGTTCGCCGAAGATGCGGTTGACGCACGCCGGGTAGTAGACGGCCGCGGCGCCTGAACGGTCCGTGGCGGGCAGATGCTTCGCCGCCGCCGCGGGGATCTGCGGCAGCCACTCCGGTACGAGATCGGGGCGTACGGTCTTGCGGGCCGCGCCCGTCAGGGACTCCAGCAGCCGTTCGCCGCGCCGCGGCAGCACCCGGCGGCGCAGCCCGTCCGCGGCGGCGACCGCCAGCCGGGCCGAACGCTCCACCACGGCGAAGCGCCGCGCGGCACGTTCCGCGTTGCGCTCCTCGCGCGGCGAGTGACGCCGGTGCCGGAAGTCCTTCATCATCGCGCCGGTGTCGATGCCGACGGGGCACGCCAGGGCGCACGTCGAATCGCCGGCGCAGGTGTCGACGGCGTCGTAGCCGTAGCTCTCCAGCAGGTTCTCGCTCACGGCGGAACGGGCCGGCTGGCGGAGCATCTCCCGGCGCAGCACGATGCGCTGGCGGGGAGTGGTCGTCAAGTCGCCGCTGGGGCAGGTCGGTTCGCAGAAGCCGCACTCGATGCACGGGTCCGCCACCGCCTCCACCTGCGGGATCGACTTCAGCCCGCGCAGATGCGCCTTCGGGTCCCGGTCCAGCAGCACGCGCGGCGCGAGCACGCCGTCCGGGTCGAGCGTCTGCTTGATCCGCCACATCAGTCCGGTGGCGCGCTCGCCCCACTCCAGTTCCAGGAAGGGCGCGATGTTGCGGCCCGTGGCGTGCTCGGCCTTGAGGGAGCCGTCGAAGCGCTCGACCGTCAGCCGGCAGAAGGCGTCCATGAACGCCGCGTAGCGCGCCACGTCCGACGCGTCGGCGGCGTCGAACGCGAGCAGGAAGTGCAGATTCCCGTCCGCGGCGTGCCCGGCGACGGCCGCGTCGAAGCCGTGCCGCTCCTGCAGCTCCAGCAGCGCTTCGCACGCCTCCGCGAGGCGGGAGGGCGGTACGGCGAAATCCTCGGTGATCAGCGTCGTACCCGAGGGACGCGAGCCGCCGACCGCCGAGACGAATGCCTTGCGCGCCTTCCAGTAGAAGCCGATGGTCTTCGCGTCACGGGTGAAGGAGTTCGTCACCGACGGCACCGGGGCGACCAGGTCCAGCTCCGCCATCACCGCCTCGGCCCGCTGCTCGCACTTCTCCTGCTCCGCCTCGTCGGGCGCGCGGAACTCCACCAGCAACGCGGCGGTCCCGCCCGGCAGTCCGGCCCAGTCGGACGGTACGCCGGCGACGCTCACCGACGCGCGCAGCGTGTTGCCGTCCATCAGCTCCACCGCCATCGCGCCCGCCTCGTTGAAGCGGGGGACCGCCGCCGCGGCCGAGGAGAGCGAGGGGAAGAAGAGCAGCCCCGTCGAGGTCCGCCGGTGCAGCGGGAGGGTGTCGAAGACGACCTCGGAGATGAAGCCGAGGGTGCCCTCCGAGCCGACGGCCAGACCGCGCAGGATGCTCACCGGGTCCTCGCCGTCGAGGAAGGCGTCGAGACGGTAGCCGTTGGTGTTCTTCAGCTCGTACTTGGCGCGGATGCGGGCGGTGAGCTCCGCGTCCGCCTCGATCTCCGCCTTCAGCGCCATCAGGCCCTCGCACAGGGCGGGTTCGGCACGGGCCAGGCGCTCGCCCGCGTCCGGTGCGCCGGTGTCCACGACCGTGCCCGACGGCAGGACGAGGGTGAGGGAGGCGACGGTGCGGTAGGAGTTGCGGGTCGTGCCCGCCGTCATGCCGGAGGCGTTGTTGGCGACGACACCGCCCACGGTGCACGCGATCGCGCTCGCCGGGTCCGGGCCGATGAGCCGCCCGTACGGCGCCAGCGCGGCGTTGACCCGCACCACCGTCGTCCCGGGACGGATACGCGCGCGGGCCCCGTCCTCGCCGAGGACCTCCACGCCCGCCCAGTGGCGGCGCACGTCCACGAGGATGTCCTCGCCCTGCGCCTGCCCGTTCAGCGAGGTGCCCGCCGCACGGAAGACGATTTGGCGGCCGTTCTCGCGGGCGTAGGCGAGCACCCGTGAGACGTCGCCGGCGTCCTCGGCGACCACCACGACCTGCGGCACGAACCGGTACGGGCTCGCGTCCGAGGCGTAGCGCACCAGGTCCGAGACCTTCCACAACACCTTCTCCGCGCCCAGCAGCCGCACCAGGTCGCCGCGGAGCGGCTGCGGCGTGCCCTCGGCCAGGCTCTCGGGGACGCGGTCGTGCGCGGGCGCGTGACCGGCCTGTGCGCGGGGCCGCAGCGCGCCGTGTCCTGGGTCGAGCAGCGGCATGGTCTCTCCTGGGCGCGCGTCGGACGGATGTGCGGCCCATGGTAGGTCCCCCTCACGGCACCGCTTCCGGCCGGATTCCGCGTCGGGGGACGCCGTGGCGGCGGCGTAGTCTCGAAGGACCGTCCGCGGCCCGGCGTCCGGACGGCTCCGCCGCATCCGCATCCCGAGGAGCCCGTTGCACCGCGAGAGACCCCAGTGGACTTCCCAGCCCAAGGACGAGGAGACGGACGGCGGCGAACCCCGCCAACTGCGGCGCATCCTGCGCATCTTCCGCCCCTACCGCAGTCGTCTCGCCGTCGTCGGACTGCTCGTCGGCGCCTCCTCGCTGGTCTCCGTCGCCTCGCCGTTCCTGCTGCGCGAGATCCTCGACGTCGCCATCCCCGAGCGCCGCACCGCGCTGCTCGGTCTGCTCGCGCTCGGGCTGATCGGCATCGCCGTCACCAGCAGCGTCTTCAACGTCCTGCAGACGTATCTGTCCACCACCGTCGGCCAGCGCGTGATGCACGACCTGCGCACCGACGTCTACGCCAAGCTCCAGCGGATGCCGCTGGCGTTCTTCACCCGGACCCGCACCGGCGAGGTGCAGTCCCGGATCGCCAACGACATCGGCGGCATGCAGGCCACCGTCACCTCCACCGCGACGTCGCTCGTCTCCAACCTCACCGGCGTCATCGCCACCGTCGCCGCGATGCTCGCCCTGGACTGGCGGCTGACGGCAGCCTCGCTGCTGCTCCTGCCGTTCTTCGTGTGGATCAGCCGCCGCGTCGGACGGGAGCGCAAGCGCATCACCACACAGCGGCAGGCGCAGATGGCGGCGATGTCGGCCCTCGTCACCGAGTCGCTGTCCGTCAGCGGCATCCTCCTCGGGCGGACGATGGGCCGCGCCGACTCCCTCACCCGGCACTTCGCCGACGAGTCGGAGCGCCTGGTCGGCCTGGAGGTCCGCTCGCACATGGCGGGGCGCTGGCGGATGGCGACCATCGGGATCGTCATGGGCGCCATCCCGGCGCTGCTGTACTGGACGGCCGGACTGCTCGTGCACTTCGGCGGACCGGGCCTGTCCGTCGGCACCCTCGTCGCCTTCGTCACCCTGCAACAGGGGCTGCTGCGGCCGACGGTCTCGCTGCTGTCGACGGGCGTGGAGATGCAGACCTCCCTCGCCCTCTTCCAGCGCATCTTCGAGTATCTGGACTTGCCGGTCGGCATCGAGGAACCGGCGCAGCCCGTACGGATGGAGCGGGTACGCGGCGAACTCCGCTTCGAGCACGTCGACTTCTCCTACGGCGCACCGTACGGTCCCGCGTCCGGTTCCGGGGCTGGTCCCGGGGCCGGCGCCGGTCCGGACTCCGGCGGCGCAGGCACGGGCGGCGAGAGCGGCGGCAGCGGGGGAGCGGCGCCGACCCTGCGCGGCATCGACCTCACCGTCCCCGCGGGCACCTCCCTCGCCGTCGTCGGCGCCACCGGAGCCGGCAAGAGCACGCTCGGCCATCTCGTGCCGCGCCTGTACGACGTGACCGGCGGACGCGTCACCCTCGACGGCGCGGACGTACGCGACCTCTCCTTCGACACCCTCGCCCGCGCCGTGGGCGTCGTCGCGCAGGAGACCTACCTCTTCCACGCCTCCGTCGCCGAGAACCTGCGCTTCGCCAAGCCCGACGCCACCCGCGACGAACTCCACGCCGCCGCCCGCGCCGCCCAGATCCACGACCACATCGCCGCCCTGCCCGACGGCTACGACACCCTCGTCGGGGAGCGCGGCCACCGCTTCTCCGGCGGCGAGAAACAGCGCCTCGCCCTGGCCCGTACGATCCTGCGCGATCCGCCCGTGCTGATCCTGGACGAGGCGACCAGCGCGCTGGACACCCGTACCGAACGCGACGTCCAGCAGGCCGTCGACGCCCTCTCCGCGGGACGCACCACGGTCACCATCGCCCACCGTCTCTCCACCGTCCGCGACGCCGACCAGATCGTCGTGCTCGACGCCGGACGCATCGCGGAACGCGGCACGCACGACGAACTCATGGCCGCGGACGGGCGGTACGCGGCGCTCGTGCGGCGCGACGCCCGCCTGGCCGCGGCGCCCGGAGCCCCCGGCGAGACGCCCGTGCCCACCGCCCCGAGGACGCCATCGGAGAGCGGGATTCCGGACGCCGCACCGGCCGCCACGGCCTCCCCCTCACCCGCAGGCCCGGCCGACGCCCCCGTGCACTGAGGCTCCCGCCGCCGCACGGCATCGACTCGAAGAGCCCGGCACGGGTGGGTTTCGTGAGCATGCCTGCGCACACGTGTGCCCACGGGATTTCTGGGGAGATGACGGCTCATGACGCAGCCCACCGATGCCGCCGGGCCCTCGCAAGCGGCCGGCGAGGCCCCGCCGATGCGCCCGGGCCGCCAGCTTCTCGCCGCTTCCGTCGGCAACGCCGTCGAGTGGTACGACTGGCTCGCCTACACCTTCCTTGCCACCTTCATCGCCGACGAGATCTTTCCCGCGGGCGCGGACGACTCCCTGCTCCCGCTGCTGTCGACGTTCGCCGTCTTCGCCGTCGGCTTCTTCATGCGGCCCATCGGCGGGCTGCTGCTCGGGGCCATCGCCGACCGCAGCGGACGCCGTGCCGCGCTGACCGCCACCATCCTGATGATGGGCGGCAGCAGCCTCCTGCTCGCGCTCACCCCCACCTACGCCGCCGCCGGGCTGGCCGGACCGGTCGTGCTGGTGATCGCGAGGCTGCTCCAAGGACTGTCCGTGGGCGGCGAGTTCGCCGCCGCGACCACGTTCCTCGTGGAGTCCGCGGGCCCCGGACGGCGCGGACTGTTCTCCAGCTTCCAGTACGTCTCCACCACCGTCGGGCAGCTCATCGCCTCCGGCGTCACCGCGCTGCTGGTCGCCCGCGTCGACGACGCGGCGATGCACCAGTGGGGCTGGCGCGCGGCGTTCGTGCTCGGCGCGCTGCTCAGCCTCGTCGGCTTCTGGATCAGGCGCGGATCGCAGGAGACGCGCAGCGCCGAGCAGCAGGCGGCGCCGCGCCCCGGACTCTTCGAGGCGCTGCGGACCCATCCGCGCGAGTCGTTGCTGATCTGCGGCATCACCGCGGGCGCCACCATCGCGTACTACACCTGGACCTCGTACCTGCCGACGTACGCACAGGTCAACGTCGGCTTCGACAAAGGCGATTCGCTGCTGATCGGCACGATCTCCCTGGCGTTCTTCGCTCTGCTGCAGCCGCTGGGCGGGCTCCTCTCCGACCGCGTCGGACGCAAGCCGCTGCTGCTGGTCTTCTCGATCGGCTTCGCGGTGCTGTGCGTGCCGCTGCTGAACGCGATCGACACCTCGTTCACGTCGCTGCTGCTCGTGCAGTGCGCGGGCATGATCCTGCTGACCGGCTACACCTCGATCGCCGCCGCCGTGAACGCGGAGGTCTTCCCCGCCCGCGTACGGGCCTCCGGCATCGGCTTCCCGTACTCCGCGACGGTGGCGCTCTTCGGCGGCACCGCCCCCTACATGGGCACGCTCTTCAAGGACCTGGGACGGCCGGGCGCCTTCCCCTGGTACGTGGCGGCGCTGTGCCTGGTCTCCGCGCTGGTGTATCTGAAGCTGCCGGAGGGCGCGAAGAAGCCCCTCGCGCGGTGACGCTCCCGGTGCCCCCGACGGCGTACGGTCCCGTGCTCGTGCCTGCGGACGTACAGCTCGTACGTCCGCAGACGCGGCGGGAGTTGGCCCCGGAAGCCGTCCGTCAGCGGTAGAGGAGGTACTGCCGCCGGGTGCGGTCGAAGGCGCGCACCTCGTCCTCCCAGGCAGCGGTGACCTCCTCGACGCTCTTGCCGTCGTCGAGCATCGTCCGCAGCCGCGTCGACCCGGAGAGCTTGTCGATCCAGTACGGCCGTGGGTCGTCGTCCTTGCGCCAGGCGAAGTCCTTGTACTCGGCCGCCTCGGCCAGCATCGCCACCGCCGTGGCGATGGGCCGGTAGCTGCGCGGGTCGGTGATGTGGAGCTGGACGCCCGCGCAGGTCTTGCCCTCGTGCTTGCTGAAGGTGGGCACGAAGTAGCCCTCGCGGAAGCGGACTCCGGGCAGCTTGCGGGCGTTGAGCCGGTCGCTGTAGCGGTAGTCGAGCCACGGGGCGCCGATGAACTCGAAGGGGCGCGTGGTGCCGCGGCCCTCCGAGAGGTTGGTGCCCTCGAAGTAGCCGGTACCCGCATAGGCGGTCGCGGTGTCGGGGAAGGGCATGTTCGGCGACGGCGGCACCCACGGAAGTCCCGTCTCCTGCGCGGGAGTCGAGGGGTCCCAGCCCCGTACGCGGACGACCTCGAGGTTCGCCTTGCCGCCCTTGCCCTCGTCGGGCAGCAGCTCGCCGTTGAAGTAGCGGGCCAGCTCGCCCACCGTCAGACCGTGCTGCTGGATGATCGGCTTCAGACCGACGCCGGAGGTGAAGTCCTTCGTCATCAGCGGCCCGTCGGCCCGCCGTCCCACCGGGTTCGGGCGGTCCAGGACGATGAAGTCGGCGCCGGTGTCGCGGGCGGCGACCATCGCCTGGTACATGGTCCAGATGTAGGTGTAGAAGCGGACCCCGACGTCCTGGATGTCGAAGACGACGGTGTCGGCCCCCGCCTTGCGGAAGAGCTTCGCCATCTTCGCCTCGTCCGCGCCGTAGGCGTCGTAGACCGTCAGACCGGTGCGCGGGTCCTCGAACTCCGGCTCGGACTCGCCCGCCTGGGCGCTGCCGCGGAAGCCGTGCTCCGGACCGAAGACGCCGACGATGTTCAGCTCCTTGTGCGCCGCCATGGAGTCCACGACGTGGCTGGTGTCGCGCAGCACACCCGTCGGGTTGCTGACCACGCCGACCTTGCGGCCGCGCAGCATCTCCCAGCCGGAGGCCGCCGCGGTCTCCGCACCCGTGGTGACCCGGCCGCCGGGCCGGCGGCCCGCGGCGGCGGTCGCGGCCGAGGCGGTGCTGGCGGTCAGCAGCGGTGCGCCGAGGGCGGCGGCCGTGCCGCCGAGGAAGATCGAGCGGCGGGAGGGGGCGCTGGACATCGCGGGCGTTCCTTCCGGAGACGGTCGTGACGGAGAGGGGCGAGAGGGGCGAGAGGGGCTGGTCGAGAGGGCTGGTCGAGAGGGGGCCGATGCAAGGACGGGTCGGGGGCGGCCGGAGTGGAGCGGTCGGGGCGGAGGGCTCGCGGTGAGCGTTCCGTACGGTCGGGGCGGCTGGTCACGCAAGGTATCCCACGGCCATGGCGGCTGCCAGTGGTGCGCGCCCGCCGCCAGTGGTACGCGCAATGACAGTGGGCGGTGCGAGGATGACCCGTATGCCGAATCCGACGCACTCCGATCCGGGCGGACGGCCGGACGGACGACCGCGCCTCACGATCGTGCGGGGCGACATCACCGAGCAGGACGCCGACGCGGTCGTCAACGCCGCCAACTCCTCGCTGCTGGGCGGCGGGGGAGTCGACGGGGCCATCCACCGCAAGGGCGGCCCTGACATCCTCGCGGAGTGCCGTGACCTGCGCGCCTCCCAGTACGGCAAGGGCCTGCCGACCGGCCGGGCCGTCGCGACGACGGCGGGCAGGCTGCCCGCACGCTGGGTGATCCACACCGTCGGGCCGGTCTGGGCCAAGAACGAGGACCGCTCGGAGCTGCTGGCCTCGTGCTATCGCGAATCGCTGCGTGTGGCGGGGGAGTTGGGCGCCCGTACGGTCGCCTTCCCGGCCGTCTCCACCGGCGTGTACGGGTGGCCGCTGGAGGACGGGGCGCGCATCGCCGTCGAGACCGTACGGGAGGCGGAGACGGCGGTGGAGGAGGTGCGCTTCGTCCTCTTCGACGAGCGTGCGTACGCGGCCTTCGCCCAGCACGTCGGCTGACGGCGGAGGATCCCGCACCCGCAGCCGCACGTCCGTACCCGTACGTGATCACACCGGCACCGCCGCCGCGGCGCCGTGAGAGCCCACCGGTCCGTCCGCCGGCACGGGCACCCTGCGACGCTGTCGGCGGCGGCCTATACCCTCGGCGGATGGCGAGGTATTACGACGTCCACCCCGAGAACCCCCAACGCCGCATCATCGGCTCCGTGGCCGAGAGCATCCGCTCCGACGCGCTCGTGGCGTACCCCACGGACTCCTGTTTCGCGCTGGGCTGCCAGCTCGGCAGCCGCGACGGCGTGAGCCGCATCCGCACCATCCGGCGCCTCGACGACCGGCACCATTTCACCCTGGTCTGCCGGGACTTCGCGCAGCTCGGCCAGTTCGTCCACGTCGACAACGACGTCTTCCGCGCGATCAAGGCGGCGACCCCCGGCAGTTACACCTTCATCCTCCCCGCGACGAAGGAGGTGCCGCGCAAGCTGCTGCACCCGAAGAAGAAGACGGTGGGCGTGCGCATCCCCGACCACGTCGTCGTACGGGCCCTGCTCGACGAACTCGGCGAGCCGCTGCTCTCCAGCACGCTGCTGCTGCCCGACGAGGAGGAACCGCTGACCCAGGGCTGGGAGATCAAGGAACGGCTCGACCACTCCGTGGACGCCGTGATCGACTCCGGCGACTGCGGCACCGAGCCGACCACGGTCATCGACTTCTCCGGCGGCGAGGCCGAGATCGTCCGCAGGGGAGCGGGGGACGTCTCCCGGTTCGAGTAGCGGTCCCGGTCCGGCGCCTCCGGCTCCGGTTTCCGGCGGAGCGTGGACGCCATGTGCCGCTTCTACGCCGTCGGGTCGATCAGCTCCATCGCACGCAGCGCCGCGGCGAACGCCGCGTCCGCGCCGCGCTGTTCGGCGTCCCAGGCGGCGACGTCGAGAGCGGTGTCGGCGAGCTTGATGGCGTGCTCGTCGCCGTGGGCCGTCACCCGCGCGAAGACCTCGCCCGGGTCCTGGCGGGGTGCGGCGTCCGGCGGCGGTGCGGCCGAGGCCGGCGTGTAGGCG
>NZ_LJGW01000728.1 GCF_001751255.1 Streptomyces nanshensis | reverse complement strand
AGGGAAACCCTCCGCGGCCCTTCCGGTGCGCGTTCGCGGCTCGCGTGCGCTGTGCGGACGTTCCGCTCAGCGGCCGAGCCCGCCGACGTTCAGGCCCTTCGGCAGCACGCCGTTGACCGGCAGGTTCTGCGTCAGGCCCGCCGGGGCGGCGTTCTGCTGCGCCGGCTTCTGGGCGGGGGTCTGCTGCGCCGGGGTCTGCTTGGCGGGGGTCTGCTTGGCGGGGGTCTGCGCCGGCTTGGTCTGCGGTGCGTTGTCGGTCGGCAGGCCGTGGGTGTGGACGTCCGGCAGGTGCCGCTCGACCTGCGGGGCCTGCTCCATGCCGCGCCCCGCGCCGGAGACGGTGCCGGTCGCGAAGCGCGTCGCCTCCGGCACGATCTCCTTGTTGTGGGTACCGGCGCTCACTCCGGCGTCCGGAGCGGAGGGCGCCGCCGCGAGGGGTGCCGTGCTGCTCATCGGCGTGAGGGCGGAGGCGCCCTCGGAGGCGGTGTCGGCAACCTGGTTGCCCAGGCCGTCGTCCAGCGTGCTCAGCCCGCCCACGTCAGCGGTCGACGGCAGTTCGGCGGCGTTCGCCGCACCGGCCGTACCTACGACGGAGGCTGCGCCCGCGGCAGTCAGCAGCACGGTCTTGGCGATCCGGCGCGTGAGGGGGAGGGACATGTTGCTCCTTTGACGGAGAGGTCTACTGCTACGGAAACGTGATGCGAACCCGGCCGGGCAATCGCCGGGCCGGGCGCTGTGCCTATCGCCTCGGGAAGCCCGAAAGTTGCGGGCCGCCGGAGTAAAGGATTGGCAATGTGACGCGTCGGCGAGGGCGCCGAACACCCGCTCCGTAGCTGCCGATCGGGGCCGTCGCCGCGGCAAAGTCCGGCGACGGCAGGGGAGTTGGCGGTGCGCCCGCGGCGGCTTCCCGGCCGTTCCCGGCGTCCACTTCGGCGCACGGAAATCCCCCGTTGGTGATGCATGCCTCCCGTATGCGGCGCGGGCGCCGTACGGGACGGCGGTGCGGAGCGCGTACGGGCAGGCCGCACAAGGGAGTTGGGGCCGACGCCCCCCTACGAGCCGTTGCCGCCGCGCGCTACTGCCCCTTCGCCAGGCGTACTTGGACGGCCTGACCGGCGCCGTCGCCGCTTCCGCCGCCGTCCGCGTCCTCCCGCGGACGCCAGCCCTCCTCCGAACTGGACGCGTCCCAGACGCGGTTGCGGTAGGAGATCTGCTCGATGCGCATCTCCGCGGCGTTCGCCACCGCCCAGTGCGCCAGCTCCCAGCCGCGCTGGCCCTGCCGTGCGGGAATCCGTAGCTGGGAGGAGTCCTGCGCCGCCGCCCGGACCCCGTCCGCTCCTGCTTCTGCGGACGCGGGAGCCACCGCCGGCGCCCCGGATGCCGCAGTCCCGGCAGACCCCGCCGACGCCGCGCCCTCCCGCGTCGTCCGCTGCCCGGCCGTCAGCACGTCGTCCCCGAACTCCCGTACCAGACGGGCCCGTAGCCGTGTCGCGCTGCCCGGCTTGCCGTCGCCGCCTGCGGGCCCGGTCGTGCAGTTGAACGCCGCGGCGCGGCGGCCGGTGAGCGCCGCCGTCAGCAGGGCCGCGTTCGTCTCGTGCTTCGCGTACGCCTGCGGATAGCCGCTGCGCTGCACGCGCTGCGCCGCCACGGTCAGCGGCAGCCGCGAGTAGCCGGGGATCTGCACCAGATGTTCGTAGAACTTCCCCGAGGCGTACACCGGGTCCTGGATCTGCCGCTCGCTTCCCCATCCCTGCGAGGGCCGCTGCTGGAACAGGCCGAGCGAATCCCGGTCGCCGTGCTCGATGTTGCGCAGCGCCGACTCCTGCATGGCCGTGGCCAGCGCTATCGTCACCGCGCGCTCCGGCAGCCGGCGCTGCGATGCGACGGCGGCGATCGTGGCGGCGTTGGCGGCCTGTTCGGGTTTGATCTCGTAGTCCTCGGTGTGCTCGCCTGCCGTCCGCACGGTGCAACGGGCGGGCCCCGTACTGCTGGTGACGTACTGCGTCGCCACGTACCCGGCGACGACGAGCAGCACCGTGCAGGCCGCGGCTATGCGGAAGGCTCTCGCACGGGACTTCTGGGGAGCGGATCGCGAGGGGGACACGGGCACAAAGGTAGCCGGTGTGCCAAGTCCCCAGGCCCGTAGGCTGTGTTCATGCCGCACCACGCACTCGACCTGCACCAGGACGCCGCCGCGCTGACCGCTCAGCTCGTGGACATCCCCTCCGAGAGCGGGAACGAGCGTCCTCTCGCCGACGCCGTCGAGGCCGCGCTGCGCGAACTGCCCCATCTGACCGTCGACCGGCACGGCAACAACGTGGTGGCCCGCACCCGGCTCGGCCGCGGTGAACGCGTCATCCTCGCCGGGCACATCGACACCGTGCCCGTCGCGGACAATCTGCCCTCGCGGCTCGACGCGGACGGCGTGCTGTGGGGATGCGGCACCAGCGACATGAAGGCCGGTGTGGCCGTGCAGTTGCGCATCGCGGCCACCGTTCCCGAGCCCGGCCGCGACCTGACGTTCGTCTTCTACGACAACGAGGAGGTCGCCGCACACCTCAACGGGCTCGGCCATGTCGCCGAGGCCCGTCCCGACGTGCTCGCGGGCGACTTCGCCGTCCTGCTGGAGCCCTCGAACGGCGAGGTCGAGGGCGGCTGTCAGGGCACCCTGCGCGTCCTGCTGCGCACCAGCGGGGTACGGGCGCACTCCGCGCGCTCCTGGAAGGGCGAGAACGCCGTCCACGCCGCCGCGCCGATCCTCTCCCGCCTCGCGTCGTACGAGCCGCGCCGCGTGCTGATCGACGGCCTCGAATACCGGGAGGGGCTCAACGCCGTACGCGTCGAGGGCGGCGTCGCCGGGAACGTCATCCCGGACGCCTGCACCGTCACCGTCAACTACCGCTACGCGCCCGACATCGGCGAGGAGCAGGCCCTCGCCCACGTACGCGAGGTGTTCGCGGAGTGCGGCACATGGGAGCTGACCGTGGACGACAGCTCGCCCGGCGCCCTGCCCGGCCTCTCGCACCCGGCGGCGAAGGCGTTCATCGAGGCCGTCGGCGGCGAGCCGAAGCCCAAGTACGGCTGGACGGACGTCTCCCGCTTCAGCGCCCTCGGCGTCCCCGCGGTCAACTACGGCCCCGGCGATCCGAACCTCGCGCACAAGCGCGACGAGCGGGTGGACACGGCGCTGATCCTGCGGTGCGAGGAACGGCTCCGCGCCTGGCTGACGGCCTGATCCGGCCGTACACCCGGCGTACGGGCACAGTGCGGCTGTCTGTCACGTCCGTACGGCCGCCGCGTGCGTACGCTGAACCGGAATGACCGCAGTCGGAGGGAGCGTGGGATGACCAGCCCGGAGCGGGAGCGAGCACGGAAGCCGGGCGAACAGCGTCTCGGTCCCGTGGTGCGACGCCGCAAGCAGATGCAGGCGGAGACGACCGACCAGCGGCTGCTGGACACCACCGGGCCCTCGGACTGGGTGCATCAGGACCCGTGGCGTGTGATGCGCATCCAGTCGGAATTCGTGGAGGGCTTCGGCGCGCTCGCGGAACTGGGCCCCGCCATCAGCGTCTTCGGGTCGGCGCGCACGCCGGTGGACTCCCCGGAGTACGAGGCGGGCGTACGGATCGGACGGGCCCTGACCGAGGCGGGCTTCGGGGTGATCACCGGCGGCGGCCCGGGCGCGATGGAGGCGGCGAACAAGGGCGCGCTGGAGGCGGGCGGCACGTCCGTGGGCCTGGGCATCGAGCTGCCCTTCGAGCAGGGCCTCAACCCGTACGTCGACATCGGCGTCAACTTCCGCTACTTCTTCGTGCGCAAGACGATGTTCGTGAAGTACGCGCAGGGCTTCGTGGTGCTGCCCGGCGGACTGGGCACGATGGACGAGCTGTTCGAGGCGATGACGCTCGTGCAGACCCGGAAGGTCACGCGCTTCCCGATCGTCCTCTTCGGCAGCGACTACTGGAGCGGCCTCGTCGAGTGGCTGCACGGCTCGGTCGTCGCACAGGGCAAGGCGTCGGCCCGTGACGTGGAGCTCTTCCACGTCACGGACGACATCGAGGAGGCCGTCGCGGTGGTCACCAAGGAAGCCGGCTGAGCGGATGTGACACGGGCGGCGCGGTACGGCCGCGAGCGCCCGGGGCCCCGGCCGCGGAGTCTCGCTCAGGCGAGGCCGCGGCCGGGGCTCTCGTACGTCGGGTACGGGCGTCGCGTAGGGGCATCATGTACCGGCGGCTCACGGTGACGCGAGGCGGTCAGGCGAGTCCGCGCCGGGCCACCGCGGGCGGCCGGTGCCCCGCGATCGAGGCGACCATCTCCAGCACCTGCCGGGTCTCGGCGACTTCGTGGACGCGGTAGACCTGCGCCCCGAGCCAGGCCGAGACGGCGGTCGCCGCGAGTGTTCCCGTCAGCCGCTCCTTGACCGGCCTGTCCAGGGTCTCCCCGACGAAGTCCTTGTTGGACAGCGAGACGAGGACCGGCCAGCCCGTACGCGTGAGCTGCCCCAGCTCGCGCGTCGCCTCCAGCGAGTGCCGCGTGGACTTGCCGAAGTCGTGACCGGGGTCGATGAGGATGCCGTCCCTGCGGACGCCCAGCGCGACCGCGCGCTCCGCCAGGCCGAGCGTGACGCGCAGGATGTCGGCCAGTACGCCGCCCTCGCCGTCGTAGCTCACCCGGTGCGGACGGGTGCGCGGCTCGGCGCCGCCCGCGTGGGTGCAGACCAGACCGGCGCCGTGCCGGGCGGCGACCTCCGCGAGGGCCGGATCGGCGCCTCCCCAGGCGTCGTTGATCAGATCCGCGCCGGCGGCGCAGGCCGCCTCGCCGACCTCGTGCCGCCAGGTGTCCACACTGATCACCACGTCCGGGTGGCGGCGCCGCACCTCGGCGACGAAGCCCGCGGTGCGCCGTACCTCCTCCTCGGCCGTCACCTCGTCCCCGGGACCGGCCTTCACACCGCCGATGTCGATGACGGCCGCGCCCTCGGCGACGGCCTGCTCGACGCGCTCCAGGGCCGGTTCGTCGCGGAAGGTGGCGCCGCGGTCGTAGAAGGAGTCCGGCGTCCGGTTGACGATGGCCATGACCACCGGCTCGTGCGGACCGAACTCGCGTGTCCCCAGGCGCAGCATCGCCGTCCTCTCACTCGGCACAGAGGGGGAGGCACGTGCCGGTTTCCCCCGGGGGCGACCTTAACGGGCGGGCGGCACCGCTTCGTTCCCCGGACCTGCCGGTTGTGTCAGTGGGCCGTGGCACGATCGGGCAGCATGGAAAGCCGCAGTCGTCCGGACGTATGTCGGGGAGTTGGCCGTGTTCTGGTTCCTGCTGATCTCGCTTGCCGCGGTCGTCGCCGCGGTCACGCTCGCCGTGGTGGGCGGCTCGGGGGACGGCCGGGGCGGTCCCGTCACGGGCGGGCTGGCTGACGTGGCCCCGGACCGGCTCGACGAGCCGCTGCCCGCGGGCCGCCCCGTCAGCCGCATGGACGTGGACGGGCTGCGCCTCCCGGTGACCGCCCGCGGATACCGCATGCAGCAGGTCGACGACGTGCTGGACAGACTCGGTGCCGAACTGGCCGAGCGCGACGCCCGGATCGCCGAGCTGGAGTCCGCGCTCGCGGGCGCACAGGCGGTGGCGATGAGCCGGGGCGAGCAGGGCCGCGGCGGCGCCGGAGCCTTCGCGCCGGATTCCGCGGAGGGCCGCGATGGCCGCTGACGGCGGTGCCCAGCCCGGCCCGGACGGGATCCTGCGCTGCCCGTGGGGCCTGTCCGCCGAGGACTACGTCGCGTACCACGACACCGAGTGGGGCCGTCCCGTGCACGGCGACGACGCCCTGTACGAACGGCTCTGCCTGGAGGCGTTCCAGTCCGGGCTGTCCTGGCTGACGATCCTCCGCCGCCGCGAGGGCTTCCGCAGGGCCTTCGCGGGCTTCCGCATCGCGGAGGTCGCTGCCTTCACGGAGGCGGACGAGGAACGGCTGCTGGGCGATGCGGGCATCATCCGCAACCGCGCGAAGATCCAGGCCGCCGTCGCCAACGCGAAGGTGGCGTCCGCGCTCGGCGAGGGCGAACTGGACGCGCTGATCTGGTCGTTCGCCCCCGACCCGGAGCGGCGTCCCGCACCGCGTACGCACGGGGAGATCCCGGCCGTCACACCGGAGTCGAAGGCCCTCGCGAAGGATCTGAAGAAGCGCGGCTTCCGCTTCGTGGGCCCCACGACGGCGTACGCGCTGATGCAGGCGTGCGGCCTGGTCAACGATCACCTGGCGGACTGCTGGGCACGGGAGGAGATGGGAGCACCGGCCGCCGGCTGACGCCGCCCGCCGCCCGCCCTGCGTCAGCGCCCGGTGAAGCGCGGCTTCTCCTTCTTCACGAACGCCTCGACGGCCGTCCGGTGGTCCTCCGTGCCCCCGGCCCGCACCTGGAGTTCGGCCTCCTTCTCCAGCGTCTCGGCCAGCGAGTGCCCCGCGCCGTAGGCCATGGACTCCTTGATCGCCGCGTACGCACGCGTCGGCCCCTGCGCGAGCTTCCGCGCCACCGCCCCGGCCTCGTCGGCGAGTTCGCCGTCCGGTACGACGCGGTGCGCGAGCCCCAGCTCCAGCGCCTCCCCGGACTTCACCGTCCGCGGGAAGAGCAGCAGCTCCGCAGCGCGCGCGGGCCCGACGAGCCGCGGCAGCGTCCAGGAGATCCCCGAGTCCGCGGTGAGCGCGATCCCGGCGAACGAGGTGTTGAAGGCGGCCGACTCGGCGAGGAGCCGGTAGTCCGCGGCGAAGGCGAACCCGGCACCGGCCCCGGCGGCGACGCCGTTCACCGCGGCCACCACCGGCTTCGCCATCTCCGCGACGGCGAGCGTGATCGGGTTGTAGTGCTCCCGGACGGTGTCGAGGGCGCCGCCCCCCGACTCCCTGAGCGCGCCGATGTGTTCCTTGAGGTCCTGCCCGACGCAGAAGGCACGCCCGTTGCCGGTCAGCAGCACGGCCCGTACGGACTCGTCCTCGGCGGCACGGCGGAGGATGTCGCGCAGCGCCGCCTTGAGTTCGAGGTCGAGCGCGTTCATCGCATCGGGGCGGTTGAGGGTGACCGTCGCGAGACCCTCGGTCACGTCATAGAGCACGGTGTCCGACATGGAGCCAAGCATGGCCCAGATCTCCGGACCCCGACAGGGCGTCCCGTCGCTCCCGGAGTGGGAGGTGTGACAGGGGTGACGTGTGGTGACGAGTGGGGCGTTCCGCGCCGTCATGGAGGGGTGAAGCGGAGCAGTATCGCAGCTTCGCCGACGGAATGAGTGGTTTTGTGCGAGAGCGAGTCACAAGTGATGCGACCTCTTGTTGGTCATCGGGTCGTGCCATGCGGGATAATGGCTTTGAAGCAATGTGTTCGATGCCGGTGACACGCGCGTTGTCGGCTGCGATCAGCTGGTTTCAGGAAGGGGAACGAGCATGGCGGCCATGAAGCCGCGGACGGGTGACGGCCCGCTCGAGGTGACCAAGGAGGGGCGGGGCATCGTCATGCGCGTTCCGCTCGAAGGCGGTGGGCGACTCGTCGTCGAGCTGACCCCGGATGAGGCGACTGCGCTCGGTGAGGAGCTGAAGAAGGTCTGCGGCTGACGCCCGCCCGCCGGACGGCCCGCCGTGCCGGACCGAACGTGCAGTCAGTGGGTTCTCCACTGCCCCGGAGCACACCTCGTGCTCCGGGGCAGTTGTGTTCCGCTGCGGCCCGCCGCCCGTCCGCGGTCACAGCTCGCGCTTGACGGCGCACAGCAGCCCGTCGCCCACGGGCAGCAGCGTGGGCACGAGGGCCTTGTTCTCCCGTACGGCGCCCAGCAGTTCGCGCAGTCTGCGGACCTCGGCGGGCTGCGCGGCCGAGTCGACCGTACGGCCGTTGGCGAAGACCCCTTCGAAGCAGACGAGCCCGCCGGGGCGCAGCACCCGCAGCGCCTCGGCGAAGTACTCCATGCACTCCGAGCGGTCCCCGTCGCAGAAGACCAGGTCGTATCCGCGGTCGGCGAGGCGCGGCATCACGTCGAGAGCCGAGCCGGGGATGAACCGGGCGCGGTTGCCCGCGAAGCCGGCGGCGCGGAAGGCCTGGCGTGCGGTCTGCTGCTGCTCGGGGTCGGTGTCGACCGTGGTCAGCACGCCGTCGGACCGCATCCCGGCCAGCAGATGGATGCCGGAGACGCCGGTGCCGGTGCCGATCTCCGCGACGGCCTTGGCGTCGGCGGTCGCCGCGAGCAGCCGGAGGGTGGCGCCGGTGGCAGCGGACACCGCGCGCACGCCCGCGTACTGGGCCCGCTCCCGGGCCCAGCGCAGCGCCGCGTTCTCGGCGTCGTCGGCGAGCTCGGCGCCGTAGGCATCGGCGAACGCCCAGCTCGACTGCCGGTTGCCGGTAATGTCCCTCTCCTGTCCCCGTCCTCCACGCCACGGTGACTGTATCCGCTGCCCCGGGAACCCGCTGATGGGACCGGACGTTGGAACGGAAGGGAAGTCTCAGGGGGTGGAGTGCAGGTGCGATCGGCGACCGTGAAGCAGGAAGAGAGCCCGGGCGGGCAGCAACTCAAAAGTGCTTATCCGGAGCTAACGGGCGAGGTGGTTAGGGTTGGGGACCCACTGGACACCACCAGAGCCGACAGGGGAGGTGCGGCTGCGGTCCGGGACCGTGGAATGCTCCGGCGTTTTCGCAGGTCGGCGGACGAGCCGAAATCCGTGACAGACACTGCTGACCAGGTCCGCACCGCCGAATCCGCGACGACGGCGACGTTCGACACCGATGCGGAGAGCCAGGCGTGGACCCCTCCTTCCTGGGAGGAGATCGTCAGCACGCACAGTGCGCGCGTCTACCGCCTCGCCTATCGCCTCACCGGTAACCAGCACGACGCCGAGGACCTCACGCAGGAGGTCTTCGTCCGCGTCTTCCGTTCTCTGTCGACGTACACGCCGGGCACGTTCGAGGGCTGGCTGCACCGCATCACCACGAACCTCTTCCTGGACACCGTGCGGCGCAAGCAGCGCATCCGGTTCGACGCGCTCGCCGACGACGCCGCCGAGCGGCTGCCCAGCCGTGAGCCCACACCGCAGCAGCACTTCAACGACACCCACTTCGACGCGGACGTGCAGCAGGCGCTGGACACCCTCGCGCCGGAGTTCCGTGCCGCCGTGGTGCTCTGCGACATCGAGGGCCTGTCGTACGAGGAGATCGCCGCGACGCTCGGCGTGAAGCTCGGCACCGTACGCAGCCGGATCCACCGGGGACGTTCGCAACTGCGCAAGGCACTGCAGCACCGCTCGCCCGAGGCGCGCGCGGAGCAGCAGCGGGCGCTGAGCGCGGCGGTCCCCGCAGTCGGGAGCGGGGAGGTCGGTGCTGCGTGAGTGGCGCAGGCATGGGCGGCAGAGCGGCGCAGCCGGAGAGGGAACTCACTCCGGCCGAGCAGCATCTCGGCGACCGTCTGGCCGCCCTGATCGACGGCGAACTCGGGCACGACGCCCGTGAGCGCGTGCTCGCGCACCTGGCGACCTGCCGTAGCTGCAAGGCGGAGGCCGACGCCCAGCGCCGTGTGAAGAACGTCTTCGCGGACACCGCGCCCCCGCCGCCCTCGGACGGTCTGCTCGCACGTCTGCAGGGGCTGCCCGCCGGCGGTCCCGGTGCGGGGTCCGGTCCGGGCTCCGGCGGTCCGTACGAGGGGATCCCCTCCGTCGGCGAACGGCTCGGCGCCCCCGGGATCCCGTCCGGCACGTCCGGCGGCTCTCTTCCCGGCCCAGGTGCCGCCTCCACACACGCGGAGTCCGGTTCCGTATGGGTCCTGGACCAGCTTCGGGGCGGCCGGGACGCCAGTGCGCTCACGCCGAGCCGCGGCTTCCGCATACACGACATGGAACGGTTCTCCTCCCGGGGCCGCCGCTTCGCCTTCGCGGCTGCGGGCGCGGTCTCGCTGGCCGCTCTCGCCCTCGCGGGCGGCATGAGCACCGGCGGCACGGGCGGCGGCGCTCCCTCCGCGGCGAAGGGCGACTCCGGTACGGCGTCGGCCAGTTCCGTCCGTACGGCCGCCTCCGGCGGCGGCAGCAGCGACCGGGACCGCAGGCGCCGCGATACGAGCAGCGAGCGCGGTGAAGTGAGCGGCACCGTTCTGAGCGCGAGCACGACGGCCGAGGACAGCAGCGGCGCGGCGCTCAAGGCGGGACGCGGCACGAGCGTGCACCGCGGCGCCCCCTGGGCGGCGCCCGCCGCACCCCCGGCGGAGAGCGAGCAGACCGGCGCGGGCCACCCTCTGCTGCGCGAGGCCTTCTTCGCCTCCGGCGGTGCGCGGTCCACACCGCCGCCGGCTCTCGACTCGTACGCCTTCGGGGCGGAGGCCTATGCGGGGCTGCCCGCGGACGCCTTCCCCGGCGGTGCCATCCGCACGAGCGAGCCCGCGCTCTCCCGGGTCACCGCGGCGGCGCAGCACCGGCACTGAGCGTGCGGCCGCCGAAGTCCCGCAGCGTACGCGTCACTTGTGTGACGGAAGGGACAGGGGCGTCCACGAGCCGGTTGGTACGGATGCCGGGCGGCCGCCCACGACGGCGGGCACTGCGGGTACCGTGAGACCCGGGCCGTTACCCGGTGCCCGCGTAGGTCTGAGGATGAGGGAGCTGCAAGGTGTTCTTCGACATAGGACCCCTAGAGCTGGTCGCGCTCGTCGTCCTCGCCGTTCTCGTCTTCGGGCCGGAGAAGCTGCCCAAGGTGATCCAGGACGTCGCCGCCTTCATCCGCAAGGTGCGGGCGTTCTCCGAGAACGCCAAGGAGGACATCCGCTCCGAGCTGGGCCCGGAGTTCAAGGACTTCGAGTTCGAGGATCTGAACCCGAAGACCTTCGCCCGCAAGCACCTGCTCGACGGCGACGACCTCGGCGTGAAGGAACTCCGCAACACCTTCGACTTCCGTGACGACCTCGCGGAGGTCACCGACGCGGTGAACGGCACCGAGAGCGTCGGCGCCCGTTCCTCGTCGAACGGAAGCAGCGGCGGCAGTGGAAGCGGAAGCGGCAGCCGTACGAGCCTGAGCAAGGGCGGGGCCGCCACGGGTCTGGACGCGTCCGATCCGCTCAGCAAGGAGAGCCCTCGCGAGCGTCCCAAGGACGATCCGCCGCCCTTCGACGCCGACGCGACCTGAATCGTTCGGGTCACATAGCGGGGCACATCGCGCACCGCTCGCATCATCTGCCTCTCACGGGTCACCTGGGAGGCGCATCTCACGTCCTTGATGAAGGGCCGATGTTTGGTCATGCCCGAAACGGCGGACCCGGGTGGCTATCCTCCCTGTGTCCGGGGTTCGCCGTCCGAGGGGGGCAGGCTGCCCGTGGCACAGGGCAATGAGGAGGCGTCGCGCAGATGGAGACGACGAGTCGGGTGGCTGGGGAACCCGGGCCCGCCGCACCGGAGGAGAGCGGTGCAGAGCGGGCTGTGGACGGGTTTCTGACGGCTTCCTTTCCGTGGTATGGCCTCGATGAGGCGTTCACCGGACCGCGCTGGCTGATGCAGGTCGGCACGACGGCGGACGGCACGGTCGAGCACGGTTCGACAGGGCACGGGGAAGTGCCCTCTATCAAGAGCGAGGCGAATCCGGACAGTCAGCGCTTCGCGGTCACCGTCACGGTCGCGAGCCGCCCGGTGCGGCGCAGCGCGGACGGTACGGGCGTGCTGGAGGCGACGTCCGTCTCCACCGCGGCATGGCTCGCGGGTTCCGGCCTGCTGTCGTGTACGTGGCCGCAGGAGATGGAGCGCGGGCTGCGGCAGGACTGGCTCGACCAGCAGACGGTCGTGGCCTGGGAGCTCGCCGACGATCTGGGCGGCTCCGGCTGGTCCACGCTGACCCTGCCGGTCGACGGCGTACCGACCGACTTCCACTACCGGGAGTCCGAGTACGGCTGGGTGCTGGCCGGTGCGGCGCAGGAAGGCGTGCACATCGGCGCGTACGGGCGCGGGATGAGCGCGTACGGGCTGGGCTTCGCCGTCGTCAAGGACCTCACCGCATATCAGCAGTGACCGCGCGAGCGGTATGAACGTCTGAGGCGCTTCCCACACGGGGAGCGCCTCAGACGTCTTTCCGTCTCCGGTGCCGGGCGGGCCTGCGGCTCAGAACTTGTTGCTCGGCGTGAGGCCCAGCGACATGCCGGACAGTCCGCGCTGCCGGGCGCCGATCTTGGCCGCGACATCGCGCAGCGCCGTACCCGCGGGGGAGTCCGGGTCGCTGAGCACGACGGGCTTGCCCTCGTCGCCGCCCTCGCGCAGCCGCAGATCGATGGGGATGCCGCCCAGTACGGGCACCTCGGTGCCGGTGGTCTTCGTCAGGCCCTCGGCGACGCGCTGTCCGCCGCCGGTGCCGAAGACGTCGACCATCTCGTCGCAGTGCGGGCAGGGCATGCCCGACATGTTCTCGATGACGCCCACGATCTTCTGGTGCGTCTGTACGGCGATGGAGCCGGCCCGTTCGGCGACCTCCGCCGCCGCCTGCTGCGGCGTGGTGACCACGAGGATCTCCGCGTTGGGCACCAACTGGGCGACGGAGATGGCGATGTCGCCCGTGCCGGGCGGGAGATCGAGCAGCAGCACGTCCAGGTCGCCCCAGTAGACGTCCGCGAGGAACTGCTGCAGGGCGCGGTGGAGCATCGGGCCGCGCCAGACCACGGGTGCGTTGCCGGGCGTGAACATGCCGATCGAGATGACCTTCACGCCGTGCGCCGACGGCGGCATGATCATGTCCTCGACCTGGGTCGGCCGGGCGTCGGTGCCCAGCATCCGCGGTACGGAGTGGCCGTAGATGTCGGCGTCGACGACGCCCACCTTCTGGCCCTCGGCGGCCAGCGCCGCCGCGAGGTTGACCGTCACCGACGACTTGCCCACGCCGCCCTTGCCGGAGGCCACGCAGTACACACGGGTCAGCGAGCCGGGCTGGGCGAACGGCACCTCGCGTTCGGCCTTGCCGCCGCGCAGCGTGGAGGCCAGCTCGCGACGCTGCTCGTCGCTCATCACGTCGAGTTCGACGGAGACCTGTGTGACGCCCTCGACGCGCTGGACGGCCTCGGTCACGTTCGCGGTGATCGTCTCGCGGAGCGGACAGCCGGAGACCGTCAGATAGATCCCGACGTCGACGGTGCCGTCGGCGGCGATACCGATGGACTTCACCATGCCGAGGTCGGTGATCGGCCGGTGGATCTCCGGATCGTCCACGGTGGCGAGCGCGGCACGTACTGCGTCCTCGGTGGGAGGGGTCGCAGAGGGATCCCCCTCCCGCACGGACTCTGGGGGAGTGTCGGTAGCCATGCGCAAATGGTACGGCCGTCGTACAGGGCTGCCGAAGCCGCGGTGGTGGGGGACGGATCACGCTCCGTCCGCCGGGCCTCCCCCTCGGGGTCCCCGGGTGCCGGCGCTCTCCGCGGTGCGCTCCGCGTTCGACGGGTGCTCCAGTTCCCGTAGCAGCTCCTGGAGTTCGGAGCGGATCCAGTCGCGGGTGGCGACCTCGCCGAGGCCCGTGCGCAGCGCGGCGATCTCGCGGGTGAGGAACTCGGTGTCGGCGATGCTGCGTTCGTTCTGCTTGCGGTCCTGCTCCAGGTTGACCCGGTCGCGGTCGTCCTGCCGGTTCTGCGCGAGCAGGATCAGCGGGGCCGCGTACGACGCCTGGAGCGAGAGGGCCAGCGTCAGGAAGATGAACGGGTATTCGTCGAAGCGCAGCGGGGTGGGCAGCAGTACGTTCCAGGCGATCCAGACGGTGACGACGACCGTCATCCAGACGATGAAGCGGCCCGTGCCCAGGAAGCGTGCGATCTCCTCGGAGAGGCGGCCGAAGGCGTCGGGGTCGTACTCCGGGAGCAGCCGGCGTCGCGGGGCGCGGGGGACGTCCAGCCGTCCGCGTGCGCTGCGTTCGCGTTCCCGCTCGCGGGCGCCCTCGCGCTCGCGCTCCCGCTCCCTTTCGCGTTCGCGCTCCCTCTCCAGGATCCGGTCCCTGATGCGGTCCCGGTTGCGGTCCCTGTCCCTGTCGCGGTCCCTGTCCCTGTCGCGGTCCCGGTCTCGGTCTCGGTCTCGGTCCCGGCCGTCCCGTTCCCCGTCGTCCCGGTCCCTGTCCCCGTCAGCCGCCATGGCGCGCGACTCCCTCCGCTCGCGGTCCGCCGGCTTCCGGCAGCCGCTGGGCCGCCTCCTCACGCCAGTCGTCCGGCAGCAGATGGTCCAGTACGTCGTCGACCGTGACGGCGCCCAGCAGATGTCCGCCCTCGTCGACGACCGGGGCCGCCACGATGTTGTACGTCGCGAGATAGCTGCTCACCACGGGCAGCGTCGTCTCCGGCGGCAGCGGACGCAGATCGGTGTCGACGATCGAGCCGACGAGCGTGAACGGCGGGTCCCGCAGCAGCCGTTGGAAGTGCACGAGCCCCAGATACCTCCCCGTCGGGGTCTCGTCCGGCGGGCGGCACACGAAGACCTGTGCGGCCAGCGGCGCCGGGAGGTCCGCGTTGCGCACCCGGGCCAGCGCCAGCGCCACGGTGTCGTCGGGCTGGAGCACGATCGGCTCGGTGGTCATGATGTTGCCGGCCGTGCCCTCCTCGTACGACAGCAGCCGCCGTACGGGAGCCGCGTCCTGCGGCCGCATGAGCTGGAGCAGACGCTCCTTGTCCTGCTCGGCGAGTTCGGAGAGCAGATCCGCCGCGTCGTCCGGATCCATCGCCTCCAGTACGTCCGCGGCGCGCTCGTCGGGGAGTTCGTCGAGAAGCTCGACCTGGTCGTCGGTGGGCAGCTCCTCCAGTACGTCGGCGAGCCGGTCGTCGTCGAGCGCCGTGGCGATCTCCATGCGGCGCTTGGGGGAGAGGTGGTGGACGGTGTTGGCGATGTCCGCGGGGCGCATACGTTCAAAGGTGGCGAGCAGTGTGGCCGCGCCCTGCTCCCGCTCCTCCAGTGCGAACCCCGTGACCGCCGACCATTCGACGGTCAGGGTCTCCCCGCGCCGCCGGAGGGCGCCGCCCTTCCCCTGCCGTAGCCGCCGTACGAAGACCTTGTCGATCTGCCAGTCGCGCCGGGCGGGAAGCTGCTGGATGCCCACGTCGAGAACGGTGACCTGCTCGCCGGTCTCCACGAGCGTCACCCGTCGGTCCAGCAGTTCGCCCAGGACCAGCGTCTCGGCCGGACGCTGCTCGAAGCGGCGCATGTTCACCACCCCGGTGGTGATGACCTGGCCCGACTCCACGCCCGTCACGCGCGTCATCGGCAGGAACACCCGCCGCCTGCTGACGACTTCGACGACGAGACCGAGCACGCTCGGGGGACGCTCACGCTGCGGGCCGTCCCCGGAGCCCGCCGGCGGCTGGCCGCGCAGCACGACGACGACGTCGCGGACCCGTCCCACCTGGTCGCCGCCCGGATCGAAGACGGCGATGCCGGACAGGTGGGACACAAAGACCCGGGAGGAGCCAGCGGCCATCGGCGGGGCCTCCTCGTCCGTCCGTGCTTCGGCGCATACGCACCCTTCGCCGCCTTCAGCCTAGCCCGGGGCACGCTCCGCGGAGCCCGCGCGATGGTCCGGACGGCTGCCCTCCGCCTGCGGCCTGACCACCGGTAGGGTGCGGTTCCCGGTCCGATCTCCAGGAGGTTGCCGAGTGTCTGGATGCGCCCGCACGCGAGGAACCACGGTCCTCAAGGGTGTCGTCTGCGTGGGACTCACGGTGGCCCTGGCCGCCTGCGGGACGGGCGATCCCGACGCCGGCACCAACGGGGTCGGCAAGCTCTCCGCGTCCAAGATCGAGAAGAAGACGCGGGCCGCCGCCGAGCGTGCCCGGTCGGTGAAGCTCTCCGGCACCGTCGTCAGCAACGGCCGCACCTACCGCCTGGACATGCACCTCAAGCGGGACGGGGCCACCGGCAAGGTCGCGGCCAAGGGCGGCTCGGCGTTCTGGCTGCTGCGCGTCGGCAAGCAGATGTTCCTCAAGGCGGACGCGGACTTCTGGGCCCGGCAGAAGAAGGGCGGCGAGGAGCCCTCCAAGTCGGACGTACAGGCCGCGGGCAAGCTCGACGGCAAGTATGTGAAGGTCCCCGCGGAGGACCCGGCGTACAAGCAGCTCAGCGGCTTCGCGGACATGCAGTCCCTGCTGGAGGGGCTGATGATGATGAGCGGCGAGCGCGAGACGGGGGACCGGGGCGAGGTCGGCGGCGTCAAGACCGTACGGGTGCAGGCGGGCGGCGGCAGCGGAGGCGTCGTCGACGTCTCGCTGATCGGCTCCCCGTATCCGCTGCGGATCGAGCGCGCGGGCGGTGCGGGGACGCTCGAACTCGGCGACTGGAACAAGGAGTTCGCGCTGGAGCCGCCGGCGAAGCAGCAAGTCGTGGACTACGGCAGGAAGATCGTCGCGGACAAGGGCTGAGGCGGACACCGGCCCGGCAGCCGCACGGGCCGTGAGCGTGCCCCTCGGCCGGCGGGCTCAACGCGCGGCCCCGCCCCGCCCGTTGGTCCGTCCCGCCGCCATGTGCCCCCGCTACGTGCCCTGTTGACGCCGCCCCCGGAAGAGCAGCCTCGGCAGCCCGGCCGGAATGCGGCGTCGCGTCGTCGCGGGCGTCGGTGCCGGAACGGCCGCCTGTGAACCGTCCGGCATCGCACCGGGCTGCTCCACGGGCGCACCCGCGGGCTCCAGCCGCAGCACCCGGCACTCGCGTGCCCAGCGGTCGGCGACGGTGGGGAAGTCGGGCGCGTTGAGGCGCTTGCCCCGCAGTTCGGCGACGACCGTCTCCCACGTCTCGCCGCGCGGCGCCAACTCCACGACGCGCGCGGGCCAGACGACGAGCCGGCCGCCCTTGTCCTTGCTGCGCACACTGACCGTGGCGGTGCCGCCGTCCGTCAACCCCAGGCCGTCCAGGGGTTGTTCGAGCGGTCCGTCGCCGACGACGCACACCGCGCCGTCGTGCCACGCGTGCCACAGGGCGCGGGCGGGACCCTGTGGACCGCGCACCCAGATGAGGCCGGACTTCTTGCTGGCCTCCTCGATGAGAGCCTGATCGAGCAGCGTCATACGCGCAGGCTACCGGGCGGGGACGGACGTGCCGGGGGCGCAGTCGCCGCCTGTCGCTCCGCCGGTACGCCCCCCCCGTCGCGTACGAGGCCCGCTATGTGCCCGTCAGAGCCACCCGTTGCGCTTGAAGCCGCGGTAGATGGCGACGCAGATCGTGACCGTCACGGCCATCACCGTGGGATAGCCGTACTTCCAGCCGAGTTCGGGCATGTACGTGAAGTTCATGCCGTAGATGCCCGCGATCATCGTCGGCACGGCGAAGATCGCCGCCCACGACGTGATCTTGCGCATGTCCTCGTTCTGCGCGACGGTCGCCTGCGCCAGGTTGGCCTGGAGGATCGAGTTGAGCAGGTCGTCGAAGCCGAGCACCTGCTCGTTGACGCGCGTGAGATGGTCGGCGACGTCACGGAAGTACTTCTGGATCTCCGGGTCGATGACCTGCATCGGACGCTCGCTCACGAGCTGCATCGGGCGCAGCAGCGGCGAGACGGCCCGCTTGAACTCCAGGACCTCGCGCTTGAGCTGGTAGATGCGCCCGGCGTCGCCGCCGCGCCGCCCGTTGCCGGTGCTGTTGGAGAAGACCTCGATCTCGACCTCGTCGATGTCGTCCTGGACGGCGTCGGCCACCGCGAGATAGCCGTCGACCGTCTGGTCGGCGATCGCGTGCAGCACCACCGAGGGCCCCTTGGCGAGGAGTTCGGCGTCGTCCTCCATGCGGTGCCGCAGGGCGCGCAGCGAACCCTGGCCGCCGTGCCGCACCGTGATGATGTAGTCCCGGCCGGTGAAGCACATCACCTCGCCGGTCTCCACCACCTCGCTGGTGGCGGTGAGTTCGGCGTGCTCCACGTAGTGGATCGTCTTGAAGACGGTGAAGACGCTGTCGTCGTAACGCTCCAACTTCGGCCGCTGGTGGGCCTGTACGGCGTCCTCGACGGCCAGCGGGTGCAGTCCGTACTCCGTGGCGATGCCGGAGAACTCCCGCTCCGTCGGCTCGTGCAGACCGATCCACACGAACTCGCGGCCGCCGCTGGCACGTACGCGCCGCAGCGCCTCGTCGGGTGTGGTGCGGGCCGCGACGCGGCGGCCGTCGCGGTAGACCGCGCAGTCGACCACGGCCGTGCCGGCGGCCTCGGTGCGCGTGTTCTCGTACGGGTAGGACGAGCGGCCCGCCTTGCGCAGGGACGGACGGACGGCGGCGCGCAGGTCTCGGATCATCGACATGCTGAGCTCCTTGTCGGTGCCATGACGCGGCCCGGCTCAGCGCTGCCCGGAATGTAAACCTACGGAGACGGCGACGTGCGGTGCTCGACGGCCGGAGGTCTGCAAAGCGGGTACCGCTCGGTGCCGGTCGCGACGGGCGTTCAGTGGTGCGCTGTCGGACGGGGTGGAGCGAAGCTCTGCGCTCTTCCGCCTCTCGCGTCGTGCGGAACCCAGGTGGAGAACAGCCCGGAGAAAAACCTTCCCAGCGAGGTTTCGCCGATGAAACCGCTGGAAAGAAGGGCGCTCAGGAGTGGGGACGCGAAGTCGCGGCAGAAGAGCAGTTGGTACTGCACGGTCGACTCGGATCCATGTCAGTCCCACCTCCTCCTGCCGTGCCCCCTCGGGGACGATTCGCATGTCTGACCAGCAACCAACGCTAACACCGGTGGGAGTGTGCCGTGTCCCTTCCGGGCGCCGGACGCATCTCTTTGCCACGTCCTTACGCGATCTATGCTCCCGTCCATGGCTGACGTATCGGATCTGGTGGAGGCGCGGCTGCGTTCGGCGCTGGGCGAGCCCGACGCACGCGCGTCCGTGACGTTCCTGGGCACCGAACGGATCGAGGTGCTGCGCTTCCTGGAGGACGGCGTCGTGCGCTACGCGACGCTGGGGATGTCGGCCGCCCCGATGACCGACCCCGCCGCCGCGCTCGCCGATCCGCAGCGGGGCCCGCGTGCCGAACTGCTGCTGTCCGTACGGGTGGGAGCCGCCGACACCGACAAGGTGCTGCGGCCGCTCGCCGTGCTCGCGGCCTCCCCGCAGGTGGAGGGAGTCGTCGTCGTGCCCGGCGCCTCGCTGGACGTGGGGGAGCCGCTGTGGCCCGGCGCCCCGTTCACGTCCGTCCTCGTGGCCGAACCGGGCGGTCTGGTCGAGGACTTGGAGCTGGACGCACCGCTCGAACCGGTGCGGTTCCTGCCGCTGCTGCCGATGACGGCGAACGAGGCGGCGTGGAAGCGGGCACAGGGAGCCGAGGCGCTTCAGGAGCGCTGGCTGCGGCACGGTACGGATCTGCGCGACCCGCTGCGGGAGGCGGTGCCGCTCTCCGGCTGAACCGGCGCCGGGCGGCGGTCGTGGCCGCGGGACGCCCGGCCCCCGCGCTGTCAAGGTTCGCGCCCCGGTCATGTCCGGCGAAGTGATCTGTCCTTGACGCGGGCGCCCCCGGGGAGCACCGTTGTTGAGCATGAGGGGCGAACCCAGTTGCCCGAAGTGCGGTGGCCGGGTACGGGCGCCCGGACTCTTCGCCGACACCTGGCAGTGCGATCTGCACGGCACAGTGCACCCGCTGCAGCCCGTCGTTCCCCCCAGCGTCGAAGCTCTCGCCGTCGCCGTCGGCCGTACGAAGGTCCCCGTGTGGATGCCGTGGCCGCTGCCGGTCGGCTGGCTCTTCTCCGGTGTGGCCAGCGCGGGCGACGACCGCAGCGGGGGCCGGGCGACGGCGGTCGCCTGCTCCGGTCCCGGACCCCTCGGCGGCCCCGGCGAACTCATCCTCGTCGCCGAGGAGTTGGGCGTCGGACTCGGCGCGCGCTACGCGGGCCTGGACGGTCCCGACCCCGGGCCCGGCATGTGCGTCGACAAGCCGCCGCCGGTGAAGGTGCTGGCCGCCGGCCGCCCCACACCGCTGTGGCACGTGACGGGTTCGGCCACCGACCGCGCCGTCTTCGCGGGCGAGGCCCGGGGGCTGTGGCTGTGGGCGGTGGTGTGGCCCGAGCAGTCCGGGCTGCTGCTGTACGACGAACTCGTGCTGACCGATCTGCGGGACGCGGGCGCGGAAGTCGATCTGCTGCCGTGCGGCACGCTCTCGCCGCGTCTCATCACCTGAACCGCGTCTGACCGCGTCTCATGACCTGACGGGCACGGGCGGGCGATCCGCCGCGCGTGACTATCCTGGGGGCGCCGCCGCCGTACGTCACCGTGCGGCCCCTCCGTCCGACGCGGGAGCCTCCTCGTGCGCATCGATCTGCACACCCACTCCACCGCCTCGGACGGCACGGACACCCCCGCCGAACTCGTCGCGGGCGCGGCCGCCGCCGGTCTCGACGTCGTCGCGCTCACCGACCACGACACGGTCGCGGGGCACGCGGCGGCCGTACGCGCTCTGCCCGCCGGGCTGACGCTGGTGCCGGGCGCCGAGCTGTCCTGCCGTCTGGACGGTGTGAGCCTGCACATGCTGGCGTACCTCTTCGACCCGGAGGAGCCCGAACTCGCCCGCGAGCGCGAACTCGTACGCGACGACCGCGTCCCGCGCGCCCGCGCCATGGTGCGCAAGCTGCGGGAGCTGGGCGTGCCCGTCACCTGGGAACGGGTCGCCGAGATCGCGGGCGACGGCGCCGTCGGCCGTCCGCACATCGCGACGGCGATGGTCGAGGCGGGCGTCGTCGACAGCGTCTCGGACGCCTTCACCGAGGAGTGGATCGCCAACGACGGCCGGGCGTACGCCGAGAAGCACGAACTCGATCCGTTCGACGCGCTGCGTCTGATCAAGGGCGCGGGCGGCGTCGCCGTCTTCGCGCACCCGCTGGCCGCCAAGCGCGGTCAGTGCGTACCGGAGAGCGCGATCGCGGACCTGGCCGCGGCGGGCCTCGACGGCATCGAGGCCGACCACATGGACCACGAACCGGCCACCCGTACGCGGCTGCACGGGCTCGCCGCCGACCTCGGGCTGCTCGCCACCGGCTCCAGCGACTACCACGGCAGCCGCAAGAGCTGCCGTCTCGGCGAACACACCACCGCCGCCGCGGTCTACGAGGAGATCGTGGCCCGCGCCTCGGGCGCCGAGCCCGTCACGGGCTGACCTCGCCGCCGTCCCAGAACGACGCGAGGGCGCGGGCCGTCTCGGCGGGGCGCTCCGCGTTCGGCGAGTGCCCCGCCCCCTCGACGACCGTCCGTACGGCGCCGAGCCGCACGGACGTCTCGTCCAGCAGGGGCACCGGCCACGCGTAGTCGACGGAGCCGGAGAGGAGCTGCACCGGCAGGGGCTCGGGCAGGGCGGCGAGGGCCGCGGCGAGTTCGTCCGTACGGTCGGGCTCGGTGAGCAACTGCTGTGCGGTGGCGGAGAGTTGCTCCGGTGTGTTCGCCAGCCAGCGGCGGTGCAGGAAGTCCGCGACGTCGGGCGGGGTCTCCTCGTCGGCGGCCTCGACGGGGTCCAGCTCGCACATGGCCTGCCAGATCTCCTCCATCTCCAGCACTCCGAACGCGCCGAGCAGCATCTTCAGCCGGTGCTGCTGCGTACTGGCGACGGCGGCGGGGCCGCTGCTGAGCAGCGTGAGGGAGGCGAAGGGCGCGGCGTCGCGCAGTACCGCGGCCCGCGAGACGAGACCGCCGAGCGAGTGCCCCAGCAGATGGACGCGCGCGGGCGGACCGTCCTCGGCGTCCTCGGCCACGTCGTCCCGTACGGCCGCCGCGAGCGCGTGTACGTCCTGCGCCAGCTCCGCCTGTGCGTACGCGGACTCCTCGCGCGGCCCCGGCGTCTCGTACTGGCCGCGGCCGTCGACCGCGACGACCCGGTAGCCACGGTCCGCGAGCGGCTCCAGGAGGGCGATGAAGTCCTCCTTGCTGCCGGTGAAGCCCGGTATCAGCAGGGCCGTGCCCCGACGCGGCTCGCCCGCCTCGTGTACGGCGAACTCGCCGCGCGCGGTGGGCAGTCGGCGGGCCCGTGCCACGGGCGGCAGCGTGAGGAACGGCGGCTGGCTCATGCGAGGACGCTACCGCTGCGGCAGCCGCGCGGCAGCGCCGCGTCCGCGCACCGACGCGGGCCGCCTCGTCCATGCCGGAGGCCCG
>NZ_LJGW01000730.1 GCF_001751255.1 Streptomyces nanshensis | reverse complement strand
GGGCGCGCGGGGATGCGCCCGCCCCCGGCTCTACCGGGCCCGGCGGCCCGGGAGTTCAGCCGCCGGCCGGGCTGCTCCAGCCCTCCGGCACATGGGCGAGACGCACCCGCTGCGGATGGTCGCCGACGGGCACCGAGACCGTCTTCTCACCGCTGGCGAAGTCGATCGCGGTGACCCGGTCGCTGCCCGCCTCGGAGATCACACAGGACTTACCGTCGCCGCTGACCGTCGCCCAGTACGGCTTGGACGCGGGGACGAGCGGGCCCTCCGCCAGGGACTCGCGGTCGACGACGGTCGCGTAGTCGTCCATCGTCCCGGCGACGCACAGCTTGTCGCCGCCGGGGCTCATCGACATCCCGTGGTGGCGGGAGTCGTTGACCCAGGTCGTACGGTCCTCGCTGGTGTCGGGGTTCTTGGGCAGGACCTTCTCGCGGGTGATCTTGTCGGCGGCGACGTCGTACTCGAAGAAGCCGTTGAAGAAGGAGACCTGGAAGTAGAGCTTCGACTCGTCGGGCGTGAAGGCCACCGGGCGCACGGCGTCGGAGAAGTCCTTGCGCCCGAAGGCGTCCAGGCGCTCGCGCATGTCGATCACCTCGACCTTCTCGAAGGTCTCCGCATCGACGACGGTGATCTTGCGGTCGCCCTTCGTCCAGTCCAGCCAGGGGTCGTCGGTGTCGGTCTGCACGTCCCCGATGGACATGTTCCAGATGCGCTTCCCGCCGTCGGTGAAGACGTTCTCGTGGGGCTTGTCGCCGGTCGCGAACGAACCGGCCTCCTCCCCCGTGTCGATGTCGAGGACGTGGACGGTGTTGGACGTCGAGGCGGAGACGGCGACGCGCTCGCCGTCCGGCGAGACGGCCATGTGGTCGGAGCGGAAACCGGAGACAGGGAAGCGCCAGTTGATCTTCCCGGTGCGTACGTCGATGGAGACGACGTCGGCGAAGCTCGGCCGGGAGACGACCATCGACGTGCCGTCGGGGGTGGAGTACATGTCGTCCACGAGCTGGTCGTGGCCCTCGCCGGGTCCGTTGCGGATGCCGAGGAAGAAGGCGAGCTTGATCGGGTTCGCGTAGATCTCGTCCAGGCGCTGCTGCCTGTCGGGGACGACGTCGATGCGGCCGAGCTTCTCGAAGGAGCCGCTGGACCCGATCACGTCCGCGGTGCCCTCCCAGTTGTTGCCGACGAACATCACCTCTTGCAGACCGGCGCGCTTGCCGGCGGCTTCGGCGGAGGCGAAGTGCGACGCGGAGGCGGAGTGCGCTTCCGGTACGGCGTGCGGTGCGGGCGCGGCGCCCGTCGTGACGGACACGGCCACGGCCACAAGTGCGGCGGCGACGGCGGCGGAACGGCGAGGACGGAGCCGAGCGGACCTCGCGGACCTCTCCCTGGGGACGGGCATGGCGCTCCTTCGGGTAGCGGCTTGCGTCCGTCGCGGGACCGGACCGGCAGAGCACGGCGGCACCCTGCCGGTCCGGACCACGGCTGGAAACGGGCGGTGCATGACGGGGGATCACGCACCGCTCGGCCCGGCGCTCCGCGACAGAGCGCCCCCAGCCGCGCAAAGTGAAAACGTCTCACTTCACTTTGCGATACCTGAAAGTAACGAGCCGTCAGCGGTTCTTCAACCCCTGTCGGGGGAGAAGATGGCGGCGACCACGAGCGAGGGAGAGCGGTGACGGAAGGGCTGAAGCGGCCGACCGGGCGCTACGCAGGGAAAGCGGCAGACGAACGGCACGCCGAGCGCCGCCGCCGCTTCCTCGACGCCGCCCTTCAGCTCTTCGGCGCCGGACCCGGCTACCAGGCGACGACCGTCGCCGCCCTCTGTGTCGAAGCCGGCCTGTCCACCCGGCAGTTCTACGAGCAGTTCCGCGGTCTGGAGGACGTCCTCGCCGCGCTCCATCTGGAGGTCAACGACTACGCGGAGAGCGCCGTCGTCGACGCCCTCGCCCGTACCGACGGTCTGCCGTTCACCGAGCGCTACGGGCCCGTCTTCCGCGCGTACGCCGCGAGCATCGCCGAGGACCCGCGCCGTATCCGGATCAACTTCACCGAGATCGTCGGCGTCAGCCCGCGCATGGACGAGCAGCGGCTGACCCGCCGCGCCCGCTGGGTCGACCTGATCCGCGCCGAGGCCGCGGCGGCCGTACGCAAGGGCGAGGCCCCCGACCGCGACTACCGCATCACCGCGGCCGCCTTCATCGGCAGCGTCAACGGCCTGCTGCACGACTGGGCGGCGGGCTGGGTCGACGCGGATCTCGACCAGGTCGTGGACGAACTCGTCCATCTGCTCCTGGCGTTGCTGCGCTCCCCGGACTGACGACACCGGTACGGCGTACACGGCCGCACGGCCCACTCGGGTGGCAGCCGCCCGCCCCGCGCCCCATCCGCGTCCCCGGCGGGAAGGGCCACCACGTGCCGGCCGTTCCCGAACCCCTCGCCGACCTCGCACGGCGCCGCGACGATCCCGTGGTCGTCCAGACCCTCCGGTCCACGGCCGCAGCCGTGCTCAGCTATCTCGCGGCGCTCTGGCTCAGCAACGCCCAGGACCCGCTGCTCGCCCCGCTGACCACGCTGCTCACCGTCCAGGTCACGCTGTACGCCACCCTGACCCGGGGCATCCGGAGGGTGAACGCCGTGGTGGCGGGCGTGCTCGTCGCCGTCGGGTTCAGCAATCTCGTGGGGCTGAGCTGGTGGTCGCTGGGCGTGCTGATCCTCGCCTCGCTGACCGTGGGACACCTCGTACGCGTCAACGAGTTCGTGCCCGAAGTGGCCATCAGCGCCATGCTCGTGCTGGGCGTGAGCGTCACACGGGTCGCCGAGACGGCGCTGGACCGGGTGCTGGAGACCCTCATCGGCGCCGTGGTCGGGCTGCTGTTCAACGTGCTCTTCGTACCGCCGGTGTGGACGCGCTCGGCGACCGACTCCATCCAGGACCTCGCGGGCCGGCTGCGCCATCTGATCCGGCTCGTCGGCGAGGAGCTCGGCGACCACACCCCGGTCGAGGACGCCGCGGCCCGGCTCCAGGAGGCCCGCCGCCTCGACCACGACATCGTGCAGGTCGACGCGTCGCTGAAGCAGGCCGAGGAGAGCCTGAAGCTCAACCCCCGGGTCAAGGAGGGCCTGCTCTCGCGGGTGGTGCTGCGCACCGGCCTGGACACCCTGGAGATCTGCGTCGTGGTGCTCCGCGTCACCGCCCGTACGCTCACCGACCTCGCCAAGAGCCGTACGGGCGAGCCGCTCTTCCCGCCCCGCGAGGCCGAGGCGCTGGAGGAGCTGTTCGCTCATCTGGCCGGAGCCGTCAAGGCGTTCGCCGTCCTCGTCACCAGCGACGTCACCCAGGACTCCGACACCGCCGAGGAGCGGCTCGTGGAGGAGCTGGCCGCGGCCCGCGCCGCTCGGGACCGGATCGCGGAGCTGCTGCTGACGGGCGTACAACACCATCCGCGCCAATGGCAGTTGCACGGCGCGCTGCTCGCCGAGATCGACCGGATGCTGGAGGAACTGGACGTGGAGAAGCGGTCGATGCGGCTCGCGGAGGAGCTGGACCGCTACACCCGCGACGAGGTCTCCGGACGGCAGCGGATGCTCGCCAAGCTCACCCGGGCCCTGCACGTACCGCTGCCGAGCGGGCCGCGCAGACGCCGGGAGGACACCGGCTGAGGGCCGTCCCTCAGCCCCGCGCCGCGGGCAGCCGCTCGGCGACCAGGCCCACGACCTGATCCCGGCACGGCACGAGGAAGAAGTGGTCCCCGGGGAAGCTGCGCAGCTCGAAGGAGCCGGACGTGGCCGAGGACCACACCCGGGACTCCTCGGCGGTGCACGCGGGGTCGGACTCGCCGCTCAGCGCGGTCACGGGCGTCGTCAGTCGCAGCCCGGGGCCGGGGCGGTAGGAGTCGATGAGCCGGTAGTCGGCCCGCAGCACCGGGAACAGCAGCTCGCGCACGCCCGGCTGGTCCATGATCTCCGCGCCGTGGCCGCCGAGCCGCAGCACCTCCGCCGCGAGCGCGTCGTCGTCGTACGACCTCAGCTCGCTGCCCCGCTCGGCGCCCGGGCCCTCGCGTCCGGAGACGAACAGCCGCTGCGGGCGGGCCCGTTCGCGCTTCTCCAGCCGGAGCGCCACCTCGGCCGCCACCGCGGCGCCCATGCTGTGCCCGAAGAGGACGAGCGGGGACTCCGCGTCGGCGGCGAGGGCTTCGGCGATCGGGTCGGCGAGGTCGGCCAGGTGCGCGGCGCACTCCTCGCCGAAGCGGTCCTCGCGGCCCGGGTAGCAGACGGCGAGCAATTCGACGTGTGCGGGGAGCAGTCCGGCCCAGTCGCGGTAGAAGCTGGCCGAGCCGCCCGCGTGCGGGAAGCACACCAGACGGACCTCTGCCGGTGCCGCTCCGGGCGTCGCGTAGGCACGCAGCCACGCCGAAGCCGGCTGTCTCACCGGACCGTTCATCGGACTCCCCCATGTCGCCGTCTGTACGCCGTCTGCCGACCCCCGCCGGTCTCTGCCGGCCTCTGTCGGCGTCGTCCGACCGGTGTCGGCGTCGTCGACCGGCGTCCGAGCGTAGAACACCGGCGGGGACCAGTGACCTCCGGGAGGGGCGGCGGACCCGGGCCGACCCTGACCGCGGCCCCCGCCGCAGCGCCCAACCCGCCCGCTATAGGCGGGAGTTCGCCGCCGCCAGCGCCGGGATGATGCCGCCGGCCCGTACGATCTCGCGCTGCCGCGGGGAGAGCCGGTGCCGCACGGCGTACGACTCGTCCCGGGTGACGCTGCGCAGCCGCAGCGACGCGCCCTGGGAGTCGGCGTCCGCGTCCGCGCCGAGGAGTGCGTGCAGCCCGTCGAGGCGCAGCACGTCGCCGGTGCGGATGCGTTCCGCGTCGCCGCAGTCCTCGAACTCCAGAGGCAGCACACCGAAGTTGACGAGGTTCTGCCAGTGGATGCGGGCGAAGGACTTGGCGACGACGGCGCGCAGTCCCAGATGGCGCGGCGTGATCGCGGCGTGCTCACGCGAGGAACCCTGACCGTAGTTGTCGCCGCCGACGACGAAGTGCCCGTCGTACGCGCCCTCTTGGGCCGTCTCCGCCGCCCGGCGCGGATACTCGGGGTCGATACGCGTGAAGGTGAACTCGGCGAGCTTGGGGATGTTCGAGCGGTACGGCAGCGCCTTCGCCCCCGCCGGGGAGATCTCGTCCGTGGAGACGTCGTCCCCGGTCTTCAGCAGCACCGGCCCCTCCAGGACGTCCGGCAGCGGGTCGAGCCGGGGCAGCGCCGAGACGTTCGGGCCCCGCTCCAGCTCGATCGAGGCGGCACGCTCCGGGGGCGGCGGCTCCTCCAGCATCTCCCGGTTCACGCTGGCGTGTTCGGGCAGTTCCACGTGCGGCGCCGCGACGCCCGCGAGGGCCGCCCAGTCGCGGGGATCGGTGATGACGCCGGTCAGCGCGGAGGCGGTGGCGGTCTCCGGCGAGCAGAGCCACACCGAGTCGTCCTCCGTGCCGGAGCGGCCGGGGAAGTTGCGCGGGAACGTACGCAGCGAGTTGCGGCCCGCCGCCGGCGCCTGGCCCATGCCGATGCAGCCCAGACAGCCGCTCTGGTGCAGCCGGGCGCCGGCCGCGACGAGGTCGAAGGTGCCGCCGGTGCGCGTGAGGTCCTGGAGGATCTCACGCGAGGTCGGATTGACGTCGAGGCTGACGCCGTCGGCCGTGCGGCGCCCGGCAACCATCGCGGCGGCCACGGCGAAGTCGCGCAGCCCGGGGTTCGCGGAGGAGCCGATGGCGGCCTGGTCGACGGGCCGTCCCGCGACCTCCCGTACGGGCACCACGTTGCCCGGCGACGAGGGACGCGCGATCAGCGGTTCGAGGGAGGAGAGGTCGATCTCCTCGTCCAGGTCGTAGACGGCGTCCGGTTCGGCGGCCACGGGGACGAAGTCCTCCTCGCGGCCCTCGGCCCGCAGAAAGGTCCGTACGGCCTCGTCGGCGGGGAAGACGCTGGTGGTGGCGCCCAGTTCGGCGCCCATGTTGGCGATGACGTGCCGGTCCATCGCGGTCAGCGACTCCACGCCGGGACCGTGGTATTCGAGCACGCGGTTGACGGCGCCCTTCACACCGTGCCGCCGCAGCAGCTCCAGGATGACGTCCTTCGCGCTCACCCACGGCGGCAGTTCACCGGTCAGCCGTACGCCCCAGATCCGCGGCATCCGCAGATACAGCGGGCGCCCCGCCATGGCCAGCGCCACCTCCAGCCCGCCGACGCCGACGGCGAGCATGCCGAGCGAACCGGCCGCGCACGTATGGGAGTCGGAGCCCGCGAGGGTCTTGCCGGGGACGCCGAAGCGCTGCATGTGCGTGGGGTGCGAGACGCCGTTGCCGGGCTTGGAGTACCAGACGCCGAACCGTCGTGCGGCCGAGCGCAGGAAGGCGTGGTCCTCCGCGTTGCGCTCGTCGGCCTGGAGGATGTTGTGGTCGACGTACTGGACGCTGACCTCCGTACGGACCCGGTCCAGGCCCAGCGACTCCAGTTCCTGCATCACAAGGGTCCCGGTGGCGTCCTGCGTCAGCGTCTGGTCGACGCGCAGTCCGATCTCGCGGCCCGGCTGCGTCTCGCCCTCGACGAGGTGGTCGTGGATGAGGCGCTGCGTGACGGTGCCGCGCGCCCCGTTGCCCGTGACCGTCGTGACGGCCGCCGCGTCCGCACTCACCATGACGGACTCCCCTCTGCTGTGGTGCCGGTCGAGCACTGGGCTCAAGGGCCTCCGCGTACCCGGCGGGACGGCGAGTACGTACGGGGCGGTGCCGGGTCGCCCGTCCGGGCGGGGCGGTGCGGGGACGGTGGCGGACGGACCGCGCACGGGTGTACGGGCGCGAGCGGGGCGCGGACGCAGGGCGCGGGCATGCGCAATCCGGCCTTCGACGGCGGCCAAGTCGCCGCCGTACAGGGGGTGTCGGGGCGGCCGCCCGGTCACGGGAGCCGCCCCGGCCCCGCCCTGTGTGCGCCGCGGCGGACGGGGCGTCAGCCCGCCTGGCCGCTGTCCTTCTGCGCGCCCCAGCCGTGCCAGCGCTCGATCTCGATCCAGCCGCTGAAGCGGCGGCGGTCGCGCTGCGGATACTGCTTGCCGAGGTAGTGCCGGGCGAGGCGGTCGATGTCGGCCAGGCCCTCGTCCTCGCGGAGTCCGGTGACGCGGCCGATGAGGGTCACATGCGTGTACCAGTCGCTCTCGTCGAGCACGGTCAGCGTGACCCGGGGGTCGTTGCGGATGTGCCCGAGCCGCTTGCGTCCCTCGTCCATGTTGACCAGGACGCGGCCGTCCTCCCACAGGTACCAGGTGGCCGCGGACACCGGCTGGCCGTCCGGTCGCAGGGTCGTGACGACGGCCGGGTTGGCCTTCTTCAGCATCTCCACTGCCGCATCGGCGAGCGGTGGTTTCGACATGGCGTGCTCCTGGTCCTCTCTCGCGTGCTGCTCTTCCCGTACGGGACCGGGACCGGCCCGGCCCCGTACGGTCCGGGGACGGTTACCCGGCAGCCGAGGCGATATCGCCCGCCGGGCGCGGAACCCGTGACGTCACAGCAGCACGACGGCCGTGGCGAGTACGAACGTGTACCACCACTCCACCACCCGCTGCGTCCGGTGGTCCTGCGCGGGCGTGCTCAGCCGGAGCACGCGCCAGACCAGCAGCAGGCTCAGCCCGGCCAGCGCGGCGTCGATCGCGGCCGTCCACCAGTGGAACCCGGCGGGCGCCACCATCACGACGTGCGTGACGGGCAGCAGCAGGACGAAGCTCCCCGCGAGGCACCGGCGGCAGCGCCGGTCGCCGAGGGCGATCGGCATGGTGCGCCGGTTGAGCGTCCGGTCCCCCTCGACGTCCCGCAGATCCTGTACGCCGATGATCAGGAACGTCATGACGGCCATGGTGGCTATCCACCACCACACGGGCTCCGTTATCGGCGTGACCATCTGCCAGGCGGCGGCGAGTTGGGAGACGACGCCCAGCGCGATCAGCAGGTTCTTGGCGACCCAGTTGCGGTGCCCGCCCCATGCGTAGTGGAGCATGAACAGGAACTGCCACAGCAGCGCCCACTCGACCACGCCCAGCAGCAGTCCGAGCGCGGGGAAGAGGACGTGTACGGCCGCGAGGCGCCGCTTCGCGCCCGCCATGGTGCTGTCGCCCGTGACGAGCGGCCGGAAGGGCTTGTTGAGCCGGTCCTCCTCGACGCCCGTGATCTGGTTGATGAGGCTCGATCCGTAGATGAACAGCCAGAAGTAGGCGACGGCTCCGGCGACCGTCGACGCCGCCTGGGAGGGCCCGAGTCCGGCGTGGCGGATCGCGGCGACGACGAAGCAGGAGGCGGGTACGACCGTGGAGTACAGGTCGTTGCTGTTGAAGCGGTAGCTGACGAAGATCTCGCGCCACACCAGACGGGGGATCCGGCCGGCGGCCGCGAGGGCGGACCGGACCCCGCTCCGCTTCCCCGGCTCCTCCGGCCCGTTCCCCGGCTCCTGCCCGGTGTGTTCCTGCCCGGTGTGCTCCTGTCCGGCGTGCTCCTGCCCGGTGCCAGGCTGCTCTGTCGGTGCGCTCTTCCGCGACGTGGCGGGTCCGGTGGTACCGGCGTTCGTGGTCGTCACGCGTCCCCCCGGCTGGTGAACTGGTCGGCCAGTGCTGCGAGTCGGTTCCGGTGCGGGCTGGGCGGCAGCACCTCCAGCGCCTTCCGGCAGCGGTCCAGATAGTGGTCGGCGGTGTGCCGTGCGGCCTCCAGGGCACCGGTCGCCTCCAGCAGCCCGTGCAGCCGTTCCTGCCGGGCCAGTTCGTCGTCGGCGCCGCCTTCGAGCAGTTCGGCGAGGAGCGCGCGGTCGGCGTCGCTGCCGTTGCGGTGGGCGAGCAGCAGCGGCAGGGCGGGGCGCCTGTTGCGCAGATCGCTGGTACGGGACTTGCCCGCGGTACGGGCGCGGTCGGACGCCTCGGGCAACTGCCCGACGGCACGCGAACCAGAGCCGGCACCGGACGCGGAACCCGAGCCGGAATCAGCACCGGAACCGGAATCGGCACCGGAACCGGAACCAGCGCCGGAACCGGCCGCACCCGCATCCGTACCCGCCCCGGACGACCCTCCGCGCGGCCCTACGTACGGCAGCAGATCGTCCTGGATCTGGAACGCGATCCCGAGCGCCTCCCCGAACTCCGTGAGCCCGTCGGCCTGTTCACCCGTGCCGCCGGCCAGTACGGCCCCCGTACGGCACGCCGCGCGCAGCAGCGCCGCGGTCTTCAGCCGGGCCATCTCCAGATAGCCGTCGGTGTCGTCGTGCAGCGCGCCGCTGAGGTCCAGTTCCAGCGTGGCGCCGCGGGTGATGTCCAGTCCGGCTTCGGCGATGACGGCGGTCGCGTCCGTGATCAGCCGGTCGGCCACGCCGCGCCTGCGGCACTCCCCCAGCGTCTCGAAGACGGCGAAGAACAGGGCGTCGGCCCCGACGACGGCACGGTCGACGCCGTAGCGGCAGTGGGTCGCGGCGCGCCCCCGGCGCACCTCGTCGCCGTCGATGATGTCGTCGTGTATGAGGCTGCCGGCGTGCATCAGCTCGAACCCCGTTGCCACGGGCCCGACTTGGTCGAGGCTGCCGCCCACGGCCGCCGCCGACTCCAGCAGCAGCACGGGCCGCAGCAGCTTGCCGGGCGGCAGCAGCGCCCAGCGGTGCATGCCGGTGAGGGGATCGCGGCCCCGTACGTCGAGCCAGTCCTCCAGGTACACCCGCGCGGTCTCGCGGGTGCCGCCGTGCACCCCGCGCACCACTCCGCGCAGTAACGGGTCCGAGAGGTCGGGGGTGCCGAAGAGATCCGGGGCGGCGGGCCCCGGACCGGTCTGCCGGGTGCGGCCGTAGTAGCGCCCCGTCCGGTCCGCGGCCGGCCAACCGGGCGGCGGGGACGAGGGGTTGTCCGGGGAATCCTGTCCGTCGAGCATGGGCGGCGCGCCTTCCGTGAAGAACCTGGGTGGTGCTTCGGGCAGCAGCAGAATGCGGACGTCGGCGGTCGTGCGCGGGGTCAGGTGCGCGAAAGGCCCCTGCTCCCCCGTTCCCCCTGCGGTCCGGCCGGCCTGACGGCGCGACCCCCTCCGGACCGCCCCCGGGCATCGCACCCGGGGGCCGGGACGGCGGGGGCTCTCACCGGCCGCCGTCCCTGCCGCTCCCGCCTCGGGTCACCCCGCCGGATGGCCGAGCCGTACCGGCAGCGTCGTCACGCTGTTGGAGAACAGCGACGGCACCGGGTCGAGCGTGCCCGGCACCGCGCCGAGGATCATGTCCGGGAAGCGGGCGAAGAGTTCGCGCAGGGCGATGGTGGCCTCCAGCCGTGCGAGGGGTGCGCCGAGACAGGCGTGCGCGCCGTGCCCGAAGGCGAGATGGCGGGCCTGCTCGCGGGTGATGTCGAAGCTGCCGGCGGACGGGCCGTGCTGCTCGGGGTCCCGGCCGACCGCGCTGTAGGGCGCCATGATCGGGTCGCCCGCCGGGATGACGACGCCGGCCACCTCGATGTCCTCGGTCGGGTAGCGGAAGGGGAAGTTGCCGATGGGCGCCTCCCAGCGCAGCGTCTCCTCGACGACCGCGGGCCACATGTCCTCCTCGCCCTTGGTGAGGGCGAGTTGGTCGGGGTGGGTGAGCAGGGCCCGTACGGCGTTGACGATGAGGCTCAGCGTGGTCTCGTGCCCCGCGGAGAGCATCACCAGCAGCGTGCCGACGAGTTCCTCCTGCGTCAGCGCGTCCGGCTCGGCCTCGCGGGCGGAGATGAGCGCGCTGGTGAGGTCGTCGCCCCGTTCCTTGGTACGGAGTTCGACGACGCGGGCCAGGAGTTGGTACACGGCGATCTGGTTGGCGCCGACCACCTCGGGCGAGAGGTCGGAGCGGAAGATCTTGTCGACCGCCTCGCGCAGCTCGGGCCGCTCGTAGTCGGGGATGCCGAAGAGGTCGCTGATCACCTGCATCGGCACCGGGTACGCGAAGTGCTTGCGCAGGTCGACGGTGCCGTCCGGGTCGGCGTGCGAGGGCAGCGCCTCCAGCAGGTCCTGGACGATCTGGTAGGTGCCGGGCCGCAGTTCCTCCACGCGGCGGGCGGTGAAGGTCTGGCTGACGAGCTTGCGCAGCCGGCGGTGCTCGGCGCCGTCCGCCGTGACCATGTTGGTGACCTTGACCATGCCGATCAGCGGCCAGTCGTCGGGGATGTCGCCGCGCTGCATGGCACTCCAGTTGTGCCAGTCCTTGGAGATGCGCGGGTCCAGCACGAGCTGGTTGAGCAGGTCGTGCCGGGTGACGCTCCACGCCTCCACATCGCCCGGCAGCTTGACGCGCACCACCGGTCCGAGTCCTCGCAGTCTCGCGGCCTCTCCCTGGTGGTCGCGGCCGTACGGGTCCAGTTCGAGGAGCGGTACGCCGGAGTGCGAGGCCTGGTCTGCCGTCATGCGGTCTCTCCAAAGGGGTGGGCGGATGAGGGCGAGCTGATCTCGTGCGGCACGGCGAATGCGACGGGGAGCTGCGTCGGGCACCGGGTCCACGGAGAGGGGTTCCAGTTGATCTCTCCGGGGGTGACCATCAGACGCAGGCCCGGCAGCATGTGCAGGGCGGTGTCCACTGCCGTGCGGGTGATCACACGTGAGGTGTCCTGTGCGGGACACATGTGCGGGCCGGCCGAATAGGCCATGTGCGCACGGTTGTTGGCCGGGCGGTGGCCGCCCGGGGCGAGCGCCGGGTCCGAGTTGGCGGCGGAGAGCCCGAGAATGAGCACGTCGCCCTGGCGGATGGACTGGCCGCCGAGTTCGATGTCGCGCAGCGCGTACCGCGCGGGCATGTGCGTCATCGGCGGTTCGCGCCACAGCACCTCGTCGAGCGCGTCGTCCACGCCGAGCTGGCCGCTGCGCAGCCGGTCGTCGAACGAGGTGTCGGTGATCATCCGGTACAGCGTGTGGGCGATCCAGCAGGTGGTGGTCTCGTTCCCGGCGGAGATCATCACCACCATGGACTGGAGGACCTCGGGGTCGTCCTGGAGGTTGGGGTGCGTCATCAGCGCGGTCGTCAGGTCGTCCGTGGGGTTGGCCTGCCGCTCGCGCAGCGTGTCGAAGAGGATCTGCTCGAAGCTTCGGTTGCCGACCTGCGAGTCCGTCTGGCTGCTGAACAGCGCGATCAGCGCGGAGCGCAGCTCGTGGCCCTGCCGGGTGTCGAGGCCGAAGAGGCTCGCGACGGCCAGCATCGGCACGTACGCCGCGTAGTCGGCGACGAGGTCCGCGCGCCCCGACTGGGCGAAGTGGCCGATGAGTTCACCGCAGATCCGCTGCACCTGGCGGCGCAGCGCACGGTGGTTGATGCGTCCGACACCGTCGTCCAGCGGCTGGCGCAGCCGGCGGTGCTCCTGCTGGTCGGCGCCGATGACGTTCGGCCGGTAGGCCATCATCGGCAGCAGCCCCGAGTCGGGCGAGACGATGCCGTCGTTGAGGTCGCGCCAGTTGCGGGCGTCACGCGAGAAGAGGGCCTCGCGCTCGGTGATGATCCGGAGCTGCTCCAGGCCCATCACCAGCCACCCGGGCACGCCGGGCTCCAGCAGTACGGGCGCCACCGGGCCGTGTTCCAGGCGCAGTTGGTGGTAGATGCGGTGCGGATCCCTGGACTGAGTGATCTCGGTCAGGGAGATGAGCGACTCGGTGGTGTACGAGTGCGTCGGTGCGGGGGTGGTCACGCGACCTTCTCCTGGGCCTTGAGGCGGGCGGCGTACTCGACGAGGGTGATCAGCGCCTGCACCGACGAGTGGTGGTTACGGGCGTCGATCTGCACGAGCGGGGTGTCGGGCAGCAGATCGAGCGCCTCGCGCAGATCCTGCTCCTCGTACCGGACGGAGTCCGGGAACTGGTTGATGGCGACGGCGAACGGCAGGTTGCGCACGTCGAGTTGGTCGAGGATCTCGAAGCTGTCCTCGATACGGCGGGTGTCGATCACGACGAGCAGCCCGATCGAACCGATGACCAGGCCCTCCCACAGGTCCCAGAACCGCCGCTGCCCCGGGGTGCCGAAGAGGTACAGGACCATGCGGGAGTTGAGCGTGATGCGTCCGAAGTCCATGGCGACGGTGGTGGCCGTCTTGCCGGAGAGCCCGGACAGGTCGTCGACGCCCGTGCTGGCCTGCGTGATGGTCTCCTCGGTGCGCAGCGGGTCGATCTCGCTGACGCTCCCCACGAGTGTCGTCTTGCCGACCCCGAACGAGCCGACGACGAGGATCTTCAGCGCCTGATCGACGGTGGGGGCCAGATAGCGCCGGTCAGGCGCTGAGTTGTCTGCGGAGTCCATCGAGTACCTCTTGGAGTATGTGCACGTCGGGAAGCTGCGCCTTCGGTACCTGGGAACGTGTGATCAGGTAGCCGGCGTCGATCAGGTCGCAGGCGAGGATCGTGACGACGCTGACCGACAGCCCCAGGTGCGCGGCGGACTCCGCCACGGAGAGTCTGTGCCGGCACATCCGGTACAGCATCCGCTCCTGCCGGCTGGCGGTCACGGGAAGCTCGGTGCCGTCGTCGACGGTCTCCAGCAGCGTCTCCACCGCCAGCCGTTGACGGGGGCGAGCGCGCCCCCCGGTCAGCACGTAGGGGCGCACAGGACCCCTTCTCGGTCCTCTCGGTCGGGTCACGTTACTGAGCGCCTCCTCGGCGGACTGGCCTGGTGGTCGCCGAACCGCTGGACCTGGAGGACCATCTGGGAGGCGATGACGCCCGGGTCGACCTTGTTGCTGGTGATCACCGCGAGCCTCGAACCGTCCCCTGCTCCCCGCAGGAAGAGAAAGCCGCCCTTCCACTCGACCATGTGCTGCTTGAGACCGCCCTCGCCGAAACGGCCGGCGAGGGAGACGCCCAGCGACTGGAGACCGGCCGCCGCAGCGGCGAGCGTGTCGGCCTCGTCGATACCGAGATCGCGCGTACGGGCGCGTACCAGCCCGTCGGCGCTGAGCACCACCGCGTGCTGGACACCGGGGACTTCAGCGACGTCACTGAGCATCCAGGACTGGTCGTGCGCGGCTGCTTCGTGACTCATCGGGCGTCGTCCCCCTGGGGCGAATCGGTGTCTTCGTCATCGGTCCGGCCCCCCATGACGAAGGAGCTCATGAAGGAAGCGGCGGCGTCGGGATCGTCGTCGCTGCCGATGCTGGTGTGCTGCGCCTCGGCGGGAGCCGCCTGCTGGTTGTGGCGCGGGGAGCGCCGCCGGGGCAGGCCCACCGCGGGTGCCGTCTCCGTCGAGGGGTCCGACAGCGCGGGCGGCTCGGGGGCGAGCGCCGGTGCGGGCGTCGGCTCGGGTGCCGGCTCGGGCTGCCGGGCTGCGCTACGCCGGGGAAGCGGCGGTGCCTCCTGCGGCGACCTGCTCTGCGGCGCGAAGGAGTTGTCGCCCCACGGTGCGCTCTCGACGGGCTCCACACGCGTGGGCTGTGCTTCTTCCACCGCCGGGCCGGCGGTGCCTTCAGGTACGGGCATCGTGTACACCGGGTCGATGGCTTCGAGGAGTTCCATGGGTACCAGGACGACGGCGCGGATGCCGCCGTACGGCGAACGTCCCAGGCTCACCCGGAGCTTGAGCCGGCGGGCGATGTTGCCGACCACGGCGAGGCCGACCTGCGGGGTCTGCAGGTCGCGGATGCTCACGTCGCGCGGGCCGGAGACCAGTTCCAGCGCCCTCTGCAGCCGGGCCTCGGTCATGCCCGTGCCACGGTCGTCGATCTGGATGACGGCGCCGGACGGCACGGCTTCGAGCTGTGCCGTGACCTCCTTGCTGCTGGGGCTGTAGGTCGTCGCGTTGCCGAGGAGTTCGGCGACGAGGTGGATCAGCCATTCCGCGGCGAAGTCCTTGACGCCCAGGTCGGGTTCGCCGCCGATGACGACGCGCTGGTAGTCGGTGATCTGGCCGCCGGCCGCCCGGACGAGGTCCGTCAGCGGGACGGTCTCCTGCCACTGCTGGCCGGTGAAGGAACCGCCGAGGATCCGCAGGCTCTGCGCGTGGTGGGCGAACGTCGTCGCCAAGTGGTCGATCTCCAGGCCGAGTTCGGGAAGTCCCGGCTCGGGCCGGTCGATGAGCGCGCCGGCCTTCTCCTGGATCTGGAGGCCGCCGGTCTGGAGCCGCTGGGCGAGGAAGACGATCGCGTGCTCACAGGCGTCCTGCACGTCGACGAGTTCCTCGTCGACCTCGTCGAGGGCGGCGGTGAGCACCTTCGCGGTCTGCGGGCTCAGATTCGAGTACGAGGCGTCGGGCTTGTGCCGCTCGGCGAGCACCGTACGCAGATCACGGCCCCACGCCTCGACGGATTCGTGGAACGCCTCGAACTGCGACTGCGACCACTTCTGCCACTGCTCGGTCAACTGGGCGCGCTCGGAGCTGACTTGGGCCTCAGCGGCGCGCTTGGCCTGCTCGGCCCGGTGTGCCGCGCTGTCGGCCGTGCGTATGTCCTCGCGGTGCATCCGCCACAGATGGGGCAGGCAGGCCAGCAGACCGACCACCGCCACGGATCCGCTCGCCATGACGGCGGGGGCCCGGGTCCACCAACTGATCATCTGCGTGACGACCGCGACCGCCGCCAGCAAAAGGGCGGCGGGCCACACCGTCTGGCGTCTGAACCCTGTCCGGCGTGTTAGAGATTCGGTACTCAATAGGTTGACCGCAGCTTTCACATATCGATGAGAAGTGGAGCCGTTGACGCGGCGTCAGTGTAGATGCCGTCACCCTGCGTGGGAAGCGCGGGCAAGAGGAAGTTGGAGATGCGCGGCCCATGTCACGCCTCCGACCTTTGGCATTCTTTACCAAAGCCCATGACCTGCAACTTCTTAACGGCGTGTACATGCGGTGTTTCTGTTGCACCGTCAATCGACGAAGCGGGCGCAGACGGGCGGCAGGGCGCACTTGTGAGAGGCCGTGTGAAGACTCGGCATTCTTTCGCCGCTGGTGAGCGGAACCTTCCGGGTGTTCCCCGGCAATGCCCGTGGCGCATCCGGGCACTTATCGCCGACAAGTTTACCGGCCGGTTTCGGCGGCCAACCGGACAATACTCCCCAACGAGCTTTACAGCGGCTCAGCGAGAGAAAATAGAGGAACGACATAAACAACGGAAACCAGATATACGGGGAAACAGCGACCAGTCGTGCCGTATCGGTCACCATCGCCCCGGCGTCCGGCAGCCCGGAGGGCCGTACCGGCACGACCGGTACGGCCCGCCGCGTCCGGGCGCGCTCAACGGCCCATGCGCAGCCCCTGCTTGTCGGCGCCCCGGCTGAGCACGGCGTCGCGGATCGCGCGGAAGGCCTCCGCGCGGCCCGAGCCCGCGTCACGGGCGTTCTCCCGGCTGAGGTCGACGACGCTGATGCGGGGCGTCGTCTGGACGAAGAAGGGGATGTACTCCGCCCTCTTCACCGACCACTCCGCCTGCCGCCCCTGCCCGGCGGCACCGCGCGAACTCCGCGCCCCCTTCGCGTCCTTGGCGTCCCGCGCGTCCCCGGCACCCTTCGCCTTCGCGGAGTCCCCTGCCCCGCCCTTCGGCGCCCCGCCGCCCTTCGAACTCCCGCCCTTCGGCGGTACGAAGGTGAAGCGCGCCGCCGAACTCATCGATCCGCGCGGGTCGTTCATCTTGCCCGCGAGCTGGTCGCCCATCCCGTAGACGACCCAGGTGCCGTTGACCTTCTCGTACGCCTGCGGCACATGGGCGTGCGTACCGATGATGAGGTCGATGTCCTTGCGGCCGCTGCCGTCACGGGAGCGGGTGAGCTGCCGCGCCAGCCGCTTCTGGTCGCCGTCCGGCTCCTCCTGCCACTCCGTGCCCCAGTGCATGCTCGTCACGACGATGTCGGCACCGGCACGGCGCGCGGCCCGCGCGTCGGCGATGATCCGCTTCGGATCGATGAGGTTGACGGCCCAGCGTTTGTTCTTCGGTACGGGGATGTCGTTCGTCCCGTAGGTGTAGGCGAGTTGGGCCACCTTCGCGCCGCCGGCCCGCATCATCGTCGTATGTCCGCGGGCCTTGGCCGAGTCCGCGGACCCGGCGTGCTTGAGTCCGGCCTTGTCCATGGCGGTGATGGTCCGGCGTACTCCGTCCACGCCGTCGTCCATGGAGTGGTTCGAGGCGGACGAACAGCTCTCGTATCCCGTGTCCTTGACGGCCGAGGCGACGTCCGGGGGCGTCTTGAAGGCCGGGTAGCCGGTGAACGGCCCGCCGGAGCGGCCGTAGACGGTCTCCATGTGGCATATCGCCAAGTCGGCGCCGGACGCGAGGGACTTGGCGCCCGCGAGCATCGTGCGGAAGTCGTAGCCGGACCCCGCCGCGTCCTCGCGGGCCTGCCGTATGACGGAGTCGTGGGAGAGGATGTCGCCGGTCGCGACCATGGTGAACGGCTTCTGCGGCGACGTCCGCGCGGACGCCCCACGCTGGGCAGCGGCATCGTCGTGGCGGCTGCCCTCCCGCCCCGTGAGGGCCTGCTGACCGCCGCAGCCGGCGACGGCCCCCAGCAGCACCGTGGTGGCGACGGCGAGAACGGCCGGACGTATGTACGTGCTCATGGTGGGCTCCCGCTTTCTCGGAGAAAGTCGACAAACCCACGTATATGGGGCCCTTGAGGGCCTCGCGCGGTCGCGCCGCCATCCGGCTCAACCCGGGCGCCCGCCCGTGTGCGGCTCTCCCCCGAGCCTCGCGGTGTGCGACGGGAAGCGGGACGGGCCGGAGCCCGGCCGACGAGTCCGCCCCGCGGCCCGGAGCCCCCGCCCTACCGCTTGCGCCCCACGCCCCCGAACATCGCCACGTCCTCCGCCTCCAGCAGCGCCCCCGGCAGCCAGCGCGAGCAGGAGACGACGCCCGGCGACAGCAGCTCCAGACCGTCGAAGTAGCGCGCTATCCGCTCCGGGGTGCGCTGGGTGAGCTTCGGCGTCCCGTTGCGGTTCCAGTAGGCGACGGCCCGGTCCACGTCGGGCATCTCCGGCGAGGTGACGGTGTGCGAGAGGACGAGGTGACTGCCGGAGGGCAGCGCGTCCATGAGCCGCCGCACGATGCCGTACGACTCCTCGTCGTCCTCGACGAAGATGACCACCCCGAGCAGGATCAGCGCCACGGGACGGCTGAAGTCCAGTGTGGCGGCGGCCTGTTCGAGGATCGCGTCGGTCTCGCGCAGATCGCAGTCGAGGTAGTCCGTGCGGCCCTGGCGGGTGCTGGTGAGCAGCGCCTGCGCGTGCACGAGCACGATCGGATCGTTGTCCACGTACACCACGCGGCTCTCGGGCGCGATCCGCTGCGCCACCTCGTGGGTGTTGTCGGCGGTGGGCAGCCCCGTGCCGATGTCGAGGAACTGCCGTACGCCCAGCTCGCCCGTCAGATGGGAGACGGCGTGCCCGAGGAACCGCCGGTCGGCGCGGGCGTATTCGCCGATGCCGGGGTGGAGGCGGCGGATGTGGTCGCCCACGGTGCGGTCGGCCTCGTAGTTGTCGCGGCCGCCCAGCCAGTAGTTCCACACCCGGGCGGTGTGCGGGCGGGTGGTGTCGATCCGCTCCTGCGGATCCCGGGACGTACGGGGCTCGGGCCCGGCCTCGCTGCTCAACTCTGCCCCTCTCGGGTGGACGGGTGAGGCACCGCGAACTGCCGCCTGGCCGACGGGAGTTCGCGCGAGTGCCGGCGGTGGACGGGGACGCCGCGGAGCGTGCCGCAGAGGTTACGCCCCGGTGTGCGGCGGTCACCGGCCGCACCTCCCGCACCGGCACCCACACCCGCACCCCCGGCACCTCCCGTACCGGCCCCGCGCCGGCCCGCGCCGGTTACGTACCGGCGCCGTCCGCCCCGGCCATGCGCCGCTCCCCGTCCCGCAACCCTGTCGTTACCGCAACACTCCTGACGGACTACGCGCGTTGACCGTAGGCTGCCAGGCGCTCGCGCAGACCAGGAAGGGACCTCGAATGACCACCGTGAACCCTCAACGGCGCAGACGCCTGCGCCGGTTGACCGCCGGCGCCGTGACGCTGGCCGCGACCGTGGGCGTGCTGTCGGCGGCGATACCGGCCGGCGCGGAGAGCGCCACGGGCGGCGACGGCCGCGGCGGGCACTCCCAAGGACGCACGGTCGACGTGCAGTTGCTCTCCTTCAACGACTTCCACGGCAACCTCGAACCGCCGCCCGGCTCCTCCGGCGAGGTCTCCCGGGAGAAGCCGGACGGCTCGAAGGAGACGGTCTCCGCGGGCGGCGCCGAGTATCTGGCGACGTCCCTGCGCAAGGCGCGCAAGGGCAACCCGTACAGCGTGACGGCCGCCGCGGGCGACCTCGTCGGCGCGAGCCCGCTGATCTCCGGCCTCTTCCACGACGAGCCCACCATCGAGGCCTTCAACAAGATGGACCTGGACGTCACCAGCGTCGGCAACCACGAGTTCGACGAGGGCCGCACGGAGCTGGAGCGCCTCCAGAAGGGCGGCTGCCACCCCAAGGACGGCTGCTCCGAGGACGGCAAGGTCTTCCAGGGCTCCGACTTCCCCTACCTCGCGGCGAACGTGACGGACGAGAAGACCAAGCGCCCGATCCTCAAGCCGTACACGGTGTGGAAGAAGAAGGGCGTCAAGATCGGCTTCATCGGCGTCACCCTGGAGGGCACGCCGGACATCGTCAGCGAGGACGGCGTCAAGGGCCTGAAGTTCCACGACGAGATCAAGACCGTCAACAAGTACGCCAAGGAGCTGGAGAAGAAGGGCGTCAAGTCGATCGTCGCCCTGATCCACGAGGGCGGTCTGCCGGAGAGCCCCGAGTACAACTACGACTGCGACAGCCCCGGTCCGGGCGACGGCATCTCCGGCCCGATCACCGACATCGCCAAGGGCATCAGCCCCAAGGTCGACGCCCTGGTCACCGGCCACACCCACGAGGCGTACGCGTGCACGATCCCGGACCCGTCCGGCAACCCGCGCACCGTCACCTCGGCGTCCTCCTTCGGCAAGCTCTACACGGACACCACGCTCACCTACGACCGCCGTACCCACGACATCGTGCGTACGGGCGTCAAGAGCGCCAACCACGTGGTGAGCCGCAAGCAGCACAAGGCCAAGGACATGACCTCGCTGATCAAGCGCTGGGCGAAGCTGGCCGACCCGGTCGCCGACAAGCCGATCGGCTACATCTCCGACGACATCAAGGGCAGCGCCGCGAAGACGCCGGAGACCCCGCTGGGCGACCTGATCGGCGACGCGCAACTGGAGTTCATGGCGCCCGAGGACAAGGGCGGGGCGCAGCTCGCGCTGATGAACCCCGGCGGCATCCGGGCCGACCTCGTCCACAAGGCGTCGGACGGCGAGGGCGACGGCGTCGTCACCTATGGCGAGGGCTTCACCGTGCAGCCCTTCACCAACATGATGGCGGCCATCGACCTCACCGGTAAGCAGCTCGTCACCGCGCTCCAGCAGCAGGTCAGCGGCGCCAACGAGAAGTCCCCGAAGATCCTCCAGGTCTCGGAGGGCTTCAGCTACACGCTCGACATGACGAAGTCCGGCAAGGACCGGGTCGTCACGGACTCGGTGAAGCTGGACGGCAAGGCCCTCGACCCGGACAAGACCTACCGCGTCGCGATGAACGAGTTCCTCGCCGGCGGCAACGACGGCTTCCCCGCCTTCAAGGACGGCAAGGACAAGCTCATCGGCAAGTCCGATCTGGAGGCGCTGGAGGGCTACTTGGGCGAGCACTCCTCCAAGACCGACCCGCTGAAGCCGCCGAAGGCCGACCGCATCAAGGTCGTCGAGAAGTAACCCCGTGGCCGTCGCGACGGCCACGGGAAGGACAGCGGGACACAGCAGGAGACGCACAGCAGGAGACAGCGCCCTGTGCGCCGGTACCGGTACCGGCGCACA
>NZ_LJGW01000725.1 GCF_001751255.1 Streptomyces nanshensis | reverse complement strand
CGGGACGGACCCGCACCGTCCCGGGCGGCCGTCGTGCTCGGAGGGGCCCAACGGGCCTGCGGGGCCGGTGAGTTGAGGAGAGAGACCGGCGGAACCGGCGGAGACGCCGACGCGGTCCCCGGCGCGGTCGTCCGCGGAGAGACGGTCGCCGGACGGCCCGTGGATCCGGGTTCGGCCGGGCCCCGCACGTGTGGCATCATGGTCCGCTGTACTCGACAGTCGTTCAGGAACCCTCTCTCCTCCGGCTGACGCGTCCATCGGACCTCCGGGTACCGCAACCCCACGTGGCCACCCGCTTGTGTCCACCCACGTCAAGACCAGGAGACACCACACCAGTGGCAGTCAAGATCAAGCTGAAGCGGCTGGGCAAGATCCGCTCGCCGCACTACCGCATCATCGTGGCCGACTCCCGTACGCGCCGTGACGGCCGTGCCATCGAGGAGATCGGTCTCTACCACCCGGTGCAGAACCCGTCGCGCATCGAGGTCGACTCGGAGCGCGTCGCGTACTGGCTGGGAGTCGGCGCACAGCCGACCGAGCCCGTCGAGGCCATCCTCAAGGTCACCGGTGACTGGCAGAAGTTCAAGGGTCTGCCGGCCCCCGCGCCGATGAAGGTCGCCGAGCCGAAGGCGGACAAGAAGGCCCTCTTCGAGGCCGCCGCGAAGGAAACGGCGGACGAGCCGAAGGGTGAGGCCATCACCCAGAAGGCGAAGAAGGCCGACAAGAAGGCCGACGAGGCGGCCAAGGCCGAGTCCTCCGACGAGTCGACCGGGTCCTGATCATGCTCGAGGAGGCCCTCGAGCACTTGGTCAAGGGCATCGTCGACAATCCGGACGAGGTGCGGGTCGAGGCCCGCACCTTGCGCCGCGGACGCGTGCTCGAGGTCCGGGTCCACCCCGACGACCTCGGCAAGGTGATCGGCCGCAGCGGCCGCACCGCGCGTGCTCTGCGTACGGTCGTGAGCGCCCTCGGCGGCCGCGGTGTCCGCGTCGACCTCGTCGACGTCGACCAGGTCCGCTGAGCCGCCGCACACAGCAGTACCGGCACGGGCCGGGGACGGCACTGACCGTTCCCGGCCCGTGCTCGCGTACGTACGGGCACGGCCGCACCCGCCGCCCCGCACGGGCGGACGCGGGGGAGACCCACCAGCAGGCCGAGTACGGAGACCAACAGTGCAGCTAGTCGTCGCACGCATCGGCCGCGCCCACGGCATCAAGGGCGAGGTCACCGTCGAAGTGCGCACGGACGAGCCGGAGATGAGGCTCGCACCGGGCGCCGTGCTCGCCACCGACCCGCCACGGCCGCAGCCGCTGACGATCGAACGCGGCCGTGTGCACAGCGGACGGCTGCTGCTGCGCTTCGAAGGCGTCCACGACCGCGCCGCGGCGGAAGCCCTGCGCAACACCCTGCTCGTCGCCGAGGTCGACCCGGACGAACAGCCGGAGGACCCGGAGGAGTTCTACGACCACCAGCTCGTCGACCTCGACGTCGTCACCCTGGACGGCACGTCCGTGGGCCGGGTCGAGGAGATCGCGCACCCGCCCGGGCAGGACCTGCTCGTCGTGAGGCGCGAGGACGGCAGCGAGGCGCTGATCCCCTTCGTCTCCGAGATCGTTCCCGAGGTCGACCTCTCCGCGCAGCGGCTCGTCGTCGACCCGCCCCCGGGACTGCTCGACGAGGGCGGCTCCCGCGAGACGCCGGCACCGGAGGACGGGGACGGCGGCCGGTGAGGATCGACGTCGTCACCATCTTCCCGGAGTATCTGGAGCCGCTGAACGTCTCCCTCGTCGGCAAGGCCCGCGCCCGCGGCCTGCTCGACGTACGCGTCCACGACCTGCGCAGTTGGACGCACGACCGGCACCACACCGTCGACGACACCCCCTACGGCGGCGGCCCCGGCATGGTCATGAAGCCCGAGCCGTGGGGCGAGGCCCTCGACGAGGTCACGGCCTCCGCGACGCCGGAGCGGCAGCCCGTCCTCGTCGTACCGACGCCCGCCGGACGCCCCTTCGACCAGGCGCTGGCCGTCGAACTCTCCCAGGCGCCGTGGCTCGTCTTCACCCCCGCCCGCTACGAGGGCATCGACCGCCGCGTCGTCGAGGAGTACGCGCAGCGGTTCGACGTACGCGAGGTCTCGATCGGCGACTACGTACTCGCCGGCGGCGAGGCCCCCGTCCTGGTCATGGTGGAGGCCGTCGCGCGGCTGCTGCCCGGAGTGCTCGGCAACGCCGAGTCCCATCGCGACGACTCCTTCGCGGCCGGGCCCATGGCCCACCTCCTGGAGGGCCCCATCTACACCAAGCCCCCGCAGTGGCGCGACCGCGGCATCCCGGAGGTGCTGCTCAGCGGCCACCACGGCCGCATCGCCCGCTGGCGCAGGGACCAGGCGCTGGCCCGTACGGCGGCCAACAGGCCCGATCTGATCGCCCGTTGCGACCCGGCCTCGCTGGACGACCACGACCGCGCCGAGCTGGAACGGCTGGGCTGGAGCGAGGGGACCGACGGCCGATTTTGGCCGACCGGCCGGGCCGTGGAAGAATAGGCGGCTGCTCCGTACCCGGCGCGCGACCCTGCCACAGGGGGACCGACGCCCGCAGGGGAGCGGGGCCTCCCAGTCAGCATCACGATCATTCCGCTGATGACCTGTGGCATCAGCGAGGAAAGCAGACGGTCATGTCTCAGCTTCTCGACAGCGTCGACGCCGCTTCGCTGCGCGACAACGTTCCGCCCTTCCGCCCCGGTGACACGGTCAACGTCCACGTACGCGTCATCGAGGGCAACCGCTCCCGTGTCCAGCAGTTCAAGGGCGTCGTCATCCGCCGCCAGGGCGCCGGCGTGCGGGAGACCTTCACCGTCCGCAAGGTCAGCTTCGGCGTCGGCGTCGAGCGCACCTTCCCCGTGCACACCCCGATCGTGGAGAAGATCGAGGTCGTCACCCGCGGCGACGTGCGCCGCGCCAAGCTCTACTACCTGCGTGAGCTGCGCGGCAAGGCGGCCAAGATCAAGGAGAAGCGCGAGAACTGATCGAGGTGTCCGGCGTCCGGCGGGCGGTTAGGCTTTCGCCCCGATGGACACCGAGACGCAGCAGCAGGACGATGCGGAGCGGGACCGCTCCTCCGGGCCGCTTCGGCGGACGTGGAGGGGATGGTCACGCTCCGCTCGTCTGTGCGCGATCGCTGCGTCCCTGCTCAGCCTGCTGGTGCTGGTCAGCGTCTTCATCGTGCAGCCTTTTTTGATCCCGTCTGCATCAATGACCCCCACGCTGGAGGTCGGTGACCGGATACTGGTGAACAAGCTTGCCTACCGGATCGGCAACTCTCCCGGGCGCGGAGACGTTGTGGTCTTTGACGGCAGGGGTTCGTTCATGGACGAGGAGGCGACGCGCGGAAATCCGGTGACCGGTCTGCTGCGAGAGGCCGGTGCTGCGGTCGGAGTCGTGAGGCCGGCCGAGACGGACTACGTAAAGCGTGTGATCGGAGTCGGCGGGGACCGGGTCCGGTGCTGCGACGAGCGCGGAAAGATCGAGGTGAACGGTGTTCCGCTGGACGAGGGCTACCTGCATGACGGTGACGACCCGTCGGCTGTGCCGTTCGACATCGAAGTGCCGCAAGGACGGTTGTGGGTGATGGGCGATCACCGTTCCGATTCCAGCGACTCGCGGGACCACCTCGGAGACGCCGGCGGCGGTACTGTTCCTGTGGAGCGGGTGATCGGACGGGCCGACGCGGTCGCGTGGCCGACGGACCGCTGGGGAGCGGTACTTGGCGGCGGGGGAGGTGCCCATGAGTGACCGGACGGGGCCCACCCGCAACGGACGCCCGTACGACTACGGAGTGCCGAGCGACGACGACGGCTACACGCCGCCGAGCCGCAACGGGGTCAACGGCCAGAACGGGCAGACCGGTTACGTCAATCCGAACGGCTACGGCGCACAGAACGGCCAGAACGGGCAGAACGGCTACGGCGGTCCGAACGGCGCCTACGGCGGCCAGAGCCCCGCCGGCCCCAACGGCTACGGCGGCGCGGGCGCCAACGGCAGCCCCAACGGGTACGGCGGAGCGCCCTATTCGGGCTTCAACGGCCGCAACGGCGGCGCCGACGGCTCCGATTACTACTCCGGCAACTACGACTACAGCGAGCCGTACGACTACTTCGGGAGCTCGCAGGCCCGCCGCAACGGCGCGCCCGCCCCCACCGCGCCGGGCCTCCGTCAGCCCCCCGGGAACTTCCCCGGCCCCAACGGCCCGCTCCCGCCGCCCCCTTCGCCGGTCAGCTCCGGCGAGACCATGCGGCTGAGCGCCTACTCGGCGCGGCTGATGGACCTGCCGGGCCGCGAGACCCAGGACGAGAGACTCGGCATACCGCCGGGACCCAGCGGCGGACGGGCCGAACGGCGGCGCGCGGCCAAGCGCGTCAAACGGCGCAGACGGCTGTCCGTCACGAAGGAGATACCGATCCTCGTCGGTGTCGCCCTGCTCATCGCACTCGTCCTCAAGACCTTCCTCGTCCAGGCGTTCGTCATCCCGTCCGGTTCGATGGAGCAGACGATCCGCATCGGCGACCGCGTCCTGGTCGACAAACTGACTCCCTGGTTCGGCACCAAGGCCGAACGCGGGGACGTCGTCGTCTTCGAGGACCCGGGCGGCTGGCTGCCCGCCGCGGAGAAGAAGCGCAAGGAGGACCCGGCCGGCGTCAAGCAGGGCAAGGAGTTCCTCACCTTCATCGGTCTGCTGCCCTCGGACGACGAGCAGGACCTCATCAAGCGCGTCATCGCCGTCGGCGGCGACAAGGTCAAGTGCTGTGACGCGCAAGGCAAAATCACCGTCAACGGCAAGGGCGTCCAGGAGCCGTACATCAACCCGGGCAACAAGCCCTCGGAGATCAAGTTCGACGTACGGGTCCCCAACGGGCGCGTGTTCGTCATGGGCGACCACCGCGCCAACTCCGCCGACTCCCGCTTCCACCTGCGTGAGCAGGGCGGCACCGTCCCCGAGGACCGCGTGCAGGGGCGGGCCGTCGTCATCGCCTGGCCCTTCGACCACTGGGGCAAGCTGGAGGCGTCCAGCACCTTCAACGCCGTTCCCGAATCCTCCGGTGCCGCGGCCGCTACCCCGATGGAGCGCGGGGTCGGCCAGCTGACGCAATATCCGATCCCTGCGGAACTCCCGCTCGTTATGGGAGTGGTGGGTTTGTCCCGGCTGTGGGACAGGCGGCAGTGGATTCTGAGGAGTGAATGTGGGGGACTTGGCGGTCGGCGCTCGTTCCGGTTCCGGAGAGAACGAGAACGAGGGCGAGAGCGGCACGGAGAAGGCGACCCCTGAGGGAGCCGCGTCCACACCCGTGGCCGCTTCGGAAGCCGGAGCACAGTCAGCGGCGCGTGCCGCGCCGACCGCAGAGAGAGGCAGTGACATCAGCGTGAGCACGGGTGCGGAAGACGGCACCACAAGTGATCACACGCCAGACGGCCACGGCAGCAGGCAACAGCGGTCATTCTTCAAGGAACTGCCCGTCCTGATCGGCATCGCGCTGATCCTCGCCCTGCTGATCAAGACGTTCCTCGTCCAGGCGTTCTCCATCCCGTCCAACTCGATGCAGAACACCCTCCAGGTCGGGGACCGGGTGCTGGTCGACAAGCTGACCCCGTGGTTCGGTTCGGAGCCGGAACGGGGCGAGATCGTCGTCTTCCACGATCCCGGCGGCTGGCTCAACGAGGCCCCCGTGCCGCAGCCCAGCGGCATCGGCGGCGCCATCCAGACCGTGCTCAGCGGCATCGGCCTCATGCCGTCTGCCAGCGAACAGGACCTGATCAAGCGCGTCATCGCGGTCGGCGGCGACCGCGTCCAGTGCAAGCGCGGCGGCCCCGTCGAGGTCAACGGCAAGCCGCTGGACGAGAAGTACCTCTTCCCCGGCAACACCCCGTGCGACGACAAGCCGTTCGGCCCGGTCGAGGTGCCCGTCGGGAAGATGTGGGTCATGGGCGACCACCGCCAGGACTCCCTCGACTCCCGCTACCACCAGAAGCTCGACAACGGCATGATCCCCACGGAGCAGGTCGTCGGACGTGCCCTCGTCGTCGCCTGGCCCGTCACCCGCTGGTCGGCCCTGCCCGTGCCCGACACCTTCGACCAGAAGGGCCTCGCTGCCAAGGCCGTCAGCTCCGCACCGGCCGTCGCCGGCGTCGCGGGCGCGGTGCCGCTCGTGCTGTGGCGGCGCAGCAGGCGACGGCGCGCGGCACAGTCCACCGTCCGGCAGCAGCCGGGCGCGGGCGCCGAACCCGGCCCGGGCGGCTGATCCGCCGGTGTTCCGGGGCCTTGCCCCGGGCTCGTCCGAAGCGCTCCTCTGATCCTCCGCCGAGGAGATCGACGCGGATGTGACCCGTAGAGGGGGATGGCGATCGAGGCTGCCGGGCTCGCCCGGCAGCCTCGCCGGACGTGCGCTCACGCACTCAATTCCGGTTCAGGCCGCCGTCGACGTACAGGCTCGAACCGGTGATGAAGCTGCTCTGCCCGGAGGCGAGGAAGGGCACGGCGGCGGCGATCTCCTCCGGGTGCCCGAGCCGGCCCAGCGGCACCTGTGCGGCCGACTGCTGCCTGAGCCCGGCGGCCTGCTCCGGACCGGGCGTGAGCCCCGAGAGGCCGGGTGTTCCCGGTCGGGCCGGGCGTGACGGTGTTGACGCGGATTCGACGCCGACGAAGCTCCCGAGTGCACCATGCCGGTCCTCTGGGAGCACGGTGACGAGGGGACCAGTCTGGTCAACCTGACCGGGGCGACGGGCATTTCCGCCACCAGCGTGTACGCGCCACCGCGGTACCGGCACCGCGGTCCTGGCCGGTGCCGTCCGTACCACCACCCTGGCATTCGGTATCGCGGTGCAGGCGGCGAGCGGCGTCGGCCGCGACGAACTCCGGAGGACGGCCGACGCCGCCCTCCGCAACCGGCCACTTCCTCAACGGGTCGAATCACGTCCGGCGTGGTACTCGCGCGCGGTTCCGAACTCCCCGCCGTGCGCCGGTTCCTGGGGTGCTTGAACGCCTGTGTCCGCGCTTTCGTGGAGACAACCCGGCACACCCGTGCGACTGGAGAGCGCCTCCGGAGGCCGGAAAACATGGGCTAGACTAATCATATTCCCGCGGGTCAGAGGCACTTTTAGTTGTCTTTACCATTGCCGGACAACCTTGTCATGAAAGCGTGCGTCAACTGTGCACACAGGCAACTTCGCTGCTCTTATGGAGCGTTGCTCGTGTCAGGTCTTGACGGAGGGGCGGCGGCCCCTGCTTCCGGTGTCCGGCGGAGCGTGGTGTTAGGTGTGGATACGGGTGATTCCTTGTTACTGGTAGAAAGGGACAGTCAGTTGACCGAGCTGACTGCCCGGTTGAACACCAGCGTCACGGACGGCGACGTCATCGTCGTCAGCGGGCCCGCGGGGTGCGGAAAGTCCGGACTGCTGGCCGCGGCGCCCGAACTCCTGCAGGACCCGAAGAAGCGGGTGGTCTTCGCCGCCGCCGGCGGGCCCGCCGACGCCCCCTCGGTGGACATCACGGGCCCAGCCGGTGAGCTGGTCGAGTCCGTCACCGGGGACAGGCCCGCACCGGACGCCGACGGACTCGCCGAGCAACTGGTGCAGCTCGCTGGCTCGACGCCGCTGCTGCTCGTGGTCGACGACGTGCACACCGCCGACCCGGAATCGCGCAAGGTGTTGCAGCGCCTGGCGCAGCGGATCAAGAGCGCTCCGATCACCGTGCTGCTGTCCGTCGCCCGGCGCTCCTCGATCTGGAGCCTCCAGGGTCTCTCGTCCCTGTTCCCCAAGCAGCGGTACATCGTGACCGCGCCGCTGACCCGGGCGGGCGTGGCCGATCTCGGACAGCACCGCGCGGGTACCCGTCTCGCGGCGACGGTGGTGGACGAACTCATGGCGGTGGCCGGCGGGAACATCGCGCTGACGCAGGCCATCCTCGACGACATGGTGGCCGCGGGCGTCACCGATGCGCCGGTGTTCGGCCCGTCGTTCGCCCAGACCATCCATGGCTGGATGCACAGGATCCGCTGCGCGCCGCTGGCCGAAGTCGTCCAGGCCATCGCGGTGTTGGGCGCTTCCTGCACGTCTGGCCTGCTGAACTATCTGGTCGAGGTGCAGCCGCACGTGACGCGGCGAATATGTGACGAGCTGAGATCGAGCGGTGTGCTGTCGGATGAGGTGACGCTGCACCCCCGTGTGTCCGGTGTGCTGCTCGCAGCGGAAGACGGCGGCCTGTCGGAGCTCCAGTTACGAGCCCCCCAACTGCTCTACGACGACGGAGCGCCCGCCGAGGAGGTCGCACGGCAGCTCGTCATGAACGGCTCGGCAGCCCAGCCCTGGGCCGTGGACATACTCTGCGAGGCCGCCCACCACGCCGCGCGGTCCAAGCGCCACCAGGACGCCGTGGCGCTCCTGCAGTTCGCCTCGCGCTGGTGCGTCGACGAGAACGCCAGGGCTGAAGTCGACGCCGCGCTGGTCGACTTCAGCTGGTGGCTGAAGCCGCTCGCCGCCTCGCGCCGGCTCGGGGCTCTGCTGGAGAGCGCACGCCAGGGCAGGCTGCCCAGCCGGTCGGTACTGCGGATGGCACGGCGCCTCGCCTGGCTGGGCAGCGCGGACGAGGCCAACGAGATGCTGCGGCTGGCCCGTGAGGACCCCGACGGCGATGCCGACGCCGACGCCCGGATCGAGCTCGCCATCAGCGAGTTCTGGATCAATCACCTGTTTCCCGGTTCGGCGCAGCCTCTTCCCGCCGCTTCCGGTGCGCTGCCCCCCGAGTCGTTCGCCGGCAGCTACCCCTGGTTGAGCAGCGCGCAGCGGCTCTCCTCGCTTCTCGTCGCCGAGCGGCAGCAGGACGTGCAACTGCTGGCGGAGGAGATCCTTCAGCAGTGCCAGCCCGACCACAGCAATCTGGAAGCGGTCCAGATGGCGCTGTTCTTCCTGCTGGCGGCCGAGCGCCAGGACTCCGTCAGAACCTGGCTGGCCAAGCGCCCCGCACGGCAGACCGGGAGTGCCGCACCACCGCAGTGGCGTTCCATGGTGTGTGTCACGGAAGCAGTCGACTCCTGGTGGCAGGGCGACCTCTCGGACGCGATGCGAGCCGTGAGGCGTGCGCTCGAAGTGCTCGACGTCCAGCAGTGGGGAGGGTTGGTCGGGCTGCCCCGCGGGGTGCTGCTCCTGGTCATGACGGAGCAGGGCAGGCACCAGGAGGTGGCCGAGGAGCTGCTGCGGTCGATGCCGGTGTCCTTCACCCGGAGTCCTTACGGGCTCGTCTACCTCCGGGCGCGCGGGCTGCACCATCTGGCGACAGGCAGTCTCCAGGCGGCGCTCGCCGACTTTCACAACTGCCGGGACATTCTCACCTCCTGGGGAATGGAACTTCCCGGACTGGTCCCGTGGCGCCTCGATCTGGCGCGTGCCTTGTTATCGCTCGGGGAACACAAGGAAGCGCAGTTACTGGCGAAGGAACATCTCGGCCTTTCCCCGGACGCCTTCTCGTCCGGGCGCGGTACGGCGCTGCACCTGCTCTCCGTGGCCTCCCCGCTGTCAGGGCGTGCCGCCGGGCTGCGGGACGCGGTCAGAGTGCTGGAGCGGAGCGGCAACGTGGTCGAACTGGCCCGCGCGCTCGGTTCTCTGGCACAGACGTACCGGCAGACCGGGCAGTTGGCCTACGCGCGGACGACGCTGAGCCGGGCGAAGATGCTGGCGCGGCGCTGCGGCGCGCAGTGGGCGCTGCGGGAGATCTCCTCGACCGCTTCCTCCGGCGGGGCTCTCACGGATCCCCAGCCGCACGTCCAGCACCCGGATCTCTCCGCGGCCGAGATGAGGGTGGCCGAACTGGCGGCACAGGGTTATACGAACAGGGAGATCGCCGGAGCCCTGTTCGTGACCACCAGCACCGTGGAGCAGCATCTCACCCACATCTACAAGAAGTTGAAGGTACGCGAGCGTTCTGAGGTGGGGGCCCTGATAAGGGTTTCCTAGCAGCAGCCCGGCATATGGTGCCCCCGGTGCTCGGGCGGGACCGCCGGGCCGTCGAACGCACGGTGCCCGGCTCGCTTGCCTGCCGCTCGCCCCCGCGGCGATGCCGCCGGTCCGAGGACGACCTCTCCCTCGCCTTTCCCTGCCTTTCCTCGCCTTTCACCGGCATCACCCGCATCACCCGCATCTGTTGTCGCGGAGTCCCCAAAAGGAGACGAGCTCTAAGAGCGGATAAGGGGTGCTTAGGGGGTGGGTGGTGATCGTGCGAGCGGTAATGTCCCCGGCGGGGCTTTTCCTGTGAGCAACTGACAGTGTTCGGTGAGGACTTGGACGCCGTGGCCGAAAAAAAGGCGCGTGGCCGGCCGGCCGGGGATCCCCGTGAAGGGCAGCGCACGACGCGCGTTGCACCACCTACCGAGGAGCGCTCCGGTTCATGAGCGAGATGACTCCAGTCCAAGGACTGCCGACGCAACGCACTTGCCCTTTCGACCCGCCGGACGACTACGAGCGGCTGCGCGCCGAGGCTCCCGTCGCGCCGATCGTGTTCCCCGACGGCAATCAGGGGTGGCTGCTCAGCCGGTACGAGGACGTCAGGACGCTGCTCACGGACCCCCGGTTCAGCTCGGAGCGGTCGCGTTCGGCACGGACCCGGCACCGGGACACCAAGCCCGCCATGCCGCCCGGGGCGTTCATCAGCATGGACCCGCCGGACCACACCAGATACCGCAGGCTGGTCGCCGGACGGTTCACCACCCGGAAGATGCGCGGGCTGGAACCCCGGATCGAGGCCTACGCGAAAGAGCATCTGGACCGGATGGAGAAGCAGGGCGGCCCCGTCGACCTCGTCGAGGCCTACGCGCTGCCGATTCCCGCCCTGGTCATCTCGGACCTGCTCGGAGTGCCGGCCGAGCGCCGCGCGGACTTTCAACGGTGGTCGGCCGACGTCCTCAACGTCGAACTGCCGCTGGAGCAGATCAAGCTGTCGATCAGTGAATTCTCCCGGTTCATGCAGGAACTGATCGACTCCAAGAAAAAGGAGCCCGGCGACGATCTGATCAGTGACCTGGTCCATCCGACGAGCGAGAAGGACCGGCTGGCGGACGACGAGGTCTCCGGGCTGTGCACGCTCATGCTGATCGCGGGGCACGAGTCGACGTCCAACATGCTGAGTCTGGGCACGCTGATCACCCTGCAGAACCCGGACCAGTTGGCCGCTCTGCGCGAGGATCCGGAACTCATCGACAGCGCGATAGAGGAACTGCTGCGGTATCTGTCGATCGTCCAGTTCTCCTTCACCCGGACCGCGCTGGAGGACGTCGAGCTCGGCGGCCAGCACGTCAAGGCCGGGCAGACCGTGGTCGGCGCGATGGTCTCCGCCAACCGCGACTCCGAGCACTTCCCGGAACCGGACCGATTGCTCTTCGACCGGCAGGACGCCAGGAACTTCGCGTTCGGCGCCGGCATTCACCTGTGCATCGGGCATCAACTCGCCCGCGTCGAAATGCGGGTCGCCTTCCGAAGGCTTCTCGAACGTTTCCCGGGACTGCGCGTCGCCGTTCCGCAGGACCAGTTGCGGTTCAAGACCGACTCCGTCGTCTACGGCGTCTGGGAACTCCCCGTCGAGTGGGACACGGCCGGCTGACGCCGTAGCCGACGACCGAAGACACCACACGAGGAACAAGAACAGGACGTCACGACATGCCCGTTTTCGAAGCGCTGCCGGCCGTTCCGGAGGATGGGGAACTGCCCCTGGACCGATGGGGGGAGGGAGACTGGTCGGTGCTCCCCTGGGAGCGTCAGGTCTCCGACGAGGGCTACAACTCCCACACATGGCAGATCGCGAACGGCGAGCGGCGGTACGTCCTCAAGGCCGTTCCGAAGAGCCACGCGACCGGCTTCGAGGCCGGGCTCGGCGTCGCCCGCGCCGTGGCCGAGAAGGGGATCCGCAGCGGCACCCCGAACCTCAGCACCACCGGTGACCTGGTGGTCCACGACGGCGACTGGTGCTGGGGCCTGCTCGACCACATGGGCGGCGAGCGCGTGGACAGCGCCGATGCGGGCCACATGCGCATCGTCGGCGGCACGTTGGCCTCTATCCACCGGGCGCTGAGCGACCACCCCGCGCCCGCCGGGGTGATGAAGTGGCCGGGGATCGACTGGCTGCTGGCCGAGAACGAGGCCGTCGGGCCGTATCCCTGGATTCAGCGCGCCATGCGCGAGGCGCTGGAGGCGATCCCGGACGACCTGACCCTGGGCGTCGTGCACGGTGACCCACGCGTCACCGAGTTCCGCATCGAGAACGGCGAGGGCGGGCTGCTCGACTGGGGCGAGGTGATGTACATGCCGCACGTCTTCGACGTCGCCAGCACCCTCATCTACCTGGACGACGAGGCCGACAGGGAGTCCTTCCTGCGCGGATATCTGGCCACTGCCGTCATCGACGCCTCCGAGCTGGCCTACGTCGACGTCATGCGCAAGTTCCGGTACGCCGCCGAGTCCTGGTTCTTCGCCCACCGCGAGAGTCTCCAGATCACCCTCGGTCAGTCGGCGGGCGAGCACACCAACGCCTCGATCCTGAAGATGAAGCAGGAGGACATCGAGGCCGTCGACGCCGGCCGGACGAAGACCTCGATACCGGCGGTCTGACGGCCGGCGGGACGGTCCGGCCCGGAACCAGCGGCTCTGTACGCCGACTTCGGTGACGGGTGACGCCGCCCCGCCCCGGCCGCACCACCCTCATCCACAGACAAGGAGAAGGACGAGATGTTCCGTTCGCTGCGCGCGCTGTCGGGGGTGCCGCGCCTGCGGAGCTTGCTGGCCCTGTCGCTGATCGCCCGTATCCATATGAGCGCGCTGCCGGTGGCGTTGTCGTTCCTGGTCGCCGACTGGACGGGGGCGTACGCGAGCGTCGGCCTGCTGTCCGGAGCCATGGCCGTGGGCCAGGCCGTGGCGGGGCCGGTACGGGGCCGGATCGCCGACCGCGACTCCGCGACCTCCGTGCTCTTCAAGACCGGCGCCGGCTACGCCGTCGGACTCGTACTGCTGGTCGTCCTGGCGGCGTTCGTGCCCTCGGGGTTCTGGCCGGTCGCCGTGGTCGTCACCTTCCTCACCGGACTGATGCTGCCGCCGGTCTCCCAACTGGCCCGGTCGGTCTGGCCCCGGCTGGTGGGGGACGAGCAGCGGCAGGCCCTGTACACCCTGGACTCCACCGGCTACGAGGTGATCGCCTCGATCGGGCCGCTGCTGGCGACCGCCGTGGTCACGACGGTCAACGGAGCGGCGGGCGTGGTGATGTGCGCCGTGCTGGCCGCCGCCGGGGCGGTGTCCTTCGGCCTCGCGCTGCGCGCGGCCGGGTTCGAGCGCGCCGAGCCGCGTGCCGGGTCCGCGTCGGACAAGCCCGCCGACCGGCGTTCGCTGCTGCGCGATTTCACCTTCCTGCGGGCCGTCCTCGTGTCGTTCTTCCTGATGGCGGCGCTGTTCTCGGTGAACCTCTCGCTCGTGGCCTGGGGGCGCAGCAACGGCCGGCCGGAGACCGCCGGCGGGCTCATCGCCCTCTTCAGTCTGGGCGCGGCGATCGGCGGCCTGGTGATCGTCAGCCGTAACACCAAGCTGCACAGCGGACGGGCCATCAGCGCACTGGCCGCCGGCCTGATCGTGCTGACGTGGCTGCTGCCGCCTGCCAGCGACGACATGCCCGTGTGGGTGCTGGCCGTGGTCATTCTGCTGACCGGTTCGGCGGTGGCCGCCAGCCTCGGAACGAGCAACTCGCGCATCGGTGAACTGGCTCCGCCCGAGCGGCGTGCGGAGGCCTTCGGCTGGCTGGCCACGGCGACGACGGGCGGCGCGGCCCTCGTGCTGCCGGTCACCGGCTGGCTGCTCGACCGTGTGGGACCGGCCGCGTCGATCGGCGCCGGCGCGGTGGCCGCGCTGCTGTCCATGGGCCTGGCGTTCAGCCTGCCGGCCCGGACCGGGGAGAGCGGCACGCGGCCGGACGGGGACGGTGACAGCGGATCCGGCAAGGAAGACACCCGCGGCGGCGGAGACGACGACTTCACCTCCGAGTCGGCGGCCGAGGCCAAGTGAGCACCCGTGTGGTGATCCTGGGCGTGACGACCGGTCTCGGAGCCCGGCTGGCCCGGTCCCTGCAAGACCGCGCGATGGTGCCGGTCGGTCTGGTCCGCAGCGCCGGCCAGGTGCCCGCGCTGAAGGAGGCCGGGGTCGAGCCGGTCGTCCTCGACACCCACAGCGCCGGACTCCGCTCGGTCGTGGTGAGCGCCCTGACCGGCGCGAGCGCGGTCGTGCTGGCCGCCGGGACCGGAACCGGTCCCGGCTCGCTCGGCGGGGCCACCGCCGCGGCCTCTCCCGCCGCCCTGCTCAGCGGCGCCGCCGAGCGGACCGGCGTCCGGCGCTTCGTCCTGGTGAGCGCCCTGCTGCCGGGCGACGCCCAGCGGGCCGCGCTCGGCGACGACCTGCCGGCCTACTTGAGGGAGAAGGCCGACGCCGAACGCGTCGTACGGGAAAGGGACCTGGACTGGACCGTGTTGCGGCCCGGAACGCTCGAGGAGGCGGCCCCCACCGGCCGGATCCTGCTGCGTTCCGGCGCGGACCCCCGCCCGGAGGGCGGGATCGGCCGTGCCGATCTCGCGGCCACGGTCACGGAGGCGCTGACCGCGCCCCGTACGGTGCACCGGACACTGGCCGTGTCGGCCGGCCCGGACGACATTTCCAGGGCATTGGCGGACCTCCGTTCCTGAGCCCCCGAATATCCGGCGCTAACACGCGTACGGTGCGGATGCGGCGACCTGTGCCATCGGAATCGCATTTCTTTCGGAGTTCCGGTGACGCGTTTCTGTCATCTTTCCGTGCCGGACCGGCTCACGGGTCCCGTGGACGGTGCGGTCGTGCCCTGAGCGGTTCCTTTTACCTTTTTCGGAGCGGGCCGACGAGCGGCGAAAGCGGGTCCGTGCTGGTCGGAGCCGTCGCCGCGAGCTGCGGAGTGTGAGAGCGCTCCCGTCAGGGGCGGGTAGGGGAGTGACTGGGGTGCCGAAAGGGATTAGCGGTCTGTTCTGATGTTCCACGGAGTTTTCACGGCCCGCGGGCCCGTCCTGTCTGACCTACCGGGAGTACGCAGAATGGCAGACGACATTCGTCGAATTGTGCCCCCCGGTAATGCGCAGTTCACTGATACGGCCGGTGGCAGGGCGGCCGAATTCATCTGGACTGCGGGGGAGGGCGCGGCAGCCGCTCCTTCGCCGGACCGCCCCCGCGGCCGTCCCCGGAAGCTGCCCCGGCGAGCGCGTGCCGCAGACCCGCGCCGTCTGCGACGGGACCACACGGCCGGTCCGGCCGTCTCGCGCCGGTGCCCCGCCGGTCGTACGCGGCGGACCCGAAGCGGAACCGGACCTCCGGCCGGAGTCCGCCGGTACGACGCAGGAACTCCTCAACCTCCGCGACAGCGCGTTCGGTGAGCCGTGCCGGGCTCCCGCCGAGCCGCCCCTGCGGAACCGACCCCCGTGGAGTTGAGAAGTGACGAATGACAAGCCCGTCGACCAGGTCGGAACCGAGGAGCGGCTCGTCCGCCACCTGCGGAGGATGACCGGCGAGCTGCGGGAGGCGAAGGCCCGGGCGGCGGAAGCCGAGGAACGGCAGCGCGAACCGGTCGCCGTGGTGGGCATCGGATGCCGCTACCCCGGCGGGGTGACCGGAGCCGACGAGCTGTGGCGGACCGTCAGCGAGGGCAGGGACGCGATTTCGGGGCTGCCGGTCAATCGCGGCTGGGACCTCGCGAACCTGTACGACCCCGACCCGGACGCCCCGGGACGCAGCTACAGCCGGCAGGGCGGATTCCTGCACGATGCGGACCGCTTCGACGCCTCGTTCTTCGACATCTCACCGCGTGAGGCCGCCGCCCTCGACCCGCAGCAGCGGCTGCTGCTCGAGGTCTCCTGGGAGGCCGTCGAGAACGCGGGCATCGACCCCCGTTCGCTGCACGAGAGCCAGGTCGGCGTGTTCGCCGGCTCCAACATCCAGGACTACTCCCATGTGCTGGCCGAGGCGCCCCGCGAAGCCTCCGAAGGGTTCCTCGTCACCGGCACCACCGGCGCCGTCGTCTCCGGGCGGATCTCCTACGCCCTGGGGCTGCGCGGCCCGTCGGAGACCGTCGACACCGCCTGTTCCTCCTCCCTGGTCGCCCTGCACCTGGCCGTCCAGTCGCTGCGCAACCAGGAGTGCGTGGCCGCCCTCGCGGGCGGCGCGACCGTACTGTCCACGCCGCGCGGGTTCGTGGAGTTCAGCAAGCAGCGGGCGCTCGCCGCCGACGGCCGCTGCAAGGCCTTCGGGGCGGGCGCGGACGGTTTCGGCCTCGCGGAGGGCGCCGGCGTCCTGTTCCTCGAACGCCTCTCCGACGCCCGGCGCAACGGACACCCGGTGCTCGCGGTGATCCGCGGCTCGGCCGTCAACTCCGACGGCGCCTCCAACGGCATCACCGCGCCGAACGGCCCCTCGCAGGAACGGGTCATCCGCGACGCGCTGACCGCCTCCGGCGTCCCCGCCCACGAGGTCGACCTCGTCGAGGCGCACGGCACCGGAACCCGGCTCGGCGACCCCATCGAGGCGCGGGCGCTGATGGCGGTCTACGGCACCGTACGCACCCCCGACGCACCGCTGGCCATCGGATCCGTGAAGTCCAACATCGGACACACCCAGGCCGCGGCCGGGGTCGCCGGGGTGATCAAGGCCGTGATGGCGCTGCGGCACCGCACCCTGCCGCCCACCCTGCACGCCGACGAGGTCACGCCCGAGGTCGAGTGGTCGGCGGGCACCGTCGAACCCCTCACCGGCGCCCGGCCGTGGACCGGACGCGATCACGCCCGGCGTGCCGGGGTCTCCGCGTTCGGCATCAGCGGCACCAACGTCCACCTGCTGGTCGAGGAGGCCCCGCAGCCCGTACCGGACACCGGCGGCGACGCGGAGCGCGAACCCGACCCGCCCCTCGTGCCGTGGCTGCTCTCCGGCCGTTCGGCGCCGGCGCTCAAGGCTCAGGCCGCGGCGCTGCTGGAGCACACCGGCACGGAACCGCAGGCTCCGGCCGGCGACGTCGCGCGGGCGCTGATCACCTCCCGCAGCGACTTCGAGCATCGCGCGGTCGTCCTCGGCGAGGACCTCGGCTCGCTGCGCGCGGCGCTGGGCGCGGTCGCCGCCGGCGAGGGCGAGGACCACCCGGACGTGGTGCTCGGCGAGGTCGCGGCACCCGGAAGGGTCGCGTTCCTCTTCTCCGGCCAGGGCAGCCAGCGCCCCCGCATGGGCGCCGAGACGTACCGGGCGTTCCCGGTCTACGCGGCGGCCTTCGACGCGGTCTGCGCGGAGATGGACCCGCATCTGTCCCACCCGCTGCGCGACGTCGTGCTGGCGGAGCCGGGCACTCCCGAGGCGGCGCTGCTGGACACCACCGAGTTCACGCAGCCCGCCCTGTTCGCCGTGGAGGTCGCCCTCTTCGCGCTGCTGGACTCCTGGGGCGTACGGGCCGACCGGCTGCTCGGCCACTCGATCGGCGAACTGGTCGCCGCGCACGTCAGCGGCGTGCTGTCACTGGCGGACGCCTGCACGGTGGTGGCCGCCCGCGCCGGGCTGATGCAGGCGCTGCCCGCGGGCGGCGCGATGGCCGCGCTCCAGGCCGAGGAGGGCGAGGTCACCGAGCTGCTGCGGGGCCTGGAGAACCAGGCGGGCGTCGCGGCGGTCAACGGACCGCGCTCCGTGGTGGTCTCCGGCGACGAGGACACGGTGGCCGAGCTGACCGAACGCTGGCGGTCGCGGGGCCGGCCGGCCAAACGTCTCAACGTCAGCCACGCCTTCCACTCGCCCCGTATGGACCCGATGCTCGACGACTTCCGGGCCGTCACCTCCTCGGTCCGCTACGGCACCCCCTCCGTGCCGGTGGTCTCCAACGCCACCGGGGAGATCGCGGCACCGGAGCAACTGCGCGACCCCGACTACTGGGTGGACCATGTCCGCGGCGCCGTCCGCTTCGCCGACGGCATCCGCACCCTCCTCGCCGAGGGCGTGACCACCTTCGTGGAGCTGGGACCCGACGGCGTGCTCACGGGCATGGCCGCCGACTGCCTGGAGGGCCGGGACGCGCTCACCGTGCCGACGCTGCGCCACGGCCGGGCCGAGATCCCCTCGGTGCTCGCGGCCCTCGCCCGGCTGCACTGCCACGGCACCCCGGTCGACTTCGGCGGACTGCTGCCCGGACGTGCGCCCCACCTCCCGCTGCCCACCTACCGGTTCCAGCGTGAGAGGCACTGGCTGGACACCGGGGGGCGCTCCGTCTCCGAACTGGACGCCCGCTTCTGGGCGTTGGTCTCCGACGCCGGTGCGGCGGCCGTCGCCGGCGAACTCGGCGTCGGACAGGACGCCCCCCTGACCGACGTGGTGCCGGCGCTGGCCCGATGGCACGAGCGCGCCGCGCACGGGGTGCCGCAGGACGCGTGGCGGCACGGTGTGGCCTGGCGCCCGGCACC
>NZ_LJGW01000722.1 GCF_001751255.1 Streptomyces nanshensis | reverse complement strand
CCGCCGCACGGGCCGCCCGTGCGGAGCCGCAGCGGCTGGGACCCGTCGCGCAGTGGACGGCCATTGGCCCGTACCGGCTGCTCACCGCGCTGCCCGCCGGTGCGGCGGGCGGTCACGGGGCGTCCAAGGACCCCGCCGTGGCACCGCTGCTGCGTCCCGCGCAGGCCGAACTCGCCCGCACCGCCGAGGTGTTCCTCGACCACGCGGGCCAGGCGGGGCGTACGGCCGCCGCGCTCGGCATCCACCGCCAGACGCTCTACTACCGGCTCTCGCGCATCGAGGCGCTCACCGGGCTCGACCTCGACGAGGGCTCCGCCCGGCTGCTGCTGCACATGGCGCTCAAGGCGGCACGGCTGTGAGGCGGGTCTAGGATCCGCGACTTCCTTAGCACTGAAGGCAGTCCGTTAGCAGTGAATTAGCAAGCCCGCGATCCTGTTGACATTGACTACGTTCAGTAGCGATCTCCCGCAGGCCTCTTTCGGTCTTCGCCAGGGGTACGCCGCCTGTGCTTCGTACCGTCTCCGCCATGGCAGTACAGAGTTCGGGCGGTGCCCGTGGTCGGCGCAAGGTTTCTACGGCGTCGATTCGGTACGAGGATGCGTCGGTACGTGACGTGCCGGTCCGACACCTGCGGTTGGCGGACTTCGCGGAGTCGAAGCCGTGGCGTGATGTCCGGTCGGTGCACGGGATGGCCCACTACTCGGGCAGGTACGCGTCCGCGACGACGGGCGGGCACGTGGTCTACGAGAGTCGCCTGGAACTGGCCCGGCTGTTTGCTGGCGGACTTTGATCCCGCAGTGCGGGGGATCTTTGCTCAGCCGTGTCGATTGGCGGCTCGGGTCGGCGACCGCGTACGACACCACGTTCCGGACTATTTGCTGGTCATGCGCTCGGGGACAGTGCGACTGGTCAACGTCAAACCGGCAGACCGGCTGCGGGACCCGAAGATCGCGGACGCCCTGGCTTGGCCAGGTGAGCTGCTTCGGCGGCACGGCTGGGAATACGAGATCTGGTCCGGTGCGGATCGGGCGCTACTGGAGAACGTACGGTTCCTGGCCGCCTACCGGCGGCCCGGGGTGGTGCCCCAGGCCGAGGTGGAGCAGGCGTTGGAGCGGGTGCAGGACGGTGAGGAACTGGCTCTGGCCGAGCGTCGGCTGGCGGGTGATCGACCACCCGAGGAGGCGAGGCCGGCGCTGATGGTTTTGTTGTGGTCCGGACGGTTGACGACGGATCTGTCACGTCCGTTGTCGGGTGAGTCAGTGCTGCGGAGGTGCGCATGAGCGCCTGGACGACGCCCTTGCGGCCGGGGCTCCCGCTCAGGTTCGACGGAGAGCAGTTCACCGTCGCGGAGATCGAGGGCCGCCGGATTCTGCTCCAACCGGCGATTGCGGTTGCCGGTGCGCCGAAGTGGCGGCAGGTCGACATCTCCCTGCTGCTGGCGCATCCCGGCACCGAGATCCTGGTCCCGGTGCCGCATGAGGAGCCGTCGGCAGCAGCCGTTCTGGGCAGCCTCGACGACGACGGCGATGATGCGCTGACGCGGAGGTTCCGTCATGTTCAGGAGGTCATGACCGGATACCAGCTCGGCGACGAGGCACTGGCCCTGCCTGGCGAGCCTCGGCCCGACTACGCGCCCACAACCCCGCTGATGCACCGGTATGCGGCCAAGGCGGTGGAGCTTGGGGTTGCCGAGAGCACGATCCGGAACTGGGTACGGCAGGTGAAACGCTCGGGCCCGGCCGGGCTGGTGCACGAGCGTCCGAAGCTGAGTGTGCTGAACCGGGCCGACTCCCGGTGGCTGGAGATGGCCCGCACGGTGTTGAAGGGACACGAGAAGAGGTCCCGGCCGGTGCGGAATCTGGTCCTCATCGAGATCGAGGAGCGTCTGAGGGATGAGTACGGGAAGGGAACGGTCCCGGTTCCGGCACGCACGACCGGCTACGAGCTGCTGCGGGCGCTGTCCAAGGGCACGAATGCCTTCGAGGGCAGCACGAAGGGCAAGCGATCGATCGCTAACGCCCCTACGGGGACCTATGGCCGACTGCGCGCGACGCGGCCGGGCGAGTACGTGGTGCTGGACACCAACTGCCTGGATGTTTTCGCGATGGAGCCGGTGACCTGCCGGTGGGTGCAGTGCGAGCTCACGGTAGCGATGGATCTCTACAGCCGGTGCATCACCGGGCTGCGGCTGACTCCGGTGTCGACGAAGTCGACCGACGTGGCGGGTGTGCTGTTCGAGACGGTCCGGCCGCGAGAAGTTCCGGAAGGCGGGGGCGAGCCGCTGCCGTATAGCGGGGTGCCGTCCACCGTGGTGGTCGACGCGGACAAGCTGGTCGACCGGGACGGGCAGCCGCTGCTGCCCACGGTCGCGGCCGAGACGATCATCTACGACCACGGCAAGGTCTATCTGTCGAATCACATCCAAAGTGTCTGCGCGAAACTGGACATCTCGCTACAGCCCGCCCGGCCGAAGACACCGACCGACAAGCCGATCGAGCGCTGGTTCCGCACCCTCAACCAGGGAGTGCTGGCCGCGCTGCCCGGCTACAAGGGCTCAGACGTGCACAGCCGCGGCGAGAAGGTCGAAGAAGAGGCGTTCTTCTTCATCAACGAACTCGAAGCGATCATCCGTGAGTGGATCACTCTGATCTATCACCGCCGGCCCCACCGTGGTCTGGCCGTGCCGGAAGTGCCGGGGCTCAAGCTGAGCCCGCTGGACATGTTCGAGCACGGTGTCAGTCGGGCGGGCCCGTTGCGGATCCCGGCCCGCCCGAACCTGGCCCTGGATTTCCTGGAGGAAGAACGTGTCCCAATCCACCACTACGGGGTCGAGATCGAGGGACTGCGCTACAACGGGGACGCTCTGAACGACTACCGCAACCAGCCCAGTCCTTATCGCGGGGTGGATGCGGGCAAGTGGCCGATCGCGGTGGATCGCGGCGATATGCGGAAGGTGTACTTCCAAGACCCCGAGGTGCGGAAGTGGCACGCGCTCGATTGGGAGCATGCGGCCGTGCTGAATGGGCCCTTCAGCAGGGAGGCACTGGTCTACGCCCGCCGCCTCGCCAAGAAGACCCACCGGTTCCCTGACACTAAACGCGCACTGATTGAACTTCTTGAGCGGTGGGGTGCAGGACTTGCCGCGGACCGCACGGAGCGTCGGATGGCGATGCGGCTGTCCCAGGAACGGCTGCGGCTGGTGGACGAGGACGGCGATCCGCAGGACGCGAAGGCCGAGGTCGCCGCTCTACCGTCGGTCCGGCGCATCGCAGACCTCGGCTCAACGGAGTCCGGCCCAGAGGAGGAAGCCGATGGGCCTGACCTGCGCGTCGTCGGAGCCCGGGACAATGATCTGGGCGGGGACGATGACGAGGATGAGGAGTGCGACGCCGCCTTCCCCGGCGACGACAGCGTCGCCTTGCCCCACGAGGACGACTACTATGCCGACGTCTGGAACAGCCGTTGAGTGCGGCGGACGGCATCGAGCCGTTCGAGGGCGATGACCGCCAGTACACCCCCACCCGGCTTCCGGGCTGGCTGCAGGAGGTCAACGGCCCAGACCGCATCCAGCCTCCGCAACTCACCCGGGCTCAGCTCGCCGATCTCTCGCGACGGAATCTGCTGGTCCACAACGACAACCGGGACGTCTGGCACGCCAACATCGGCCCGATCGATACGCCCCAGCTCCTTGCACTACACGACTCCCTGGCCGAGATCGTCGAGTCCAACCGGCACGACGGGGACAAGACCAAGCCCGCGGCCCTGGTGGATGCCTATCCCGGGCTCGGCAAGAGCACAGCGGTGCGGGACTACGGCCGCAAACTGTTCCGCAAGCAAGTTGCCCTGCACGGAGAGACGACACCGAGCGGCGACCGCCGCGTCCCGGTCATCTACATCGCGTTGAGCGGGAACACACACATTCGCGGGCTGAACGCGGCGATCTGCCGCTTCTACGGCCTGCCCACCTCCGGAAACGCCGACACCCTGGCCGAGCGGGCCGTGGATGCCGTGATGTCCATGAAGACGGCCGCGATCATCATCGACGACATCCATTTCCTTGCCGGGGCGAACTCCAACTCGGTCCGCATGGCGAATCAGTTGAAGTACCTGGCGAACGTCTTTCCCGTCACCCTGATCTACGTCGGAGTCGGCGTCCAGCAGCGTGGTGTCCTGCGCGAGGGCTTCTCCGACAGGCAGACCGAGCTCGCCCAGTTCGGTCGCCGCACTACCCCTTTGACGCTGTCGCCGTTCCAGATCGAGGACGACGAAGGCCGCCAACACTTGCAGACCCTGCTCAAGACAATCGAGCAGAAACTCGTCCTGGCGGAAAAGTACCCCGGAATGCTCGCCAAGGACCTGTCCGACTACCTCTTCGCACGCTCCACCGGACACTTCGCGTCCGTCATGGCGCTGATCAACCGCGGCTGCCTGCGCGCGATTCGCTCCGGTCAGGAACGCCTCGACAAGGACTTGATGGACCAGGTCAAGAACGACGCCGCCGCGGAAGCGGCCCGCAAGGAGCTCGAAGCCGAGATCGCGGCCGGCCTGCTGACTAGCCGACCGACGCCGTCTCCACACCGTCACAGGAAGTCGGCATGACTGTTTGGACCGATGACCGCATCCCCATCGCACTGGCTCCTCTTCCGGGCGAGGCCCTGGAAAGTTGGATCGGCGCCTACGCGCGCCGACTGCGCGTTACCAACAGCGTCTTCCTTGAAGCCGCCGGGCTGCCCGGCGCCCGCACGTCACACCTCGCGCTACGGCTCACCGCTGACGAAACGACCGCCTTGGAGCGGACCACCGGCGTCGAACGGCAGGCACTCACCAGCATGACGCTCCAACCCTACGACGGGCTGGCCGTGGCGATCCTGCCCGACAGGCGCAAACTGGCCAGACCACCAGCCTGGAGATTCAGCGGAAGCCGAGCCCGCTACTGCCCTGGGTGCCTGGGCGATAACGCCGGCCGCGGACCGGTCTTCTGGCGTCTCCCGTGGGCCTTCGCCTGTCCCACCCACCACGCACTGCTGCTGGACTTCTGTCCCGACTGCCATCAGCCCCCGCACCCCTGGAAAGCGAGGCGGCTCGGCCCCCGCGCAACGGGCACCTGCACGCGTGCTCACAGCAGTCTCGGCCTCAGAGCGGCCTGCGGAGCCGACCTCACGCAGGCCCGGGCCAACCCCTCTGCCCGCCTCGGGACTTGTGCTGACCGCCCATCAGCACATCACCACCCTGCTGAATGGCGAGCCGGCCGCACGGGCCACCGCGCTGGCCGAGGTCAAGCAGCTCTACGCTCTGGCCTGGCGCATTTTGCGTGGCCTGCACACCATCGCGGACCAGGCACCGGAAGTCGTACACACCGTGGTGACCGAATGCGGCAGCGAGTTACCGCAGCTTACCGGCGAGGACGTCGGGCATGACGCCCACAACGCCGCCGTCGGCACCGTACTGGCCCGCATCGCCCTCCACCCCGGCCATGCCGACCACGAGGCACTCTTCGAGTGGATCCTCGAAGCCGACCGCTCACTGCTGAAGACCTCGAAGAACAACATCGGCGCGAGGGCCGGCCGATGGACCTGGAGCGGTCCCGAGCTGGTCGGGCGCGTGCTGGCCAGGCTCGACCCCCAGGCCACCTTGCATGCCCGACTTCGTTACGCCAGCGCTAGCCCCCGACCACGCTGGCCGGACCTCCCCGCCGACGCCATCACCCGCCGTGCGGCGATGATCCCTGCCATGCTCTGGCCGGGATGGACGATGCGCCTGCTCCCACGGCCCAAGGACAACAAAGACCCCCGCGCGGGCACGTTCCGCCGCGGCTGCAGCAGCTTCCTCCTGCTTCCCAGCGGGCCGCCCCAGCTGAACTTCGAACGTGTCGGCCCGCTCCTGGGCAACCAGGAGATCAACACCGATCGCGACAGCATCGAACGACGCCTCTATCTCGATCAGGATCTGACCCCACTGGCATCCACGCTGGCCCAGCTCGCCCGCGCCTTGGACGAGCGCGGCTCCCCCATCGACTACGCCAGACGACGGGCCATCTTCACCAGCACCACGGCCACCCTCGATCTCGACGCATATGCACGGTTATGCGCCCAGCAGGGCTGGAACCCCGGGCAGTTGCATCGCGTCCTCCTGATGCGTGCGTATCTGCTGATGCTGCTGACCGGCGAGATTCATCCCCCGCCCGAAGGGGCGTCCTACCGATTCGCATGGCACTGCTCGGAGTTCCGGTTCCGCGCGCCCCGAGCCCTCCGCTCGTTCCTCCGCCAGCAGGCCGAAGACAACCTCGCCCACCACGAGATCATCGAACCCGTCACCTGGGAACCATCCGAGGCATGGGTGACCGGCGTCCGATGGCCCGGCCTCTCCCCCACGGGCATCGTCACAGACGAGTTCCGTGACCTGCTGGCAACGGCCGGCACCGTCCATGAAGCCGCTGATGCTCTCGGCCTGGCCGCAGAACACGTCCGCCTCTACTGCGATCTAACGGAGGCCAGCGCAGCCACCCCCAGCGACGTAATCGGCAAGCACCTCAGCACACGGACCGTGAGAACAGTCAAGATCCGCGAAGACGTCCTTGCCCCGGATCGACTCCGGGACCTCTACGTGAACCAGAAGCTGGAACTCACACACATCGCCAACCTGGCGTCCTGCAGACCTGACACGGTCCGCCAGCTCCTCCGGCAGGAAGGAATCCCACTCCGCCCTCGGCCACAACGCACCCCGGACCGCCCCGACATCACCCGCGAATGGCTCCAACACGAGTACCTCGAACGCCAACGAGACATCGCCAGCCTCGCCCGCGAACGCGGCGTTACTCACTACCACCTCACCAAATTGGCACGAGCCTGGGGCATCCCAATCCGTAGTCCTGGAGGCCAGTACAACGCCATTGGCCACCTTGACCTCGACTGGACGCCTTCTCCTGCCATCCGGGCTGTGACTATGTGCGCGGCCGCGCTCGAGCGCCTGCGGGTCGTCGTCCAGACCCCGGGTTACACCAGCTTTGCCGCCGCGGCGCGAGACATCTACGACGGACGCGACAGCGCTCTCCGTCAGCGGCTAATCAAAATAGAGCAAGCTGCGGATTTTCAGATCATCGACCGCAGTTCCACGCCCCTCACCCCCACCCCACGTGGACATGAGTTCCTCACCGAAGCCCAAAAACTTCTTCGCGTCGCGGACGAGAGTTCCGATCCGTGATCGGCACCATGGAGATCATGCTTCAGTGGTTCCGAGTGGCATCGGACAAACAGTCTCATGGGGACACTGACGCTGTAGGTTAAGTACCGCGCTACCAAGCGGGCTCACGCTGCGAGACCTTCCACTCGACCTCATTCACCGAGGTGCGCTACTCGACCTCAAGGTTTCGCCGCTCGCCCTCCCTCGCAGCCTGGCCGACGTGAAGGTGCACTTACGGGAAGCTGACGTCTCTGTTCTTGAAACTAAGCCGTCCATTGGGTGAAACTGAGCAATCTCCCCACCTGAGAGTGATTTTTTTCGCAGGGAGTGACACTGGCATCTTCGCGAATCTTGACAAGTGGGTGAGGAGCTGGTCCAGAAACTTGCCGACGATGTAGTACATTTTATCGACGCCCCAGGGCTCCGTGATCGAGATCCTGCAGTTATCTAACTCGGCAGACATCGGTGTCATTCAGATGCCGAAGCGGAACTCTAGACCGGAGGTGCACGCTTGGTATGCCTTCGCCCCGGCGACAGGTCGATGCCAGCGGTCCACCGAGGCACCTCCATCGCAGCCGTCCTTCAGCATTCAGCTCTCCGTCAAGTACGGCGCGCCCGCCAACGTGGCCCCTGACGGTTCACGCTGGTGCGAGCAGCCAGGGGACAGCCCCGTAAGCGCTCCCTGCGAGAGGGCATGCCGACTAGCTTGAATCACTCGCTGTAGTCGGCCAGCAACGTTGGCGGCCAGAGCATCGGAGGCATCCGCCACACTGCGCGAAGCGCTGGCTGGGCATGGTCAGTCAGCGCGCCGCCGATTCGTTAGTCTTCGATGGGGCGGTTCAGCCGGGCTAACTGCCTAACGCGGTACGTGCGAGCGCGCACAGCAGCGACGACAGAGCTGTGCGAGCAAGCGCAAGAGACGCCCCTCGTTCGGCCACGGTAGCCGCCAACATGCGGCAGCGTCGCCGTACAGGAGTACTGGACACAAGGAGCGGGATGTCGAAGTCGAGCAGGCCAGCGGGGACCAAGCCGAGGGTCATCCCATCATCCCCATTTCGGGACGGCGATCAACCCCTGCACCGTGAAGGCAACTGGGTCTGGGCTCCCTTGCAGGGGGCCTGGCTGCTCGCCAAACCTGAGGAACTTGTCCGACAAAATTTCATCTACCGCATGAACACCCAGTGGGGGTACAGCCTGGACCAGATGGCACAGGAAGTGCGCACGACCTCGGGGCGGAAGTCCGTGCGCGCCGACATCGTCGTCGCCGAATCCCCCCAGGCGCTAAAAGACAAGCGTGACTACGTGATGGTGGTGGAGACTAAGGCGGAGAACGTTCCCATCCGCCAAGCGGATTATGAGCAGGGGGAGAGTTATGCGCGAGCCGCTGGCATCGAGTTCCTCGTTCTGCACAATAGCAAGACCACTTCATACTTCCGACTGACACCTGGCATCCCAGGCACCAGCGTAGAGATCGCAAGCGTCCCTAAAGCGTCCGATCTCCAGAGCAAAAGGCGCCTGGCTGAAATCAGAAAGTCAACCAAAGCGTTCACGCGCGACGAATTTCAGCGACTTCTGTTCGATTGCCACTGCATCCTTCGCGACAATCACAAGATGGATCCGGGCGCAGCCTTTGATGAGATTTCAAAGATCCTCTTCATCAAGATGGCATACGAGCGCAAGGGGGAGATTGAGGTCTTCACCACCGACACCATTCGCAGCGTTGCGAAGAACAATCTCCTACGTGAGGATCCCAGCGGTCTTCTGAAGAGTCTCTTCGACGTAACGAAGAAATATTACCGAACAGATCAGCTCTTCGATGATCGTGACGAACTCAAGGTCTCCTTGCCGACGTTCACCGAAATCGTTAAGAAGCTGGAAAAGTTCAACCTCTCTGACACCGGAGAGGACGTCAAGGGTCTGGCGTTTGAACGGTTCCTCGGAGACACCTTCCGTGGCGACCTCGGCCAGTTCTTCACGCCGCGACCGATCGTCAACTTCATGGTCGATATGCTCGATCCGCAAGAGGGTGAAAGGATCATCGATCCTGCGGCGGGCACCGGCGGCTTCCTGATCACCGCCCTCGGCCGTGTGCGTGCAGACATCGAGCGCGATGTACAGTCGCGCAAGGCAGCCCGGCGCGCAGAACTGAAACAGCAGGCGAAGGACCACAAGTGGAGCCAGGAAGCACTGCTGGAAAGAGTTGATGAGGCGTATGCCGAACTGAACCGGGACCTGGACGTCGAAAACGAGCAGAGTCGGCTGCACCGGGCAGCCAGAGACTGCATTCGCGGCGTCGACGCGGAGACCCGGGCCGCACGCACCAGCAAGATGAATATGATCATGCACGGTGACGGGCATAGCGGTATCTACCACCACGACGGACTGCTCGACTTCCGAGACGTCTATGAAGGCTCCTTCGACGTGGTGCTCAGTAATCCGCCCTTCGGCGCCGCCGTAACTAAGAGTCAACTCGTCGGAACGACCGATCAGACCAGCGCACTCAGTGACCCCGAGCTGATTAACGAGTACAAGGCTAAGCTCGGTGAACCGTGGGAGGTCTCGCAGCGCCGAATGAAGGTGGCCAACGACCGTGGCTGGCCAATCATAAGGCTTTCCGACATTGGCCGAGACCCGATCGCGGGCCCCCTCGAGACGGCGAAGGTGCGTGCCTCCCGCAACACGGAGACTCTCTTCGTCGAGCGCTGCATCAAGCTCCTCAGGCCGGGTGGGCGCATGGGAATCGTGTTGCCCGACGGCATCCTCAACAACCCTTCCATGTCCTGGCTACGCGAGTACGTCGAGGACCGCGCCAAGATCATCGCCGTCGTCTCAGTCCCGCAGGAAGTCTTCGCCAGCTCCAATGCGACAGTGAAGACCTCCCTCCTCTTCCTGCAGCGGTTTACCGACGAAGAGGAGCATCAGTTCGCAGAACTCAGGGCTGAGGCAACCAAGGAGGTCGAGCAGACTTACGCTCCCGAGCGGGAAGCCCTTGCCGTCCTGCTGGACCGATCTAGAAGGTACGACCGTGACGATCTCACACCGCTTGTCGGGGAGATCGCGGCTCTGGAAGCAGCCAGCCCGCCGCAGCGTCAGGCACTGACTGAGAAGAAGCGCCTGTTGCGAGCGGAGGTCACGGAGACGGACAAGCTGCGCAGCCGGGAGCTTCTTCGGGAATACGCCCGGCTAGAAGCAGAGCTGGAGCGTAAGAAGGCGGAGAAAGTTCGGGAGCTGGTCAAGCAGCGCTTCAGCTACCCGGTCTTCATGGCGGAGGCGCAGGCCGCCGGCATCACTGGTTCAGGGGAGACTGGTGCCGGTGTTGTAGACGACCTCCCATCGATCCTGGAGGAGTTCCGGAAGTTCCAGAGCGAGCCTGATGTGTACCGCTCCCAAGTGGAGGCGAAGCTCGCGAATGGCGACGCACGGGAGTCGGCCCAGTGAGCGCGGTGATCCGGGTCGCGGCATCCCACTCCCTGGCGCGATGGGACGTCAAACACATCCTCGCTCGAACGTGGAAGCGCCCCCCGCAGCAGCTGCGGCCTATCGGTGCGGTGGCGGTCCGCCGTGTCGAGGCCAGCCCGGGCGGCCTGCGGTACGGAAGCATCCATTTCGACGGCGGCATGTCCTTGCGACCTGCAGAGGCCACGCTCAAGGGTCGGTCTTTCGCAGCCCACCCTGGCGACGTGGTCTTCAGCAAGATCGATATCCGTAACGGGGCTATTGGGGTGGTTCCCGAAGCTCACGGATCCCTGGCTTTTAGCGCTGAGTACCCAATCTACGATGTCCGGTCTCCCGGACATCTCCTTCCCGCGTACATGCGCCTCCTCTGCCGTACCGAAGTCTTCCGCAGCCAAGTCGAAGCCCTCGTTGTCGGGCATAGCGGTCGCAAGCGGGTGGCCCCGGAGCTGTTCGAAGCTCTCACTATTCCTGTGCCTAGCCTTGCTGAACAGGAACGTATCGTCCGCGCAGAGGAAGGCGCCCTCAAGCGCATCGCTGAGCTGCGATCCCGGTCGGAATCGGGTCTGTCGGAGGCAGTCCAGGAGATCACACGGTTCCTAGGCCTTTCCGCCCCAGAAACCGCCCCGATCAACTTTCCCTTCGTCGTGGACAGTGGACGACTGGGATCGTGGGCCGTACCCGCAGCAGTCTCCGCGGCTATAGGAATGCCAATCATTCTAACGAGCGACTACCCGATCCGCCCCTTGGGAGACCTCGCAGCCGTGACCTACGGTCTCCAAAAGAGCCCCGCGAACAGGCCCGGTCCCCACGCCCGCCCATACCTGCGCGTGGCGAACGTACAGGACGGCTATTTCGACCTGACCGAAATCAAGAAGATTGAAGTTCCACCAGAGTCCTTGGAGCCATTTCTCCTACAGGAGGGCGACGTCCTCTTGTGCGAGGGCAACAGCGCCGAGCTGGTCGGACGTCCCGCGATGTGGGCCGGGCAGATCCCGGGATGCGTCCATCAGAACCATGTTCTTCGGGTAAGGGTGAACCAGGACGTCCTGCTTCCTGAGTACCTTCTTGCCTATATGCAGACGGCGCCTTCGAGGAATCATTTCCGCCGCCGGGCGAAGAAGACAACCAACCTTGCCACCATCAACAGCACCGATGTGCGAGAGCTAGCTGTCCCGGTTCTCCCGCTTAACGAACAGAAGAAGCTCGCGGACATGTGGGCGGCCGCACAAGCACAGGTTCAAGGCTCCAGGAGCAGCATCCGTGAACAGGAAGCTCAGTTGAATCGGCGTCTGGAAGAAATGATCAGTGACGGTGTCACCTGAGGGCTTCATCCATCCTACTGAGCCGCTGATCCGCCCTAAAGAATAGTTCAGCGGCTCACGCCCGTACTGCTCGAAGTTGCCAGTCGGCTGCCGATTGCGAAGGAAAACGCAGCCGACTGGTGGCCCTGCCTGCGGTGGTCAGCTAAGGAGGCCTCGCTCGAGTGCGCGCTTCCGGATCTTGATGAGACGTTCGAAGCCGTTTTCGGTTTCGACCTGCCAAATATCCCATCCATTACACGACGGGATGTTCAGTGCCATCTGCCCGGCGGTCGAAAGAGCATCGTAGATTGCCCCGTTCTCCAACTGCACGCGCCCGTCGGCGAGGAGGATGGCATATTGCGTGGCTCGCCGGCCGGTGGTGCTGAGCTTAGCTCCGCCCTTGAGTAGACCGAGGTCGATGAGCTGGGCCGGGGTGATGCCGTAGTGCGCGCGCGTGGATGGGGTCCGCTTGGTTGTTTGACCTGCAGGCAGGACAAAGCCCAGGTCCGTCGGGTTCCAGAGCAACTCGCACAGGCGCCGGTACAGCCGCTGCCGCTCCTTGATCGCGGAGGGTGGGAAGGATTCGCCGTAGGGGGTGGCGAGTTTTGCGAGGTCGTAGGCGCCGATGAAGCGTCTCAGCCGAGGATTCCTCTGATGGGCCATAGGATGCAGGAGCGCCGCCAGTAGATTCTGCCCGCGGTAGTACTCAATTTTTCGCTCGTAGACAGCATCCTGATAGCTTGCGTTATCAGATTTCGGCAGAAGGAGAAGGGCGCCGAGCTGGTTCCGTTGATTGTGGAACTGCTCCTCACTGCCGGCTTCCTTGTGCCGATCGTAGTGATTCTCCCAAATGTGCTCGATCTCGTAGGGCCGAATACCCTGAAGGCCGAGATACTCCGCAGTGCGGTCCGGATTCTCATTCCCGCCTTCAACGAAGGCGGTCATGCGAGCCAGGATATAACGCACCTGCTTACGATTATCGCTACGGAGTTTGAAGGTATTGATGCCGGAGAAGTCGTGCCCCAACTGTGCCACTTCGCGGCCGAACAGTTTCGATAGCTCTTCAACACTTGAAGCTGCGCGAACGGCGGGAACGAGCCGCGTAATTTCCGGAAGAAGCTCCACATTTTGGATCGGTGCGCTGTTCGCCATCCGGCGGGCCAGCACGAGGTCCAGGAAGCGTGCCACCAGCTGAGCCTTGCTGATGAAGGTGGCGTCGTCATCGGTGGGGCTCATCGCTGCGGTCAGCAGAGTGAACTGGGCGGTGAGGCCGTTGTCGGCGTTGTAGCGGATGGCCTCAAGGCCTGGAATGCGCTCCGTTGTTGCCGTCTGGATCAGCATGTATCTTTTGGCGAACGGAACAAGGACATCAGTGATGAAACGCCGGAAGTGATCCGGCCTCGTCAGCCCGAGGAGCTCCGCGTGCTCGCGGACCCATTCGTGGAACGATCCATCGATCTTTTCATGGTCCGGCGTTTCCGGCTCAACATAACGCGCTTGCAGGAGCGTCTTGATGAAATCGCTTGGGTGCGCACCAGCCTTCGTCAGGCCGGACAGCATTTCCCGCCATGCGTCGTTGAGCTCAGCATGATTCTGACCCGCGTGTGAAAGCAGGAAACCTTTCAGGAGGTCCAGTGGCGTGAGCCTCGACCCCCGGTCGTTCATCGTTTCGAAGATCTCCCAGCCATTGTCACGGTCGTGGGCGCGGATATCGACGAGGCAGACCCGGTGCAACAACCAATCGACAAAATAGGGCAAGGGTTCTCCGCGTAGAGTCGCGGGGAAGTCCTCGGCCAGGTCGCATCCCCGTTCCCAAAGGTTCTTCACGGACAAGGATGCATCCGGCGGAATAGTGAAGTCGGTTCCCTTGAGAAGTGCTTGCATGCACGCATCCCGCTCGGGAACGTCTAGCGTAAAAGCTCGGGATCCGAACTGCCGGGAGCGGATCAGGTGATCGAGATCTTGCGCATCTTCTTCGAGGTCCTCATTTGCGCTAAGCAATCCGCGCAAATGCGTAAGCAGAAGGAGTAGCGATGTGAACCGCTGCTGGCCGTCAACCAGATAGGTGACAGCCCCCTGGTAGGTGACGATTGAACCAAGGAAGTAGGGGCGATAGAAGCGAACATCTGAGCGTTCATGACCGGATTTCCACTGACCGAGAAACCTATCGGTCAGATCATCCAGGAGCTCCTGCATGTTTCGGCGCGTCCAGGTGTACTCCCTTTGGTAGTACTCCAGCCCGTAGCGAACGTCCTTGAAGAGCTGGCCGACCGTTTGGCCGCGTCCGTCCACAAGTTGCGCGTCCCCAGCGTCTTGCACATGTCCTCCCCCGCATGACTACCGGTGCATGAAAGAACTTTATGCCACGGCGCCGACATGATGCCGCGGGAATGTCCGATCAGAGCCTGGGGCGCAAGCTGATCCGCTTACGCCTCGCCCGGCGGCTTGAAGAGGCGGGAACCCCCAGGGGCTGCTGGGGGTGACCGGTCAGGCAGCCACGCATTGGCGGGATGGAAACGGCAAGGGCCCGAGCGTATCGACAGGCCAGACACCTCTGCAACGAAGCTCTGCGGCCTCGGTCCAGGGCTAGTCACCTGAACCGTAGGCGATCGTGGTCTCCTCTTCCTCAAGGGCCGTGACTCGCATGGATCTTGGCGACCAGCACAGTTTCGCGCCCTAGAGTGACGGCTTCCTCCAGACAGTCCGCGATCACGAAACCCGGTCCCCACAAGGGCTGGCTTCCCTGAAGGGGTCTGTCCGAGGTTTAGCGCCAGGTTCCCCATGTGAGCCCTGGAACTGCCGCATCTGAGGTTGTCTGCCGGGCCACACCGGAGGCTTTGGGTTAGGGGCGCGAGAGGGGCCACCAATTATCCTTTAACGCACCAAATCATCCGTTTAAGGATTTCCTGGCTGGTGCGAGACAGACCAGTAGGACAGCCCCAGACCGACCTACGAGCTACTACCATGCTGAACGCGCCGATGGATCATGCCCCCCACAGCTCGGGCTTCCCGAAGAGGGTGCGATCCATCGCAGGCGGTTCTTCTCTCGCTCGTCGAAGGCAGAACAGAACTCATTCAGTTGCCTCCTGGAGGGTGACTCACGTGGTGTCATGCTCGTCACGGATACCCCCGCCAGCACAGTCCTCAAGTCGCCGACCTCGGCACCTCGATCTCACGCAAAGTGACTGCGATGAGGCTCCAGGACGTGCAGATTGCTAATCCAGCATCAACAGAACCTCTGGCACACCTTGCGCACTCGCGCCAACGTCGCTGGTCAGGGGCTCACGAATGCTCACCAACTCGCAGACCCTACAGCGGGACGAGGGCTCATGCGCCCCGGTTCAGCGGCTTCGGCCCGACTCCCCCTGTGACGCGGGGAGTTGAGCGGCCACACGACGTACGGACGAACGGGACCGGGGCGGGTGCCCGGGGACGCCCGTAGCGCTACCGGCGGCGGGCGGAGCGCGTAGCGTCGCCCGGGTGACGGACGGGAGCGGCGACGGCGACGGCATCCGAGCGGGCCGTGCGCAGCACGGGCAGCACGGGCGCCCAACGGACGGAGACGAGCGCGCGGACCCCGAACTCCTCGCGCTCTACGACGAGTTCATGCGCGGAGCGCCCTCCGTACCGCCGCCCGGCGTGGCGTACGAACGGGACGGGCCGCTCGTCCGCGCCGTCGGCGGCTTCCGCGGCTTCGTCCACGGACCGCGCGACACCGGCGTGCGCGGCGCCGAACTCGACCGCCTCATCGCACGGCAGCGCGACCGCTTCGCCGAGCGGGGAGAGACCGTGGAGTGGCGGACGCACAGCCACGACGAACCGCCGGAGCTGCCGGGGCGGCTGCGCGCGGCGGGCTTCACGCCGGGCGCCACCATGTCCGTACTGGTGGGCGAGAGCGCGGAGTTGGCCGACGGGCCCGTGCTCCCCGAGGGCGTCGTGCTGCGCCGCGTCGAGGACGAGGACGACATGCGCCGGGTCGCCGCCATGGAGGCCACCGTGTGGCACATGGATCTGAGCTGGCTCGCCGGGCTGCTCGCCGCACGCATCAGGGCGGCCCCGGACGACGTCTGCGTTCTCGTCGCCGAGCACGAGGGCCGCGTCGTCTGTGCCGCCTGGATGTTCCTGTGGCCGGACCGCCGTTACGCGGGGCTGCGCGGCGGCACGACGGTGCCGGAGTGGCGCGGCCGTGGCGTCTACCGGGCGCTGGTCGCCGAGCGCGCCCGGGTCGCCGCCGCGCGGGGCGTACCGCATCTCCAGGTCGACGCCTCCGCCGACAGCCGTCCCGTGCTGCGACGGCTCGGCTTCCGTACGGTCACGGCCGTGACGCCGTATGTGTGGACGCCGCCGACAGCGCGCTGAGCGCCGTACAGGGGCCTCAACTCCCGGCCGCCGGCGGCCCGTTGGAACTGCCGACGGCGTCGAGCCGTGGCGGTCTCAGACCCCCGTCGTACCGTCCACGGCCTCGCGGATGAGGTCGGCGTGGCCGTTGTGGCGCGCGTACTCGTGGATGAGGTGGAGCATCACGAGCCGCAGCGAAACCGCCTCGCCCGTACGGGCGTTGCGCCCCGTGAGCTCCAGCGACGGCGCCGCCGCCTCGATGCGCCGCGCGTGGGCGACCTCGGCCTGCCAGGCGTCGAACGCCTCGGCGCGGCTGGAGCGGCTCGCGTCGTACGCCGCCTGGAAGTCGCCCGCGTCCGACCACACCAGCGGTACGTCCTCGCCGTCGATCGTGCGCCGGAACCAGGCGCGTTCGACCTCCGCCATGTGCCGTACGAGGCCGAGCAGCGAGAGCGTGGACGGCGGCGAGGCCGCGCGGCGCAGCTCCTCGTCGCTCAGGCCCTCGCACTTCACGGCGAGGGTCTCGCGGTGGAAGTCGAGGAAGGCGCGCAGCGTCTCGCGCTCCGTGCCGGTCAGGGGCGGGGAGGTCCGTTCCGTCGTCACGGCGGTGTACCGCCCTTTCACTCGTGGCTCGTTGACTCGTGGCTCAGGGGTCTCAGTGGCTCAGTGGTTCAGTCGCCCGTGGCTGCCGCCGAGGCTCGCGGGTGCCGACGCACGTGCGCCCGGGCCGTGTTCGCCACGGCCCGG
>NZ_LJGW01000720.1 GCF_001751255.1 Streptomyces nanshensis | reverse complement strand
CCCGTGAAATTCCCAACCCCCGCCGGGCGGTGATGAGTTGAGCCAGCACATCGCTCATTCACGGGAAAAGGTCCCGCGCGGGAACGGTGGGCGCGGCGTCGGGTGCTTCTTCAACTCCCTTGCGCGAACGCCGAGTTCGTCTCCGTACGGCAACTCGCTGAAGTCGTGGGGAAGTCGGCCGAATTCCAGAACGGGACGCCTTCCGCCCCAGCCGATTTAACGTCGCTGCGAAACAAAAGAAGGGGACGAGAGCCGGGCCCGATTTCCGTACGGTGCCGCCGTGTTCGTCGCGCCTGTCGCGTCCGTCGCGCGGTCAGCCGCCGCCGCGCGGCAGCCGGTGGAGCTGTACGCGGCTGAGGCCCTCGGGGGTCACCGCCGCCGTCATATAGGTGCAGTACGGCTGGCGGCGGCGGTCCGTCGGCGAGCCGGGGTTGAGCAGCCGGAGCCGTCCGTCGTCGGCCGTGGTGTCCCAGGGGATGTGGCTGTGGCCGAAGACCAGCACGTCCGCGTCGGGGAAGCGCTCCGCGCAGCGGGCCTCGCGGCCCCGTGCCTGGCCCGTCTCGTGGACGACGGCGAAGCGCACCCCGCCGAGTTCGGCGTACGCCACCTCGGGCAGCCGCGCCCGCAGTTCGGGCCCGTCGTTGTTGCCGTACACCGCGACCAGGCGGCGGGCGCGGGAGGCGAAGAGGTCGAGCGTGGCGGCGTCGACCCAGTCCCCCGCGTGGAACACCACGTCGGCGGCGGCCAGTTCGCCGAGGAGGGCGTCGGGGAGCCGCTTGGCGCGCTTGGGCAGATGCGTGTCCGTGGTGAGCAGTAGTCGCACGCCGCGAGCCTAGCCGCGGCATGCGGCCAGCGCGGGACCGGCCGGCCGGGGCGACGGCGGCCGCGTCCCTGGTGAGGGCGGTGTGCGGCGGTCCGGCGCCCCGGCCGGGGGCCGGGCTCTGGACGGGCGGACGGGACGGAGCGGCGCGGACCGGCCGGTGGGCCGTGTGGCCGCGCTGGGCGTGTGGCCGTGTGCGGTCTCCGTCCGCCCGGGCGGCGCTACTTGACGCCGAGGAGCTGCTCGATCGGGTCGATGGCGAAGTAGGCGAGGAAGAGCGCCGCGGTGCCCCACAGCAGCCAGTGGACCTCGCGCGCCTTGCCCATGAACGCCTTGATGAGCACGTACGAGATGAAGCCGGCGCCGATGCCGTTGGTGATGGAGTAGGTGAACGGCATGACGGCGATGGTCAGGAACGCCGGGATGGCGACCTCGTAGCGGTCCCAGTCGATGTGCTTGACCTGGGTCATCATCAGGAAGCCGACCGCGACGAGCGCGGGCGAGGCGGCCTGCAGCGGCACGATCGTCAGCACCGGCGTGAGGAAGAGCGCCAGGCCGAACAGCCCGCCGGTGACGAGGTTGGCGAAGCCGGTGCGCGCGCCTTCGCCGACGCCCGCGGCGGATTCGATGTAGGCCGTGGCGGACGAGGCCGAGGAGGCACCGCCGGCGACGGCGGCGGCGCCGTCGATCAGCAGCACGCGGCCGAGGTTGGGCACCTGCCCGCGCTCGTCGAGGAGTCCGGCCTCGGCGGTGACGCCGACCACGGTGCCCATGGTGTCGAAGAAGTCGGACAGGATGAGCGTGAAGATCAGCAGCACGACGGTCAGCACGCTGACCTGTCCGAAGGCGCCGAACAGATCGAACTTGCCGAGGAGCCCGAAGTCGGGGGCGGAGACCGGCTTGTCGGGCAGCGTGGGCGAGGTCAGACCCCAGGACTTCACCGTGGCCAGCTCGTTGATGACGACGGCGACGACGGTCATCACGACGATGCTGATCAGGATGGCGCCGTTGACCTTGCGGGTGAGCAGCAGGATCGTCAGCAGGACGCCGACGCAGAAGACGAGCATGGGCCACCCGGTGAGGGTGCCGGTGCCGAGCTGGACGGGCACGGTGCTCTTCGCGGCGTCCGGGATGCGGGTGACGAAACCGGCGTCCACGAAGCCGATGAAGGCGATGAACAGGCCGATGCCGACGCTGATCGCCTGCTTCAGGGGCTGCGGGATGGCGTGCATGACGGCCTCGCGGAGACCCGTCATCACCAGCACGCTGATCAGCAGACCCTCGATCACGATGAGGCCCATCGCCTCGTCCCAGGCCATCAGGGGCGCGACCTGCACGGCGACGATGGCGTTGATGCCGAGACCGGCGGCGAGCGCGAGCGGCAGATTGCCGCCGACACCCATGATCAGCGTCATCACGGCGGCCACCAGGGCCGTGGCGGTGGCCAGTTGGGCGGAGTCGAGGTGGTCGCCGTACTTGTCCGTGGCGCTGCCGAGGATGATCGGGTTCAGTACGAGGATGTACGCCATCGTGAAGAACGTGGCGAACCCACCGCGTATCTCCCGGCCATATGTCGAACCGCGTTCGCTGATACGGAAGTATCGGTCGAGCGGGCCCCCGGTTCTGCCGGAGGCCGTGCCGGCCGGGCTCGTCGTGCTGGTCTGCATGACTGCGTCTCCTGGACCTACAGGTGAGAGGGGTAAGCAGGGGACGCCGCGGGTAGGTGTAACAACCAATTGCGCTAACGCACACAGCGGCGCCTTGCGAGCGGGATCATACGCGGCGCCCATGGATTCACAATTACGCGGCGACTTCCCGTCCTTGACAGTCCGGGAACGCTCCTGTCGGTTCCTACAGAATCGCTTCCGACCTATCTCGCAAAACGGGATGCAGGGCGCAACAGGATATGGAGTTGCCGTAGGTAACTGCTTACTCTCTGCCCGTGCATAAACCGATCCCCTTCAACGCGAGGGCCGCCCGAACCCTGCGTGAGAAGCTCGGGATGGCCCCCGGCCACGTCGCCTACGGCATGCGCGCCTCGTACGGCATGGCTCACATCACCCCCGACCACATCTCCGCATGGGAACGCGGCGAAGCGCTGCCCTCCGCCGGCGAGTTGAGCGCTCTGGCCGGCGCCCTGTGGTGCGCGCCCGACGAGTTGATGGGCCGCCCCCGCACCCTGCTCGAACACCGGCTGGCGCGGGGGAAGTCGGCCCAGGACGTCGCGCGGCTCGTCGGCATGGACCTCGGCACGTACCGGGAGATGGAAGAGAACGGACGGTGGGCCGGGGACAAGCGGCAGTCCGCCAACCTCGCGAGCGTCCTGGAGCTGCCCGCGCGCGACTTCATCGCGATCACCGGGCACGAGGGCGAACTCGCCCGCCTCCTCACCGAGGCCGTCTCCACGCGCTGGCAGGCGCACATCCGCCCGATCGCCAAGCTCACCGCGATCGACAAGCGCGAACTCCAGGAGCCCCTGCGCGAGATGCAGCAGGAGTACGAGCGGCTCATGGCCGCCACGCTCAGCCGGGCCAGCAGCTCCTCCTCCGCGGAAGAGGGCCGGCGCTATCTCGACGACATCGTCAACCACTTCTGGGCGCGGCTGCCCGAGTAGCCTCCCCTCCCGGGGAGGAGGGACGCATGGACGCGAGCGACGACCCGCACATCCACGTCGAGACGAAGACCGCCCAGGGCGGCGCCGCCGTACGCGGGCTGACGGCCTCCGTGTTCGGTCTCGCCGCGGATGCGCCCGCGCAGGTCGACTCGGGGTGCGGACGGCGGGTGCCGTACGCGATGACCTCGCCGCTGCCGGAGAAGGTCACCTGCCTCGCATGCCGTGAGCACGCGCGCGCCGAGCATCTGCGCCTGGCGGAGAGCGTGGAGCGGCTCGGCGGCATGCCGGGCTCGGTCGTCGGCCCGCGCGAGGCGCGGCTGGCCGCCGGGCGGCACCGCGGTCTCGCGGAGCGTTTCGCGGGGGACGGCGACGGCTGACCTCCGGCCCCGGAGGACGCCTCCGGGGGCTGCGTACGTTCCGTACGGCCTCGGCGTACGTTCCGTACGGCCGCACCGCGGACGGGAGTTGGCCTGCGGTCACCTCGGTCACTCCCGGGCGGTCTCCGCGGCCGCGGTGTTCTCCGGGGCGGGCCCGCCGGAGGGGGTGCGGCGGCCGAGGTGGTGGAAGAGCAGGTTCAGCACGACGGCCGTCACACAGCCCGTGGAGATCCCCGAGTCCAGGATGATGCGCGCACCGGCCGGGAAGACGTCGTAGAACCCGGGGGCGGCCACGGGGATCACGCCGACGGCCAGCGACACCGCGACGATCACGATGTTGCTGTCGTCGCCGAGGTCGGCCCGCGCCAGCGTACGGATGCCGCTCGCGGCGACCGAGCCGAAGAGGACGACGCCGGCGCCGCCGAGCACGGGCTGCGGCACGGTCGCGATCAGGGCCGCCGCGACCGGACACAGCCCCATGAGGATGAGGATGCCGCCGCCCGCCGCGACGACGAAGCGGCTGCGGATCTTCGTCATCGCGACGAGGCCGATGTTCTGCGCGAAGGCCGTGGCCAGAAAGCCGTTGAAGAAGGGGCTGAGGAAGGAGCCCAGGGTGTCGGCGCGCAGTCCGGCGGCGATGGTCTTCTCGTCGGCCGGGCGGTCCACGATCTCGCCGAGCGCGAGCATGTCGGCGGTGGACTCCGTCATCGAGACGAGCATGACGATGCACATCGACACGACGGCGGCGGCCGCGAACTGCGGTGCGCCGAAGTGGAAGGGCACGGGGAAGCCGACGATCCCGGCGTCGCGCAGCGCGCCGAAGTCCGTGATGCCGACGGGTATCGCGACCAGGGTGCCCACGACGAGCCCGAGCAGCACGGCGATCTGTTTGACGAACCCGCGGGTGAAGCGGCGCAGCAGCAGGACGACGACGAGCGTGAGGCCGGCCATCGCGAGGTTCTCGGCCGAGCCGTAGCCGGGGGCCTGCGCGTCGCCGCCCTGCGCCCAGTTGAAGGCGACGGGCATCAGCGAGACGCCGATGAGGGTGATGACGCTGCCGGTGACCACGGGCGGGAAGAAGCGCACCAGCTTGCCGAAGTACGGGGCGAGGACGAAGCCGAGGGCCGCGGCCACCATGCAGGCGCCGAAGATCACGGGCAGTGCGTCCTTCGGCCCCTCGGACTTCTCGATGGCCAGCATCGGCGCGACGGAGGCGAAGGTGACGCCGTTGACGAACGGCAGCCGGGCGCCGATGCGCCAGACGCCGAGGGTCTGTAGAAGCGTGGCGACGCCCGCCAGGAACAGGCTCGCGCCGGTGAGGAAGGTCAGTTCGGAGACGGGCAGTCCGACGGCGGCGCCGATGATCAGCGGCGGCGCGACCACTCCCGCGTACATCGCGGCCACATGCTGGAGGCCGGTGGTGAGCAGCCTGAGCGGCGGCAGGGTCTGGTCGACGGGGTGCCGGTCCTCCGGCGGGCCCGCGCCGGGCTCCGGCGGTGCGGAGTGCGGGCCGGACTCCCGGGCGGATTGCGGTGGTTGGGGATGCTGGGCGGGCGTGTCGGTCACGGCGGTCCTCCTGCCGGTGTCACAGGTCTTCACAGGTCACGTTCGACGGTGGTTGCTGTGCGCTGCCGTTACGCCCGGTGGTGCCGGACCGTCCCGGGACGTGAGGGGGTTGGGCCACGTCCCGGGAACGGCTGGGTGGTGCTGGGTCCGGCCGGGAGCCGTCCCTCCCGGCCGGAGTATCGGGGTCGGCGGCCGGGCGGCCGGCGGTCAACCGGTCGGCGTCCGGCCGCCGTCGGGTGGCGGGCCGAGAAGCCTCTCAGCCCGCGCCGTCGGCGATACGGGCGAGGCGCCGGGCCTCGTGCCGTGCCTCGCGTGCGATCGCGTCCTCGTCGGCGGTGACGAGGCGGCCGTCCTCGACGACCGTACGGCCGTTGACGAACGCGAGGGAGACCGGTGCCGCCGCGCCCAGGACGAGTGCGGCGACGGGGTCGGCGATCGAGGAGTGCCCGATGCCGTCGACGCGCCACATCACCAGGTCCGCCAGCTTGCCCGGCTCCAGCGAGCCGATCTCCCGTTCCCTGCCGAGGACTTGAGCGCCGCCGTAGGTGCCCAGCCGCAGCGCCTGACGCGCGGTGAGGGCCTTCTCCTTGTGGGGTCCGAGGCGGCTGACGAGCAGCGCGTTTCTCAACTCGGTGTGCAGTTCGCCGGATTCGTTGGAGGCGGTGCCGTCGACGCCGAGGCCGACGGGGACGCCGGCGCCCAGCATGTCGGGCACCCGTGCGATGCCCGCGGCCAGCCGGGCGTTGGACGAGGGGCAGTGGGCGACGCCGGTGCCGGTGCGGGCGAAGGCGGCGATGTCGGAGTCGTTCATGTGGACGCAGTGCGCCATCCACACGTCGTCGCCGAGCCAGCCCACCGACTCCAGGTAGTCGGTGGGTCCCATGCCGAACCGCTCGTGGCAGAACTTCTCCTCCTCCACCGTCTCCGAGCCGTGGGTGTGCAGCCGTACGCCCTTGCGGCGGGCCAACTCCCCCGCCTGCCGCAGCAGTTCGGTGGTGACGGAGAAAGGGGAACAGGGCGCGACGCCGATGCGCAGCATCGAGGCGAACGACGGGTCGTGGTGGGTGTCGACGGCCTCCTCGGTCGCGGCGAGGGCGTCGTCGGTGGTCTCGACGGCGAAGTCGGGCGGCAGCCCGCCGTCGGAGGCGCCCAGATCCATCGAGCCGCGGGTGGGGTGGAAGCGGACGCCCAGTTCGCGGGCCGCGCCGATCTCGGCGCCGAGCAGGTCGCCCGCGCCGCGCGGGAAGACGTAGTGGTGGTCCATGGCGGTGGTCACCCCGCCGCGCGCCATCATGCCCAGCGAGGCGCGGGCGGCGGCGCGGACCATGTCCTCGTCGATGCGTGCCCACACGGGGTAGAGGGCCACGAGCCAGTCGAAGAGGTTGGCGTTCTGGGCGAGTCCGCGGGTGAGCCACTGGTAGAAGTGGTGGTGGGTGTTGACCAGTCCGGGCGTGACGAGGTGTCCGCCGCCGTCGATCCGGCGTACGACGTCGCTCAGTCCGGAGGGCGCGGCGCCCGCGCCGACGGACTCGATCCGCTCTCCCGCGAGGACGACATGGCCCTCGGCGTGCTCGGTGCCGTGCGCGTCGACGGTGGCGACCGCGCAGTTCTCGATGACGGTGCGCTGGGCTGCTGGCTGTGCCGGGTCGGTCATGGTGTGCGAGTCCTCGGTGCCGGTCGCGTAGGGACGTCTCGTCGGGGCCGGAGCCCCGGGGGCGGCGGCGGGCCGGTGGCTGGGCGCCGGCCCGCGCCGCCGTTCACAGGTTCGTCAGATCGAGCGGTATCAGCGCCTCGGCGCCGTCGCGCAGCACCGTGGCCTCGATGAGCCCGTAGGGGCGGTCGGCGGCGATGTACACGGCGCCGTCCGCCGTCTCGTTCTTGACGCCGAAGGGCTCCAGATCGACCTTGAAGTGGTGCTTGTTGGGCATGGCGAACCGGATCTCCGCCAACTCGGGTTTGCCCTCGATGACTTCGGCGCCCATCCGGTACAGCGTCTGCTGGAGGGAGAGGGAGTAGGTCCGGGCGAAGGCGCCCAGCATGATCTCCCGTACCGACTCGTACGAGGACTGCCACTCCGGCGCCTCCTCGCCGTCGCGTCCGCTCCACTCGTGCCGCCACACGGCGCTCACGTCGGTGGCGAGGATGCGGTCGTAGTCCTCCTTGAGCGTGGTGTAGCGGTCCTTGATGTAGCCCCAGAACTCCGAGTCGGTGGAGTTGAGGACGGTGAGCCCCTTGAGTCCGGAGAGGATCTGGAAGCCGGTGCCGTCGTAGGTGATCTGCGCGGTGCGCGTCTCCCGGCCCTGGCGTACGAAGGAGTGCGGGGCCTCGCCCTCCGGGGTGGCGATGCGCTCCCAGGCGTACTCCTCGATCCGGATGCGGGCCGTGCTGATCGGCTCCGTCTCCTCCACGAAGTGGCGGGCGAGCGCCATGCCGAACTGCTCGGCGGAGTCGATGCCGTGCTCCTTGGCGAAGGCGAACACGGTGTTCTTGGTGGTGTCGGTCGGCAGGACGTTCGCGTTGGAGCCGGAGTAGTGGACGTCGTCGAGGTCGCCGCTGAGCGCGACGGAGACGTTGAGGTCCTTGATGCGGTGGGTGGCGCCGTCCCTGGTGATCTTGACGACGCGGTTCTCCGCCTTGCCGTACTGGTTCTGGCCGAGAATCGTGATCGGCACCGTCATGTCGACTGTCAGCTCCCTCGGTATACGGAGTAGCCGAACGGGTTGAGGAGCAGCGGCACGTGATAGTGCTCGCCCGGTGCCACCGCGAAGACCACGGTCACCTCGGGGAAGAAGCCTCCCCGCTCCCCCTCCTCGTCCGGCCCCTCGGAGTGGTACGGCCCGACCGCGAAGGTCAGCCGCGCGTGGGCGGTGCCCCGCGGCAGCGCCGGAAGGTCCTTGCAGCGTCCGTCGGCGTCCGTGGCCGAGGCGGCGTGGGATGACCACTGCGCCGTGCCGCCGGTGCGTACGTCCAGCTCGACGCCGACACCGGCCGCGGGGCGGCCCGCGCTGGTGTCGAGGATGTGCGTGGAGACGGAGACGGGGGCGGGGGGCGGTGCCGCCGGGTCCGTGGTGGCGGCGCGTTCGCTGCTCATGCTCGCTCGGGCTCCTTCGGTACGGGCTGCGGCGGGAGGTGGTGCCGCCGGTGGCGTACGGCGGGTCCGGTCACGGCGGGACGTACGGCTACGGCTCGTGCGGGGCCTCGTCCGCCAGTCCCGTCAGCCGGATCCGGTTGATCTTCGTCAGCTCGGCGCGGACGATCTCACGCTCCTTCTGAGGGGAGTTGGCGATCCGCTCGCGTGCCGCGTCCCGCATCTGCTCGCCGCTCAGCCCCGTCGCGCAGATCAGGAAGACATGGCCGAAGCGCTCCTGGTAGGCGAGGTTCAGCTCCAGCATCTCCTCCTTGAGCTGCTCGGACGCCCCGGCCATGCCGCGCTGTTCACGCGCCGAGGCCGGATCGCCGGGACGGGGCCGTCCGATGGGCGGATGTCCCGCCATGGCCTCGTCGAGGTCACCGGCGGTCAGCTCCGCCATCGCCGAGTCGCTCGCCGCGATCAGCTCCGCCGGAGCGGCGTAGGGACGTCCCGCGAGGACGGCGCCGCTCCACGCGCTCGCTGCGCACACCGCGTGGAGCGCGGCGCGGACGTCGCTCTCCGGCGCGGAGTTGAGCCAGGTCAGACCTGGTGCTGCGGGGGTCGCGGTCACGTGCTGCCTCCGTCGCGTCGCGGCTGTCCGGGCTGGGAACAGTGAAGACGCACCGGCAGACAACGTCAACAGTTTGTTGAAAAAACACTGCGCGCGGACGGGAACGACGGCGGCCCGGAACGGGGAGCCCGCACGGACCGGAAGCCCGGACGGGCGGACGTCCGTACCCCCCGAGGGGCAGCGCTCAGTCGCCCGAAGGAGCCCTGTCCGCTTCCCTGTTGAGGTAGTTGTAGACGGCGAAGCGCACTGAACCACGCGGTTACGCCCATGCAGTGGAGATCGCCGTCGGGCCCCTTGTTCCCCCTCTTCAGCCCGCCCCTCTTTCCGGGACAGGGGTAGTGGAAAGCCGGTCGGCTAGCTCGGGCTGATTGCGTCCTCGATGTGGGCGAGTTGGGCGACGAGGATCTCCTCGAACGCAGCGCGACGGTCCGCGCCGAGGGGGTGGACGTCGCGGGCGAAACGGGCCAGGGCGGGGAAGCGTTCAGGGTCGGCACCGAGCACCGCGACACGAAACAGCTCCACGCCCTGTTCGTGCTCCTCGGCGGTGATGGTGTTGACCCCGGCCTCGGAAGCGACCAAGGCGGCGATGAGGACCGCGATCCGGTGGTAGCGCGCCGGGATCTCCTCGTCGGGCAGTCCTGACGCGCGCAGGGCCTGCAGTACCTCTTCCATGACCAGCCTGGAACCGGTGCCGCCTGACCCGTAGCGTCCCCAGACCGCAGCAAGCTGGGGCTGCTGGCCGAAGACCTCCCGCACGCGCAGGGCCAGGGCCGTGATGCGCTGCTTCCAGTCGTCCGCGGGGCGATAACCGTCCATGGCTGCCAAGAGAATCCGGTCGGCGACCGCGCGCAGCAGATCGGTCTTGCTGCGGAAGTGCCGGTAGAGGCTGGAGGAATCGGTCCCGAGCACTGCGGCGAGCTTGCGCACGCTGAACGACTCGGCGTCGCCCGTGCGCAGCAGCTCCGTCGCCGCATCCAGGATCTCCTCGGTCGACCAGCGCTTTCGGCCTGTCATCTCACCCCTATCGCCGGGCTGAGTCTAGCTGATGCACTTGGTGTTGCACGCACTGCGTGCATAATAAGGACACGGGGATGCCGAGCGACCCGGCGTTCGTGCCCTGCTACCCGGCTCAGGCAACTGAGGTGGAGTTCATCACCCGAAAATGAAAGGCCGCATGTCATGAGGAACCCACTGGATCCCGCAGAACTGAACGCCGCCATGGAAAACGTCCACCGCGCCGGGATGCCTGGCCTGTTCGCCGAGGTACGTGACGGCGACCAGATCTGGCGCGGTGCCGCCGGGGTCGCCGATGTCGCCACCGGCCGCCCCGTCACCGCCGGCATGCGGCACCGCGTCGGCAGCATCACCAAGACCTTCACGGTCGCGGCGGTTCTGCGGCAGGTCGAGAGCGGTCAGATCGATCTCGACGAGCCGATCAGCCGATACCTTCCGAGGCTGGTCCCCGGAGAACGCGGTGATGCGATCACCGTCCGGATGTTGATCAACCACACCAGCGGCCTCGCCGAGTACCTCCCCCATGCCTACCCTTCCCTCAAGGCGTTCCCCGACCTCGCGGACACCGGACCCCAGAGCCTGGACGACAACCGGTTCACGCGGTTTCACCCCACCGAACTGATCGAGATGGGGGTCACCGCACCTGCCGTCGGCGCGCCGGGCGGCACTCCGGGGGCGTACTCCAACACCAACTACCTGCTCCTCGGCCAACTCCTGGAACAGGTGACCGGCACTACGGCCGAGCGGTACATCACCCGGGACGTCATCGAGCGCGCCGGGCTCCGGGACACCGAACTCCCCGTCGGACCGTACGTCGACGGGCCGCACTCACAGATGTACGAGGCGTGGTTCGGCATGATCGACCCGCCGCGTGACTACAGCGTCTACGACATGTCATGGGTGGGGCCGGCAGCCTCGCTGATATCGACCGTCGCGGACCTCAACCGCTTCTTCGGCATGCTGCTTGCCGGCGAGATCGTCAACCCGTCGTCGCTGGCACAGATGCAGCGCACCGTCCCGGTCGTCTCCCAGGAGGGAAAAACGATCGACTACGGCCTGGGCTTGCACCCGATGGAGACCCCCGGCCGGGGCACCTTCTGGGGCCACGGTGGCACGGTCTGGGGTGCTGGAGCGCTGACCATGGCCCGAGCAGCCGACGGCAAGCGGCAGATGACCGTCGCAGTGAACCTGCAGAGGTGGAACGGGCTCGGCTCCTCGGGCGAGCCGCGGCCCCACCCCATCGACGACGCACTTGCGGCTCTCTACCGCGTGGCGATGTACGGCTGACAGCGCCGAAGAGGACTACGAGGCCGAACAGGTGCGGCGCGGACGACCGGGAGGCGGTTGACCGCTCCGAGTCGGTGATCCCGGCCGTACGACGTCAAGACCGGCGCGATGCCGAGCAAGGCGTCTTCCAACGGGTCCTGTACGAGTCAAACCTGGCACACCTCAGCGGCCAGTCACGTGATCAGCCGCTCTTCGTCCGCCCGTCAACGTCCGGAAGCCACCCCCTGTCACTTCTTGCGGCCGGGGCCGGGGTCAGAGACGGGAGTCCGGGGCCTCGTCACGGCGCTTCTTCGCCCGCTTCTCCTCTTGGGAATTGATGTAGTTGTAGACGGTGAAACGGGAGACCCCGAGGGCGCTCGCCACCGTCTCGACGCCGTGCCGCAGGGAGAAGGCACCGCGCGTCTCCAGGACGCGGACGACCGACTGCTTCGTCCTGCGGTCCAGTTCGGAGAGCGGCTTGCCGTGGCGCCGCTCCAGCTCGGCGAGGATGTGGTCGAGGGAGTCGGAGAGATGCGGCAGCCGTACGGCCAGGACGTCGCTGCCCTCCCAGGCGAGGACCACGTCGTCGCCCTGAGCGTCCTCCGGCGGGACCATCTCGCCGCCCATCGCGTCCACGAGCGGTTTGACCGCGGCGGCGAGGGGATGGTCCGCGGGGCCGCCGGCGCCGCTCACACGGCACCCCCGGACGCGTCCCCGGCGGTGCCCCCGGCAGGGCCGCCGTCGGGTCCGTCCTGCTCCCCCTCCGGGAGGACGTTGAGCTGGAGGGAGACCCGGGTCGCGCCGGCGCCGAGCGCGTCGTGCAGCACGTCCCGTACGGCGCCGAGGATCTGCTCGGCGGGACCCTCCGCCGTGTTGCCGAACGGGCCCACGTCCACGGAGTCCAGCGGCGCCCTGCGCAGGACCTCGCGGGCCACCAGCGCATGCTCCGGCGCCTCGTCGAGATCGAACGGCTCGGTAGTGAACTCCACTCGCAATCGCACGCGGTCAACCTACGTGAACGTCTCCGTGAGCGGCCATCCGTCGGCGGCCCCCGGCGGTCCGCCGGGGGCGGCGACGGGAACGCGACGGGAACGGCCGGAGCGCGACGGCCTCTTGACAGCCCCAGGGGCGCGAGGCCAGGCTTCCGTAAAGTAGAAACAGACTTTCGCTATACGAAATCTACGAACCCCTGGACGTCATGTCCGGCCGGCCGCCGGGCACCCGCCCGCTCGTACATCCGCACCCGGAGGGAAGGCGATCGCCGTGGCCCCCCTTGCTGACCTTGCTGCGTCCTTCGCAGCCGCCGCCGACCGCGGCACCGAGTACCGCTGGACCGTCAATCTGTCGATCCTCTTCACCGAGCTGCCGCTGCTGGAGCGTCCCGCCGCGGCGGCCGAGGCCGGCTTCGGCGCGGTCGAGCTGTGGTGGCCGTGGGTGGACGCGCCCGTACCGGACAAGCGCGAACTGGACGCGCTGCGCACGGCGTTGGAGGAGGCCGGTACGTCGCTGACGGGGCTGAACTTCTACGCCGGGCAGCTTCCCGGGCCGGACCGGGGCGCGCTGTCGGTGCCGGGCGAGGAGTCGGAGAAGTTCCGCCGGAACATCGACGTGGCCGTGGAGTTCGCGCAGTCGACGGGCTGCACGGCGCTCAACGCCCTCTACGGCAACCGCGTTCCGGGCTCCTCGCCCGAGGAGCAGGACGAACTCGCCCTGGAGAACCTGGTGTCGGCGGCGCGCGCCGCCCACGCCGTCGGCGCGGAGCTGCTGATCGAGGCGCTCAACGCCCTGGAATCGCCGCAGTGTCCCCTCGTCAGCGCGCCCAAGGCCGTCGCCGTCGCCGACCGCGTCAACGAGGCCACGGGGCTGGGCAACGCGACGTTCCTGATGGACCTCTACCACCTGGCGACGAACGGCGAGGACCTGCACCGGGTCATCGACGACTTCACCGGCCGCACCGGTCATGTGCAGATCGCCGACAGCCCCGGACGCGGCGCCCCCGGCACCGGCGAACTCGACGTCCCCGACCTGCTGGAGCGGCTCGCCAAGGCCGGTTACGAGGGCCGCATCGGCCTGGAGTACAAGCCCGGCGACCGGCCGAGCGAGGAGAGCTTCGCCTGGCTTCCGCGCCCGCTGCGCGGCCGTTCCTGACTCCTGCCGTCCCCTCGCCGCATCCCCGAACTACGCCCGTACGCCCCGCACTTCGAAAGGCGTGACGCCCTATGAGCCACCGCCACACCCCGGACACCACGAAGATCGGCTTCATCGGTCTCGGCATCATGGGCGCGCCGATGGCGCGCAATCTGCTCCGTGCCGGTTACGACGTGACCGCGTTCAACCCCACCGCCGCCAAGGTCGAGGCGTTCGTCGAGGACGGCGGCAACGGTGCCTCGTCCGTCGCCGAGGCGGTGCAGGGGGCCGACGTCGTCATCACGATGGTCCCGGCCTCGCCGGAGGTCGAGCAGGTCGTGCTGCACGAGGGCGGTGTACTGGAGCACATCCGCCCCGGCGCGCTGCTCGTCGACATGTCCTCCATCACCCCGCAGACCTCTGTCGAGGTGGCAACGGCCGCCGCCGCCAAGGGAGTCGACGTCCTGGACGCGCCCGTCTCCGGCGGCGAGGCGGGAGCCGTGGAGGGTGCGCTGTCCATCATGGTGGGCGGCGAGCAGGAGGTCTTCGACGCGGCGCGGCCGGTCTTCGAAGCCCTCGGGAAGACGATCGTGCTGTGCGGGCCGCACGGTTCGGGCCAGACGGTCAAGGCGGCCAACCAGCTCATCGTCGCCGTCAACATCCAGGCGGTGGCGGAGGCGGTGGTCTTCCTGGAGAAGTCCGGCGTCGATCTGCCGGCCGCGCTGGACGTCCTCGGCGGCGGCCTCGCCGGCTCCACCGTCCTCGCCCGTAAGAAGGACAACATCCTCGCCGGCGACTTCCGCCCCGGCTTCAAGGTCGACCTGCACCACAAGGACATGGGCATCGTCACCGACGCGGCCCGCGAGGTCGGCGCGGCCGTCCCGGCCGGCGCCCTGCTCGCCCAACTCGTCGGCGCGCTGCGGCAGCAGGGCGACGGCGGCCTCGACCACTCCGCGCTGGTACGGGGCGTGCGCCGGCTGTCCGGCGAGAAGACGGAGGACTGAGCCATGGCGCCCAAGAGGATGCCCGCGATGGAGGCGGCCGTCTCGATCATGGTCGACGAGGGGGTGGACATCGCCTTCGGCTGCCCCGGCGCCGCGATCCTCCCGCTGTACAAGGCGATGGAGACGGACGGCCGCATCGAGCACCTGACGGTCCGGCACGAGGAGGGCGCGGCCCACATGGCCGACGGCTGGGCCCGTACGAACGGCAAGGTCGGCGTCGCCGTCGCCACCTCCGGTCCGGGCGCGACCAACCTCGTCACCGGTCTGTACACCGCGCACGCCGACTCGATCCCGATGGTGTGCCTCACGGGTCAGGCCGTCGCGCCGAAGCTCCACCAGGAGGCGTTCCAGGCCGTCGACATCGTGGAGATCGCCCGCCCGGTCACCAAGTGGGCGGTGCAGATCAAGGAGCCGGCGCAGATCCCGTGGGCCTTCCGCGAGGCGTTCCGTACGGCCCGTACGGGACGTCCGGGACCGGTGCTCATCGACCTGCCGCTCGACCTGGCGAAGCGGGAGATCACCTATGACGCGGAGATCGACGCCCGGCTGCCCGTACCGGCCGTCGAGCCCCATCTGCCGCGTGTGGAACGGGCGTTGGACATGCTGCTGGCGGCCGAGCGGCCGCTCGTGCTGGCGGGCGGCGGGGTGATCCTCGCCGACGCCGGGGCCGAACTGCGGGAGCTGGTCGAGGAGTTGCGCGTGCCCTTCCAGGTCACGCTGATGGGCAAGGGCGTCATCGAGGACGACCACGAACTCAACCTCGGCACGACGGGCATCCAGACCTCGCAGCGCTACGCCAACGCCTCCTTCCTGGAGTCCGACTTCGTCCTGGCCGTCGGCGCGCGCTTCGGCGACCGGCACACCGGGGCCGACCTCGACGTCTACCGCGGCGGGCGCGCGTTCGTGCACGTCGACATCGAACCGGCCCAGATCGGCAAGGTCTTCGAGCCGGACCTCGGCATCGTCTCCGACGCCGGGCTCTTCCTGACGGCGCTGCTGGCCGCCGCGCGCAAGCGCAAGGCGCGGGCGGAGGTGGAGAGTTGGGTCGAGCGCTGTACGGAGCTGAAGCGGACGCTGGTGCGCCGCGAGGACTTCGACTCCGTACCGGTGAAGGCGCCCCGCGCGTACAAGGAGATCAACGAGGCGTTCGACGAGCACACGTACTTCGTCACCGCCATCGGCCTCTACCAGATCTGGGGCGGCCAGCATCAGAAGGCGTATCTGCCGCGGCACTACCAGGTCTGCGGGCAGGCGGGGCCGCTGGGCTGGGAGGTGCCGGCCGCGATCGGCGTGAAGAAGGCGCTGGAGGGCATGGGCGAGCCGGACGCCGAAGTCGTGGGCATCGTCGGCGACTACGGCTTCCAGTACCTGGTCGAGGAGCTGGCGGTGGCCGCCCAGTACCACGTGCCGTATGTGCTGATCATGCTCAACAACGAGTATCTGGGCCTGATCCGGCAGGCCGAGATCGGCTACGGCATGAACTACCAAGTCGACATCCACTACGACGAGTTCGGCACCGACAACGTCAAGGTCATGGAGGCATACGGCTGTTCGGGCCGCCGGGTGTGGGAGCCCGGGGAGATCGCCGGAGCGATCCGGTGGGCGCGGAAGGAGGCCGTGGCCACCTCACGTCCCGTCCTGGTGGAGATCATGATCGAGCGCGAGGCGAACACACCGCACGGGCCGGACATCGACGCGGTACGGGAGTTCGAGGACGCCTGACCGCCCTGGTGGGCGGACCGCCGACCGCCCGGCCCGCGCCCACGCGGTGGGCCGGGGGCGCCGGGGAGGGGAGGGCGGCGCGCACGATGGGGCTGAGCGCCG
>NZ_LJGW01000724.1 GCF_001751255.1 Streptomyces nanshensis | reverse complement strand
ATGCGCCGCCCGTCGCCGCGGTCCGCGGCCCTGCCGAGGGGGCGCGGACCGCCGGGCCCGTGCCCGAACTCCTCGCCGCGTACGGGCGGTTGACCGGGCCCCGGGTCTGCGTCGTCGTGCCGGAAGCGCCCGTACCAGGGTCTCCCGGAGCCGTTCTCCCCGGCTCCGCCCTCCGATCCCGGACCCGTACCGGGACCGGATCTGGATCCGCGCGGTCCGCCCCTGCCCCCGCCCCGTCTGCGCCCAGTGCCTCCCATGTCCGGGAAGCTAGCGGCCTTCCGGCGGAGTGGCCAGGGTGCCGTCGTCCTCACCGGTCCCGCCACCGGTTGCCTCACCGGCGCCGGTTCACGCGTCCTGGGGCATCTCCCGCAGCAGACATGTGAGGCGGGCGCTGCACACGCGCTTGCCGTCCTCGTCGGTGATGACGGTCTCGTACGTCGCGGTCGAGCGCCCCCGGTGCACCGGCGTCGCCGTCCCCGTGATCAGTCCGGAGCGCACGCCGCGGTGGTGTGTGCAGTTGAGGTCGACGCCGACGGCGAGCTTGCCCGGACCGCCGTGCAGCATCGCCCCGACCGAGCCCAGGGTCTCGGCGAGCACCGCGGAGGCGCCGCCGTGCAGCAGCCCGTACGGCTGGGTGTTGCCCTCGACGGGCAGCGTGCCGGTAACCTCCTCCGGTGACGCGTACAGGATCCGCAGGTCCATGCGCTCGCCGAGGTGTCCCGCCGAGAAGAGGGCGGGCAGGTCGAGGCCGAGCCCCGACCACTCGTCGAGGATCTCCTGGGGGAACGTGGTCCTGTCGTGCTCGCCCATGGGCAGCGGCTCCGATCACCGTGCGGGACCGGCCCGTCCGTCGCCTCCCGGGTGCTGGCGCGCGTACGCGGGCCGGTGCGGTCTGCAAGTACCGGACCGTCCTATCAGGTCGCTGAGCGTGCGCTCAGGCCGGAGTGACGCGGATCACCACGGACTTGCTGGCCGGGGTGTTGCTGCCGTCGGCCGTCGCGTCCAGCGGTACGAGGACGTTGGTCTCCGGGTAGTAGGCGGCGGCGCAGCCGGGCGCGGTGGGGTAGTGCACGACGCGGAAGCCCTCGGCCGTACGCGTGCTGCCGTCCGTCCACTCGCTCGTCAGGTCCGCGTACGCACCGTCCTCCAGACCGAGCGCCCGCGCGTCCGCGGGGTTGACCAGGACGACGCGGCGGCCGTTGCGGATGCCGCGATAGCGGTCGTCGAGGCCGTAGACGGTGGTGTTGTACTGATCGTGCGAGCGGAGCGTCTGCAGCAGCAGCCGTCCCTCCGGTACGCGCGGCCAAGTGACGGGCGCCGCGGTGAAGTTGGCCTTGCCGGTCGCGGTCGGGAAGCGCCGCTCGTCGCGCGGTGCGTGCGGCAGGGTGAAGCCCCCGGGCCGTGCCGCGCGCTCGTTGAAGTCCTCGAATCCGGGCACGACGCGGGCGATGCGCTCCCGTACGGTCGCGTAGTCCTTCTCGAAGTCCTCCCACGGCGTGCGTGAGGCGAGGCCGAGGACGCGGCGCGCCAGCCGCGCCACGATCGCGGTCTCGGAGAGCAGATGCGGACTCGCGGGCTCCAGCCGTCCCCGCGAGGCGTGCACCATGCCCATCGAGTCCTCCACCGTCACGAACTGCTCGCCGCCGCCCTGCAGATCGCGTTCCGTACGGCCGAGGGTGGGGAGGATCAGGGCGCGGGCGCCGGTCACGCAGTGCGAGCGGTTGAGCTTCGTGGAGACGTGGACGGTCAGCCGGGCACGGCGCATCGCGTCCTCGGTGACGGCCGTGTCGGGGGAGGCCGAGACGAAGTTGCCGCCCATGGCGAAGAAGACCTTGGCCCGCCCGTCGCGCAGTGCGCGGATCGACTCGACGACGTCCATGCCGTGCTCGCGGGGTGCGGTGAAGCCGAACTCCCGCTCCAGCGCGTCGAGAAAGCCGGCTCCGGGCCGCTCGGTGATGCCCATCGTGCGGTCGCCCTGCACGTTGCTGTGTCCCCGTACGGGGCACACGCCCGCGCCCGGGCGGCCCACATTGCCGCGCAGCAGCAGGAAGTTGACGATCTCGCGGATGCTGGCCACCGAGTGCTTGTGCTGGGTGAGGCCCATGGCCCAGCACACGACGGTGCGCCGGGATGCCAGCACCATCTGAAGGGCCTGTTCGATCTCCTCGGGGCGCAGACCGGTGGCCTCCCGCACGCCCTCCGGGGATCCCTCACGGGCCGCGGCGGCGAACTCCCCGTAGCCGTGGGTGTGGCGGGCGACGAACTCCTCGTCCACGCCGCCCCGTTCGATGACCAGCCGGTTCAGCTCGCGGAAGAGGGCCTGGTCGCCGCCGAGGCGGACCTGGAGGAAGAGGTCGGTCAGCGCCGTGCCGGAACCGGCAAGACCCTTGGCCGTCTGCGGGTTGCGGAACCGCGTCATCCCGGCCTCGGGCAGCGGGTTGACGGTGATGATCTTCGCGCCGCCGGCCTTGGCCTTCTCCAGCGCGGTGAGCATGCGCGGATGGTTGGTGCCCGGGTTCTGCCCGGCGACGACGATCAGATCCGCCTGGTACAGGTCCTCCAGCAGGACGCTGCCCTTGCCGACGCCGAGGGTCTCGGTGAGCGCCTCCCCGGAGGACTCGTGGCACATGTTGGAGCAGTCCGGCAGGTTGTTCGTGCCGAACTCCCGCGCGAGGAGCTGGTAGAGGAACGCCGCCTCGTTGCTCGTGCGCCCCGAGGTGTAGAAGACCGCCTCGTCCGGGGAGTCCAGCGCCTCCAGCTCCTCGGCGACGATCCCGAAGGCGCGCTCCCAGGGCACCGGTTCGTACGCCTCTGCGCCCTCCGCCAGATACATCGGCTGCGTCAGCCTGCCCTGCTGTCCCAGCCAGTACCCGGAGCGACGGGACAGGTCCGCCACGGGGTGTGCGGCGAAGAAGTCCGGCGTCACGCGGCGCAGCGTGGCCTCCTCGGCGACGGCCTTCGCGCCGTTCTCGCAGAACTCCGCGGTGTGCCGCTTGTCGTCCTCGGGCCAGGCGCAGCCCGGACAGTCGAAGCCGTCCTTCTGGTTGACGCGCAGCAGCGTCAGCGCCGTCCTGCGCACGCCCATCTGCTCGCGCGCGAGGCGCAGGGACTGCGCGACGGCCTTCGTGCCGGCCGCCGAGTCCTGGGGGGCCGACACGTCGGGAGCGTCCTGTACGGGGTCCTCGACCGGGGGTTTGCGCATACGGCGATGGTGCCACGGCCTGCTGACACGGCGGCGTGACGGCCGCCCGGTGCGCGGCCGGAGCGGGGCTGTCGGTGGGCCGTGGGAGGATCGGGGACGTGACTGAGAAGGCATCGAAGAAGACCGCACCGCGCCTGCTCCTGATGGACGGGCACTCGCTCGCCTACCGCGCGTTCTACGCCCTGCCCGCCGAGAATTTCGCCACGTCCACGGGCCAGACGACGAACGCGATCTACGGCTTCACCTCGATGCTGTCCAACACGTTGCGTGACGAGGAGCCCACGCACTTCGCGGTCGCCTTCGACGTCTCCCGCAAGACGTGGCGCTCGGCGGAGTTCGCGGAGTACAAGGCGAACCGGTCGAAGGCGCCGGACGAGTTCAAGGGCCAGGTCGAGCTGATCGGCGAACTGCTGGACGCGATGCGGGTGCGCCGGTTCGCCGTCGACGGCTTCGAGGCGGACGACGTGATCGCCACGCTCACCACACAGGCGGTGGCCGAGGGCTTCAAGGTCTCGATCGTCACCGGCGACCGCGACGCCCTCCAGCTCGTCAGCGACGACGTCACCGTCCTCTATCCGACGAAGGGCGTCTCGGAGCTGACGCGCTTCACCCCGGAGAAGGTCTTCGAGAAGTACGGCCTGACGCCGCAGCAGTATCCGGATTTCGCGGCGCTGCGCGGCGACCCGTCCGACAACCTCCCCGGCATCCCCGGCGTCGGCGAGAAGACGGCCACGAAGTGGATCAGTCAGTTCGGCTCGTTCGCGGAGCTCTCCCGCCGCGTGGACGAGGTGAAGGGCAAGGCCGGGGAGAATCTCCGCGCCCATCTGGAGTCCGTCACCCTCAACAGGCATCTCACGGAGCTGGTCCGCGACGTCGAACTGGACTGCGGCCCCGACGACTTGGAGCGGCAGCCCTACGACCGCGGCACGCTGGACGTGGTGCTGGACGCCCTGGAGTTCCGCCATCAGAACTTCCGCGAGCGGCTGTTCGCCGTCGACCCCGGCTCGCAGGAGGAGGAGATCGCCCCCGCCGCCGACGGCGTGGACATCGACGGCAGCGTGCTCGCACCGGGCGAGCTGACCGGCTGGCTGGAGGAGCACGGGGACGCCCCCCTGGGCCTGGCCACCGTGGACGTGTGGAAGCTGGGCGCGGGCAGCGTCAGCGAGATCGCGCTGGCCGCCGCCGAGGGTCCCGCGGCCTGGTTCGACCCGGCGCAGCTCGACGAGGCGGAGGAGCAGTCCTTCTCCTCGTGGATCGCCGACCCCGAGCGCCCCAAGGTCGTCCACGACGCCAAGGCGCTGATGCGGGTCTTCGCCGAGCACGGCTGGAGCGTCGCGGGCGTCACCATGGACACCGCGCTCGCCGCGTATCTCGACAAGCCCGGCCGCCGCTCCTTCGCCATGGACGCGCTGTCGGTGGAGTATCTCGCCCGTGAACTGGGCCCGGCCGAGGACGGCGGCGGCCAGCTCGCCTTCGGCGTGGACGAAGAGGCCGAGGCGCACGCCCTGATGGTCAAGGCCCGCACCATCCTCGACCTCGGCGAGGTCTTCGAGGAGCGGCTCTCCCAGGTCGGCGCAGCCGATCTGCTGCGCGATCTCGAACTGCCCACCTCGGCCGTGCTGGCGCGCATGGAGCGCGCCGGCATCTGCGCCGACCGGGAGTGGCTGACGGGCCTGGAGCAGCAGTTCGCCGACGCCGCCCAGCAGGCGGTGAAGGACGCCCACGCGGCCGTCGGCCACGAGTTCAACCTCGGCTCGCCCAAGCAGTTGCAGGAAGTGCTCTTCGGCGAGTTGGGCCTGCCGAAGACGAAGAAGACCAAGACCGGCTGGACGACGGACGCCGACGCCCTCACCTGGCTCGCGGCCCAGACCGACCACGAACTGCCCGTGCTGATGCTGCGCTACCGCGAACAGCAGAAGCTGCGCACCACCGTCGAGGGCCTGATCAAGACGATCGCCCCCGACGGCCGCATCCACACCAGCTTCAGCCAGACCGTCGCCGCCACGGGCCGCCTCTCCTCCACCGACCCCAACTTGCAGAACGTGCCGATCCGTACGGACGAGGGCCGCGCCATCCGCCGCGCCTTCCGCGTCGGCGAGGGCTACGAGTGCCTGATGACCGCGGACTACAGCCAGATCGAACTGCGCGTGATGGCCCACATGTCCGACGACGAGAAGCTGCTGGAAGCCATCACCTCCGGTGAGAACCTGCACACGACCGTCGCCTCCCAGGTCTTCGACGTCACCGAGGACCAGGTCGACGCCGAGATGCGCCGCAAGATCAAGGCCATGTCGTACGGACTCGCGTACGGCCTCTCGGCCTTCGGCCTCTCCCAGCAGCTCGGCATCACGCCCGACGAGGCGCGCGGGCTGATGGACGACTACTTCGAACGCTTCGGCGGCGTACGGGACTTCCTCCAGCGCGCGGTCAGCGAGGCGCGCGCCACGGGCTACACCGAGACCATCATGGGCCGCCGCCGCTATCTGCCCGACCTCAACAGCGACAACCGCCAACGCCGCGACATGGCCGAGCGGATGGCGCTCAACGCACCGATCCAGGGCACCGCGGCGGACATCGTGAAGACGGCGATGCTCCGCGTCGACGCCGCGCTGCGCGAGGAGAAGCTCGCCTCCCGGATGCTGCTCCAGGTGCACGACGAGATCGTGCTGGAGGTCGCACCCGGCGAACGCGAGGCCGTCGAGGAGCTGGTGTGCCGCGAGATGAGCGGCGCCGTGCACCTCCGCGCACCGCTGGACGTCTCGGTCGGCGTCGGCGACGACTGGGAGTCCGCGGCCCACTGACCGGCGGCCGGCCGGCACCTGACCGCGGCTCGCCCCCGCCACCGTCCGCCCCGTTCCCCGGAGTTGAGCCCGTCCCCGTTCGCCGGCGTACGTACGGAGAGGGCCAGCAGCGTCCGGGCACGGACGGGCGTTCGGTCCGGCAACGCCCCGGCAGGACAGTCTTGTGGCGGAATGGAGCGACCCGCAGACGCTGCCCAGGAGTTGTCGTAGTGTCACCGGTGTCGGTGACCGCAGGGGAGAGCAGGGGGTCCGCACATGGCGCGGTATCAGCGGTTCCGTGGCGGGGGCAGAAAGCTCCGCCGGGGAGTGACCGGTACGGCCATCGCCGCGGCGACGATGGCGGCGCTGACCGCCTCGCAGGCACCGGGCGCGGACGTGGACCACCGCACGGACGGTCCCGGCACCGAGCGCGCGGACGACGCCCGGCCCGACCAGGCCCCGGGCGACGACTCGTACCACACCGAGCTGCCGCCCCTGGAATCCCCCGCGCCGCCCCGCAGTTCACCCGATCCGAGCCCGTCGGAGTCCGGCATTCCGGCGACGCTGCTCGCCGCCTACAAGCAGGCCGCACGCTCCCTCGGCACCTCCGACCCCGCCTGCGGACTGCGCTGGGAACTGCTCGCCGCCATCGGCAAGGTCGAGTCCGGACAGGCACGCGGTGGCGCCGTCGACAAGGACGGCACGACCCTCAAGCCGATCCTCGGCCCCGTGCTCAACGGCTCCGGCTTCGCCCGCATTACCGACACCGACGGCGGACGGCTCGACGGCGACAAGCGCTTCGACCGCGCCGTGGGACCGCTGCAGTTCATACCCTCGACATGGGCGCGCTGGTCCGCCGACGGCAACGGCGACGGCCGCCGGGACCCGGCCAACATCCACGACGCCTCGCTCGCCGCCGCCCGCTATCTCTGCGCGGGCGAACGGGACTTGGGCTCGAAGACCGGCCTGCACCGCGCGGTCCTCAGCTACAACGACTCGCGCGCCTATCTGCGTACGGTGCTGGCCTGGTACGACTTCTACCGCAAGGGCACGCACAAGGTCCCCGACGGCTCGGGCGCCGTGCCCACCACGCCGGGCGCGGGCGGCGCCGACGACTCCGGCAAGGGCGGCGGCGGTTCGCACGGCGGCTCCAAGCCCCACAAGCCCGGCAAGGGCGGCGGCCACGAGGGCGGCCACGGCGGCGACGGCGGTCAGGGCGGCGGCGGAGGCGACCAGTCACCGGCCCCCGGCACCCTCAAGCCCGTCCTCGCGGGCGAGTTGACTGCCTATACGGGCGGCTCGTTCGAGGAGCGCCCCCGGGTGCGCGCCGCCGGCAAGTCCGGCAAGGCGCTCAAGGGCGTCCGCATCGAGTACACGATCAAGGGCGCGACCGACGCCCGCTTCACCGGCGGCTCGGCCAAGGCCACGGCCACCACCGGCGCCGACGGTACGGCCACGGCCCCGGTCGTCGAAGCGGGCGGCACGGCGGGCGAGTTCACCATCACCGCCAAGGCCACGGGCCGCGATCTGACGACGACGGCGATGAAGGCCACCGTCAAGCCGAAGTACACCTTCGCCCGCAAGCCCGGCGGCCCCCTCAAGGCGCCCGTCGACGCGAAGTTCGAGGACGTCGAGGTCACGCTCGCACACGAGAAGGAGGCGGCCGGGGACGTCCCCGTCACCGCCACCGTGATCACCGAGGACGGCGAGGAGAACACCAAGGGCCCTTACTTCACGGACCTGTTCGGCAACGAGGACCGCTCGGTCACCAAGTCCACCGGCGGTCTGCTCGGCAAGAAGGGGGTCCTGGAGCTGCCGGCCATCCACACCGACGGCCACACCGGCACCTTCGTCCTCCGCCTCACCACCGAGGACGGCTCCACGTACGACATCGACCTGACGGTCACCGAGTAGCGGCGACGCCCTACGGGCCGGGCCCGCCCGCGAGGATCACTCCGGGCCGGGCCCGGACAGGGTCAGCCTCCGGCCTCGTCCCGCTCGCACACGAAGATCGCCGTCCCCGGGATCAGCCGCCCCCGCAGCGGCGACCAGCCGCCCCACTCCTGCGTGTTCCAGCCGGGCCACTCCGGTTCGACGACGTCCAGCAGCCGGAAGCCCGCGCTCACCACGTCCCGCACCCGGTCGCCCATCGTGCGGTGGTGCTCGACGTACACGGCCCGGCCCCGCTCGTCCTCCTCCACATAGGGAGTGCGGTCGAAGTACGAGCTGAGCACCGTCAGCCCCTCGGGCCCCGGTTCGTCCGGCAGCGCCCAGCGCATCGGATGCGTGACGGAGAAGACGAACCGCCCGCCGGGCCGCAGTACGCGCCGCACCTCCCGCAGCACCCGCACCGGATCGGCCACGAACGGCAACGCCCCGAAGGCCGAGCACCCCAGATCGAAGGAGCCGTCCGCGAACGGCAGCGACCGCGCGTCCGCCTCCACCAGCGCGACGCCGTCGCCCTCACCGGCACCGCCGTGCTCGCCGTCGCCGATGCGCAGCGCGTGCTGGAGCTGCCGGTGCGAGAGGTCGAGCGCGACGGGACGGGCGCCCTGCGCCGCGAGCCACCGAGAACACTGCGCCGCGCCGGCCCCCACCTCCAGCACGCGCAGTCCGCGCAGCCCCGCGGCGGGTCCCAGCAGTCCGGCCTGCGCCTCGTCCAGGCCCTCGGGACACCACACGAAGCGGGCGTCGCCGAGGAAGGAGCCGTGCTCGTCCTGGTACTCGTCCGCGTTCCGGTCCCACCAGGCGCGGTTGGCCCGGCTGCTCTCCGCGCCCCCGGCCCGCCTCCGTACGGCCGCCGGTTCGGCCTCCGCCTCCGAGCTCGGGCCGTCGTCGCCGTCTTGGATCATCGCCCCCGCCGTCGTACTCTCTTGCCTATAACTTGTCGCCGTGGGGGTCGTGGACACCGCTCAGTGCCGTGAGGATCGCATGCTGTGACGGTCGCGCCGGTTATGGGACGTTCCACCCCAGCTGTGCTCTTTCGCGCATTGACCATGCCCAGCGGCCCCCGTATGCTACAAGTTGCGCTGCGGGCCTGCGTGCCTCGGACGGAGCAGGCCGCGCTCGCATCGGTGGTGTATCCCTCGGGTCCGTGGCTCTCAAGGCTGTGTCCGGCTGGCTTGCATGCGCGGTGCGATAACGGGCTCTCGGCGTAGCAGAACCTACGACTTCATGTCCGTACCCGGAGACCCTTTCACACATGACGAGCAGCACCGAGACCACCGCCACCACTCCGCAGGTTGCGGTAAACGACATCGGTTCCGAGGAAGCCTTCCTCGCCGCGATCGACGAGACGATCAAGTACTTCAACGACGGCGACATCGTCGACGGCGTCATCGTGAAGGTCGACCGGGACGAGGTCCTGCTCGACATCGGCTACAAGACCGAAGGCGTCATTCCGTCCCGCGAACTCTCGATCAAGCACGACGTCGACCCCAACGAGGTCGTCGCCGTCGGTGACGAGATCGAGGCCCTTGTTCTCCAGAAGGAGGACAAGGAAGGCCGCCTGATCCTCTCGAAGAAGCGCGCCCAGTACGAGCGTGCCTGGGGCACCATCGAGAAGATCAAGGAAGAGGACGGGATCGTCACCGGCACCGTCATCGAGGTCGTCAAGGGCGGTCTCATCCTCGACATCGGCCTGCGGGGCTTCCTGCCGGCCTCCCTGGTCGAGATGCGCCGCGTCCGCGACCTCCAGCCGTACGTCGGCAAGGAGCTCGAGGCCAAGATCATCGAGCTCGACAAGAACCGCAACAACGTGGTTCTCTCCCGCCGCGCCTGGCTGGAGCAGACCCAGAGCGAGGTCCGTCAGACCTTCCTCACCACCCTGCAGAAGGGCCAGGTGCGCTCCGGCGTCGTCTCCTCCATCGTCAACTTCGGCGCCTTCGTCGACCTCGGCGGTGTGGACGGACTCGTCCACGTCTCCGAGCTCTCCTGGAAGCACATCGACCACCCCTCCGAGGTCGTCGAGGTCGGCCAGGAGGTCACGGTCGAGGTCCTGGACGTCGACATGGACCGCGAGCGCGTCTCCCTGTCGCTCAAGGCGACCCAGGAAGACCCGTGGCAGCAGTTCGCGCGCACGCACCAGATCGGCCAGGTCGTGCCCGGCAAGGTCACGAAGCTCGTGCCGTTCGGTGCGTTCGTCCGCGTCGACGAGGGCATCGAGGGTCTGGTCCACATCTCCGAGCTGGCCGAGCGCCACGTGGAGATCCCGGAGCAGGTCGTCCAGGTCAACGACGAGATCTTCGTCAAGGTCATCGACATCGATCTGGAGCGGCGCCGCATCAGCCTCTCGCTGAAGCAGGCCAACGAGTCCTTCGGTGCCGACCCGACCGCGGTCGACTTCGACCCGACGCTCTACGGCATGGCCGCGTCGTACGACGACCAGGGCAACTACATCTACCCCGAGGGCTTCGACCCGGAGGCCAACGACTGGCTGCCGGGTTACGAGAAGCAGCGCGAGGAGTGGGAGCGCCAGTACGCCGAGGCGCAGACGCGCTTCGAGCAGCACCAGGCGCAGGTCATCAAGTCCCGCGAGGCCGACGAGCAGGCGGCCGCCGAGGGCGCCGGCTCCGGCGGCGGCAACGCCCAGCCGCAGCAGGGCGGCAGCGGCGGTGGCGGCCAGGCCGGTTCCGGCGGGTCGTACTCCTCGGAGTCGAACGACGACTCCGGCGCCCTCGCCTCGGACGAGGCGCTGGCGGCACTCCGCGAGAAGCTCGCGGGCGGCCAGAGCTGAAGCTGACGGCCGGCCGCTGAACACGGCGGCCAACCGTCCGGCGGACAGTACGCAGAGCGGGGCTCGCTCCTTCGGGAGCGGGCCCCGCTTCGCTGTGCGCGCCCCCGCAGGAATGCCCGGCGTCCCCGCACCGTTGTGCAGGGTGAACGCGACGAGTTAGGGGCTCCGACAGTGCAGGAACCGCACAGTGGGCAGAGCGTGTACACGTGGGACGAGAACGGGCTGGAAGCCGTCGACGCCGTCCTCGGCGAGCCCGACAACGCCGGTCTGGTGATGCTGTATCACTTCGAGGGCTACATGGACGCGGGCGAGGCGGGGGAGCAGATCGTCGAGCGCGTGACGGAGAGCCAGCCCCATGTCACCGTCGCGCGCTTCGACGTCGACCGTCTCGTCGACTACCGGGCCCGGCGCCCGACGATGACCTTCCGCAAGGACTGCTGGGTCGCCTACGACGAGCCGCGGCTCGATCTGCGGCTCGTACGGGACGCCACGGGCGCGCCGTTCCTGCTGCTGTCCGGGCCGGAGCCGGATGTGCAGTGGGAGGCGTTCACCGCGGGCGTCCGTGAGATCACCGAACGCCTCGGCGTGCGGATGTCCGTCAACTTCCACGGCATCCCGATGGGCGTCCCGCACACCCGTCCCGTCGGTCTGACGCCGCACGGCAACCGTACGGATCTCGTGCCGGGGCACCGTGCGCTCTTCGAGGAGGCGGAGATCCCGGGCAGCGCCGGGGGTCTGATCGAGCTGCGGCTCGCGGAGGCCGGGCAGGACGTGCTCGGAGTGGTGGCGCACGTGCCGCACTACATCGCGCGGTCGCCCTATCCGGATGCGGCGCTCGTCATCGTCGAGGCCGTCACGTCCGCGACGGGGCTCGTGCTGCCCGACGTCGCGCATGCCCTGCGCAACGAGGCGCTGAAGACGCAGAACGAGATCGAACGGCAGCTCTCCGAGGGCGACGAGGATCTGGTGGCCGTCGTACGGGGCCTGGAGCAGCAGTACGACGCGCTGGCCGGCGCGGAGACCCGGGGCAGCCTCGTGGCCGAGCCCAGCGAACTGCCCTCCGCAGACGAACTGGGCGCGGTCTTCGAGCGGTTCCTCGCCGAACGCGAAGGCGAACGCGAAGGCGAGGGCGACGGTCAGGGCGGCGGCAGCGAGGGCGGTGACGGCGGCGGCAGCCGGGACGGCGGAGGCCCGCCGGGGACGGCCTGACCTGGGCGCCGGCGCGTCCCGCGCACCGTATAGCGTGAACCGCATGCTGAAGGTCGGACTGACGGGCGGCATCGGCGCGGGCAAGAGCGAGGTCTCGCGGCTGCTCGACGCATACGGTGCCGTGATCGTCGACGCGGACAAGATCGCCCGAGAGGTCGTGGAGCCCGGCACCCCGGGCCTGGCGGCCGTCGTCGCCGAGTTCGGCGAGGACGTGCTGACACCGGACGGCAGCCTGGACCGTCCCAAGCTCGGGTCGGTCGTCTTCGCCGACTCCGGCCGGCTGGCGGCGCTGAACGCCATCGTCCACCCGCTCGTCGGCGAGCGCTCCGCCGAGCTGGAGCGGCTGGCGGAGGAGTCGGACGGCGCCGCCGTGGTCGTCCACGACGTCCCGCTCCTCGCCGAGAACGGGCTCGCTCCCCTCTACGACCTGGTCCTCGTCGTCGACGCCTCCCCGAAGACCCAGCTCGACCGGCTCGTACGGCTGCGCGGCATGACGGAGGACGACGCCTCCGCGCGCATGGCGGCGCAGGCGAGCCGCGAGGAGAGGCTCGCGCTGGCCGACATCGTGATCGGCAACGACGGCCCCGTGGAGGAGCTGGAGGCGCGGGTCCGTGAGGTCTGGGACGAGCTGCGGCGCCGGGCCGACGAAGCCTGACCGGACACCGTACGGCGGCGGCGGGCGCGTAGTCCGCTCCGGTGGGAGCGGAGTGCCCCCGGTTGCGACTGGGAATAGCTACTGGGAGCGAGGCGTTCCAGCGCCAGTGCACGCAACTGTCATACAGGCACCGGTGAGGAGGCAGGCGCCGTGTCCGAGGCGACCCCGGAGACCCTGGTCATCGAGTTCCGCGCCGCCGAGCAGCTTATCGAGGCGCGCGATCCGCGCGGCGCGCTGAAGCTGCTCGACACGGTCGTCGCGGCGCATCCCGAGAACACCGCGGCACGGCTGCTGCGGGCCCGTGCGTTCTTCCTCGGCGCTCAACTGCGCCCCGCGGAGATGGAGTTCCAGACCGTGCTGGAGCGCGAGCCGGACAACGCGTTCGCGCACTTCGCGCTCGGCCGTACGCTCCAGCGTGCCGACCGCAAGGACGAGGCGCGGCGCCACTTCCGGCTCGCCGCCGCCCTGGACCCGAGGCCCGACTTCGTCGAGGCCGCGGCGTTCGACCCTCCGCGCTCGACCTGACCGGGCGCGGGCGGTGTGCGCCGCCCGCGCCGCGTGACGACGTCGCCGTACGGGCGTCCGTACGGCCGCGGAAGAGTCAGCCGCGCTGCCGCAGGGCCCAACTGCGCAGCGCGGCGAAGTCCTTGGGGCGCAGACCGCGCCGCGGGCTGACCCAGTGCAGCAGGGCGGGGCCGTCGTGGTGTGCGGCGACATAGCGCCGGTCGTGGTCGGTGATGCCGTCGTCGACCCAGGCGAAGGGGCGTCCACGGGCCCATTCGACGATGTGCCGCGACTTCCAGTGCGTACCGTCCGGGCCGGGGACGAAGAGCTCCGCCCACTCGATGACGGGCAGGTCCGGCAGGCCGAGCGCGGGGGCGATGTGGGTGTTGGCGTCGTGCATCCACGTCGTCGCCCACACCAACTCATACGGCAGCGCCGTCAGTTGACGGCCGTGCTCGGTACGCAGCCATACGCGCAGCCAGGAGACCTCCTCCGCGGGCAGCGGCGCGTGGCGGCGTACCCAGTCGGCGGGCTTGAAGCGGTACGTGGTGTAGCCGCGCGGACGGCGGCGCAGCCGGGTCGCGAACGGATTCAGCGGACCGTCCACATCGAGCAGCAGAAGAGGGGCTGTTGAGGGCATCGGATCCATCATGAGCCCTCACGCCCTGCGCCGCCTTGCTTACGGGCGGCGTTGTCAGTGGTGCGCCGTAGACTCATGCCCGTTCGAGTGGAGGACCGTGCGTCGCAGGGGAGCGCACGGTCCCCACTCATCCGCGGCGTTGCGACCCCCAGGCCGCCGCGCCGCGGACGGGTACCATCGGGAGGGGCAAGTCCCGTACATTCAGGGGGATTTGCCGCAGACCACAGGGGGAGAGAAGCGTGGATCCGGTCTCAGCGAGTGCCATCACGGCCGCGGTCGGCGCCGCGGCGAGCTCGGCCGGTACGGAAGCCGGGCGGCACGCGTGGGAGTCGCTGGTCGCTCTGTGCCGCCGCATCGGAGGCGGCCGTTCGAACGGCGGCGACGAGATAGCGCTCCCCGACGACCCGGACGACGAGCAGCAGGTCCGGGACCTCACCGCACGCGTGATTGAGGAGAGCGGACGGGACGAGACGTTCGCGGCCGACCTGGAGTCCTGGGCCGGCCGGCACGGATTCACCCTCCGCGCCGAGCAGGACACCGTCCACAACACCGTCTCCGGGGACGCCCGCATCAGCGGCAACGTCATCCAGGGCCGCGACTTCTCCGGGCCGATCAACCTGGGCTGACGGCAGGGCGGTTGGCGAGCAGGAGGCGTGTTCGGCGGGCAAGGTCGTCGTACGGCGTCGGGTCGCGCATCGGTGCGGTGAGGTGCGTCCGGGCGTTCACTGCCAGGTCAGCCGCATCGCCGTCGTCACCCCCAGCGGGGAGCCGCCCGCCTGCGCCGCGAGGACGCCCGCTCCCTCGGGGCTGCGGGTGTAGAGCGGGTCGCCCGTGCTGACGTAGGTGTTCCAGGCGGCGGCGAACAGGTCCGCGAGGCGGCGGTTCTCGCCGAGGGCCGTGGGCACCGCGTGGTGGACGACCGCGTTCTGGGCGGGCCTGCGGAACAGCGCGCGCAGGGCCGCACCCGCCCCCGGCGGCGGCAGGATGTGGCGGGGCACCACATAGCGCGGCGAGGTCAGCGGGGAGACCGCCTCGTCGAAGGCGGTGGCGAAGCGGGCGGAGGCCGCGCGCGGCACACCGTCCAACTCGACGCGGTAGGCGCCCGTTTCGTCCGGTTCGAGGGAGACACCCTCGGGGCCGCGCGGCACCAGTCCGGCACGGTGCAGCGCGTCCGCGGTGGCCCAGGCGATGTGCACCAGTACCGGAGCCTCGGTGACGTCCGTGAACAGACGGCGGATCGCAGCCGTACGGGTCGCGGCGTACGCGGTGCCCGCGGCGAGCAGACCCAGAGCGGTGGACGGCGGTCCGGGGAGCGAGGCGGCCAGGGGAGCGGCCGTGCCGACGACGCCCGCGAGGGCCGCGCCGGAGGCGGTGGCCAGGCGCCGATTCCCGCCG
>NZ_LJGW01000721.1 GCF_001751255.1 Streptomyces nanshensis | reverse complement strand
CCGGCGCCGTGGTGCCGCCGCACCACGCCGCCGGCCGGCGGCTGCCGGGCTCCGACTGCGGCCCGACGTTCAGGGCCTGTCGTCGCCGAAGTCCCTTACGGCTTGGGCAGCTTGCAGTCCGGCAGGCTCAGGTCGACCTTGTTGCCCTTGGCGACGCAGTCGGTGAGGGTGTGGGTCTGCTGCCCGTAGGCGATGCCGTCGTGGACGGTGACCTTGCCGTCCTTGTCCACCTCGCACGGGTTGTTGAGGGTGCACTCCTCGCCGTCCTCGTTACGGGTGTTGTTGATCCCGAGGATCGTGCCGGAGGAGTCGTCGATGATCGGGGAGCCCGACGTGCCGCCCTTGGTCTCGCACTCCTTGGTGTAGCGGATGGAGTCCTTCATCTTCCAGCCGTCCTCGCGCAGTTCGGGCACGAAGGCGTCCACGGAGCAGCTATAGGTCTCCTTCCAGTAACCGGAGACGACGGTCATGGCGGTGCCCTCCTTGGGGTGGGCCGCCTGGACCTCAAGGGGGTCGATCTTCGTCTCCGACTTGATGTCCTCGTACGTGGAGTCGAGTTCGTAGAGCGTGACGTCGGTGTCCGTCATCGTCCCGTACGCGATCTTCGTGGACGTGAGCTGACCCGCGTCCTCGCCCTTGGCGTCGAGCAGGGTCATGTCGCGCTTGACGTCCTCGTCGACGATGACCTGGCCCGGCTCGGGCATGCCGGCCTCGCGGCAGTGTCCGTTGGTGAGCACCAGCGCCGGGTCGGACGCCTTGGAGTCCGGCATCTTCACCAGTGCGCCCGAACAGTTGCTGAGCGCGACCGTGCCCGCGAAGTCCGGGGCGGCCTTGGCCTTGGACACCTTGGCCTCGGCCTTGATCTCGGCCTTCGCCTTGGCGTGGGCCGAGGGGGCCTCGGCGGCCGTGGCGGACGGCACGAGGACACCGGCGGCAGCGGCGGCTCCGAAGAACGCCGCGGACAAGCCGACGACGAGAGGTTTCTTCATGGTGGGGGGTTTCCTCTCCTTCACCGAATCCTGTGACGGTGATTCGTTGTGTGGGGGTGACGCCGTGCATTCTTGGTGCAGATGCGGCACCCCCACAAGACCCCAACGACGCCCCCAGAAGCGGAAGATGGCCTTCCGGAGGGGGCGTCGCATCGGGAGATCGGGAGTGGGAGGAAGAGGTCCGACTAGACGAAGACGCTCACCGCCGCCGCCACGACGAAGCCCGCGACCGACAGCACGGACTCCAGGACCGTCCAGGACTTGAGGGTGTCCCGCTCGGAGATGCCGAAGTACTTGGAGACGATCCAGAATCCGCCGTCGTTGACGTGCGAGGCGAAGATCGAGCCCGCCGAGATCGCCATGATGACGAGTGCGACATGCGGCTGCGAGTAATCGCCGGCGGCGAGCAGCGGCGCCACGATCCCCGCCGTGGTGACGATCGCCACAGTCGCCGAACCCTGCGCCACCCGCAGCACCAGCGACAGCAGATACGACAGCACGATGACGGGCAGACCCGCGTCCCCGAAGGTGTCCGCCAGCGCCTGCGCGACGCCGCTGCCGTCGAGCACCGCGCCGAAGACGCCGCCCGCGCCGACCACCAGCAGGATGTTGCCGATCGGCTTCAACGAGGCCGTCGAGACGGTCTCCAGCGACTGCCGCGACCAGCCGCGCACCAGCCCGAGCCGCCAGTACGCCAGCAGCAGCGCGATCGTCAGCGCCACGAAGGGGTGCCCGAAGAACTCGATGACCGAGCGCAGGGTCGAGGGGTCGAGCGCGATGGAGGAGAAGGTCGCCAGCAGGATCAGCACCAGCGGGGTGCCGATGATGCCGAGCACGACGGCGAGCGAGACGGGACGTTCCGTCGAGACGCCGGCCGCCTTCTGCTCCGCCGCGACGGCCGCCTTGGCCTCCTCGGCCGCCTCGACCATGTCGTGCGGCACCTCGACGAAGAGGCGCTTGCCGATCCACGCGGCGTACGCCCAGGCCGCGAGCACGGCCGGGATGCCGGTGACGATCCCCATCAGGATGATCCAGCCGAGGTCCACCTTCAACAGGCCCGCGGCGGCCACCGGTCCGGGGTGCGGCGGCAGGAAGGCGTGCGTCATGGACAGGCCCGCCAGCAGCGGCATCGAGTAGAGGATGATCGACTTTCCGGAGCGCTTGGCCGCCGCGTACACGATCGGCGCGAGTACGAAGATGCCCACGTCGAAGAAGACGGGGATGCCGAAGATGAGGCCGGTCAGGCCCATGGCCAGCGGGGCGCGCCGCTCCCCGAAGAGGGCCAGCAGACGGCTGGAGAGCGCCTGTGCGCCGCCGCTGACCTCGAGTATCGAGCCGAGCATCGTGCCGAGCCCGATGATGATGGCGACATGGCCGAGGATGCCGCCCATGCCGTCCTCGATGAGGGAGACGGCGTCGGACTTCTGCACGGTGCCGAAGAGTTCGGTCACCGAGAGCCCGGCGGCCAGGCCGACGGCTATGGAGACGCCGAGCAGCGCGACGAACGGCTGCAGCCGGACCTTGATGATGAGGAAGAGCAGCAGCAGGATCCCCAGGGCCGCCACGAGGAGCAGACCCGGGGTGCCGCCTATGAGCGCGAGCAGACCGCCGGTGTGGGGTGGCGTCGTCTCGGACGCCGATGCGAGCAGGGACATGGTGGACCTCGGGGTTTCTGTGTCAACGGCTCGATGCCTGCGGGGAGTCGGGGGCGGAGCGGTCGTACGCGGGGGCGTACGGGAAGCGGCCGTACGGCACGAGGCGTACGGGGCGGGGACGTACAGGAACTGGGACGTACAGGAAAGGGACAGGCGGGCCGGGAAGGGGCGGCCGGGGCGGGGAGCGGTCCCGCGGCCCGGTCCCGCGGCCCGGCCCCCGTGGCTCCGAGCCGGCCTCAGCCCAGCACGGCCAGCGCGTCGATCTCGACGAGCAGCCCCGCGGGCAGCCCGACGTACACGGTCGTGCGTGCCGCCGGCGCCTCGGTGAGATCCGCGAAGAACTCGTTGTAGATCTCGTTGAACTCGGCGAAGTGCGCGGTGTCGGTGAGGTAGACGCGGATCATCACCACGTCCTCCCAACTCGCCCCGCCCTCCCGCAGGATGGCCTCGACGTTGGCGAACGTCCGCAGCGTCTGCTCCCGCAGCCCGGGGCCGACCGGGGTGGGCGCCTCGCCGGGCACGGCGGGCGCGAACCCGACCTGTCCGGCGACCTGGAGGATGTTGCCCTTGCGCACGCCGTGCGAGAACTTCGCGGGCGGCGTGGTGTGGGTGGAGGGGGTCAGGGCCGTCTTGGCCGCCTTCTCGCTCATGGGTGCCGTTCCTTCTCTGGGGTCTTTCCGGAGTACTCGTCGCTGATGGCGTCGGCGGTGCGCCGCACCAGCGGGAGCAGGCCGAGGAGTTCGTCGGCGCTGACGACGACGTTGGGCGCGGAGACGGACATGGCCGCCACGGCGCGCCCGTCCGGCCCGCGCACCGGGGCGCCGACGCAGTTGATCGACTCCTCGTGGCCGCCGAGGTCGGTGGCCCAGCCCTGTTCGCGCACCTTCGCCAGCTCCGCGAGGAAGGTCTTGGCGTCGGTGATCGAACGGGCCGTGTAGCGGGGGTAGTCGAGCCGCTGGGCGACGGCCCGCCGCTCCTGCTCGGGCAGATCGGCCAGCAGCAGCTTGGCGACCGCGGCGTTGGTGATCGCGACGGGCTTGCCGATGCGCGAGTACATCCGTACCGGGTAGCGGCTCTCCACCTTGTCGATGTAGAGGACTTCGTCCTCCTCGTGCACGGCGAGATGGACGGTGTGGCCCGTCCTCGCGTTCAGCTCCACCAGATGCGGATGCGCTATCTCGCGTACGTCCAGGTTCTCCACGGCCTGCTGCGCGAGCGCGAAGATGCGGGAGCCCAGCCGGTAGCGCTGGTCGGGCTGGCGGTGGACGATGCCGTGCTCGTGCAGCGTGCGCAGCAGCCGCAGCGCGGTGGACTTGTGCACCCCGAGACGGGCCGCGACCTGCTCCAGGTTCGCCGGGCCTTCGGCGAGCAGGGGAAGGATGCTCAGTGCACGGTCGACGGTCTGGCTCATGTCGCGTTCGCCTTCTGTGTGTTCCAGCCGGGGCCGAGGCGCAGTCTTCCCCACTCCCCCGCGTCCAGGGCCGCCAGCCGGTCCGCGAGGTCGCGCGGCGGCGGCTCGGCGAGGTCGCCGGGGACGGTCAGCGCCGCGGCGGCCGTCAGATGCCCGTGCCGCAGCCGTTCCCGTACGGGCAGTCCGCGCAGCGTCGCGGAGAGGAAGCCGGCGGCGAACCCGTCGCCCGCGCCCACGGCCCCCGCGACCTCCACGCGCAGCGCGGGCACGGAGTGGACGGTCTCCCGGGCGGGAGAGCCCAACCCGCCCGTACCGCCTGCGACTTGGGGCCCGTCCGTACCGCTCACGGCGCCCGCGTCCTCCCGTACGAAGGCCGTCGCGCCCTGCGCGCCCTGCTTGACGACGAGCACCGCGGGCTCGGGCAGCAGCTCCCGCAGCGCGTACGGTCCGCCGGTGACGCCCCAGGCGGCGGCCGCCTCGTCCTCACCGGCGAAGACCAGATCGCAGCCCCGCGCGAGGTCGAGCAGCACGCGCGGAGAGCCCTCGCGGGCCCGGTCCCACAGCCCCACCCGGTAGTTGACGTCGAAGGAGACCAGCGGACGCCCCGCGCGCGGCCCGGTCAGCACCCGCATCAGCTCCAGGCACTCCGGGGAGAGCGCGGCGGTGATCCCGGTGAGGTGCAGGATCTCGGCGTCGTCGACGGCGGCCAGGTCCACCGAGCGCGGTGACATGGCGGAGGCGGCGGAACCGGCGCGGTAGTAGACGACTTCGGCGGTGCCGGGACCGGGACCGGGACCTGAACCGGCTGCCGGCCCGGAGGCGGAACCGGCACCCGAACCCGAACCCGAACCGGAGCCTGAAGCGGAACCCGCACCGGAGCCGTCCAGCGTGGTGGGCCGCTCGCCGTCCGTACGGAAGTAGATGCCCGTGGGCCGCTGCGGATCGCGCCCGACATGACGTACGTCGACGCCCTGCGCGGCGATCGTCTCGACGAGATGGTCGCCGAACCCGTCGGCCCCCACCCGGCTCACCCACCGTACGGAGTGCCCCCAACCGGCCAGCGCACAGGCCACGTTGGACTCGGCGCCGCCGATGGCCCGCGCGAACGAGGGCACGTCCGCGAGACGTCCGGCCCGCGAGGGCAGGAACGTGACCATCGATTCGCCGAGGCAGACGACGTCGGCAGAGTCGTCCGCGTCGTCCGTGCCGTCCGCACATGCGCCGGCAGGCGCGTCGGCAGGTGCGTCGGTGCGTGCCACTGTCCGCATCCGCTCCTCATCGGTTCATCGATTGACGGGTGTTCGGCGGGATGCTAGACAGCTCTGAGCGAAATACGCAATGCCTGTTGCATTTACTGCAACGGCTCGACGCTACGGAGCAGGAGTCCCCATGGCCGGCGCGGACCGTCTCGCCTCCCTTGCCGAAGAGCGCATCGACTTCCGGTTCAAGGGACTGCCGCCGGACGCCGAGGGCACCACCGTCGCCTCCCTCACCGCGCAGCGGCGCAACCTGTTCACCGGCGGCTTCACCACCCCCGTCCTCGCCCTCTCCGCCGAGCGTCTCGATCACAACCTCGCGCTGATGGAGACCTACACCGAGCGGCACGGGCTCGCCTTCGCCCCGCACGGCAAGACCTCCATGGCTCCCGGTCTCTTCCACCGCCAACTCGCCCGCGGCGCCTGGGGGATCACCCTCGCGGTGCCCCATCAGGTGCGCGTGGCACGGGCGTTCGGCGTTCCGCGGATCTTCCTCGCCAACGAGCTGGTGGACGCCGCCGCCCTGCGCTGGATCGCCCAAGAACTGGACGCCGACCCGGACTTCCGGCTCGTCTGCTACGTCGACTCGACGGCGGGCGTCGCGCGGATGGACGCCGCACTCGCCGCCGCGGGCGCCTCCCGCCCCCTCGACGTCGTCGTCGAACTCGCCGCCGGCGAGGGCGCCCGCACCGGGATCCGCGGCGAGACGGAGTGCGCGGCCGTCGCCGACGCCGTGGCCGCCGCCCCCACGCTGCGCCTGGTCGGCGTCGCCGGCTACGAGGGCGAAGTCCCGGACGCCTCACCGGAGTCGGTCTCGGCCTGGCTGCGCCGCCTCGGTGCGCTCGCCGAGGCGTTCGACGCCGCAGGCCGCTTCGAGGGACTGTCCGAGATCGTGGTGAGCGCGGGCGGCAGCGCCTGGTTCGACGCCGTCGCCGACGTCTTCGCCCAGCTTCCGCCGCTCTCCCTGCCGGTGCTGAAGCTGCTGCGCTCGGGGGCGTACGTCTCGCACGACGACGGCGCCTACCGGGAGAAGACGCCCTTCAACCGCATCCCCCAAGAGGGCGCGCTCCAGGCCGCGTTCACGCTCTGGACGCAGGTCGTCTCCCGCCCCGCCCCCGACCAGGCGTTCCTCAACGCGGGCAAGCGCGACGCCGCCTTCGATCTGCATCTGCCGCAGCCGCACACCGTCCGCGCGTCCGACGGCACGACGCGCCCCGGCGACGGCCTCACGGTCACGGCCCTCTCGGACCAGCACGCATGGGTCCGTACGACGGCGCCGGTCGAGGTCGGCGAGTGGGTGGGGCTGGGCCTGTCACACCCCTGCACGATCTTCGACAAGTGGCAGCTCATCCCGGAGACCGCCGCGGACGGCACGGTCACCGGCTACGTCCGTACGTTCTTCTGACGCGCCGCTCCTCGCCGCTCCCCCGCGCCGCCGCGCGCACGGCCGCCGTTCAACACCCGGAAGGGACCGCCCCGATGGACCTCCTCATCCGCAACGCGGACGTCGTCGACGGCTCCGGTACGAACGCCCCCTACCGCGCGGACGTCGCCGTCGAGGACGGCCGCATCACCTCCGTCACCCCCGAGACCGAGAGCCGCGGCGCACGCCCCGCCGGAGCACGGCGCACCCTGGACGCCACCGGCCTGGCCCTGGCCCCCGGCTTCATCGACATGCACGCGCACTCCGATCTGGCCCTGCTGCGCGACCCGGACCACGCGGCGAAGGCCGCGCAGGGCGTGACCCTCGAAGTCGTCGGCCAGGACGGCCTGTCCTACGCCCCCGCCGACGACCGCACCCTGGAGGAGGTGCGCAGCGCCATCGCCGGCTGGAACGGCAGCCCGCCCGGCGACGCCTCCTTCGACTTCGACTGGCGCACCGTGGGCGGCTATCTGGACCGGATCGACCGCCAGGGCACCGCCGTCAACGCCGCGTACCTCGTACCGCAGGGCAACGTCCGCATGCTCGCCGTCGGCTGGGACGACCGCCCCGCGACCCGCGCCGAGACCGACGAGATGCGCCGCCTGGTCGCCGAGGGCCTGGAGCAGGGCGCGGTCGGGATGTCCTCCGGGCTCACCTACACGCCCGGCATGTACGCCTCCGACGCCGAACTCACCGAGCTGTGCCGCACGGTGGCCGCGTACGGCGGCTATTACTGCCCGCACCACCGCTCGTACGGCAAGGACGCGCTGCGGGCGTACGAGGAGATGATCGCGCTCACCCGGGAGGCGGGCTGCGCCCTCCATCTCGCCCACGCCACCATGAACTTCGGCCTCAACCGGGGCCGCGCGCCCGAGCTCACGGACCTGCTCGACCGCGCCCTCGCCGACGGCGCGGACATCACCCTCGACACCTATCCCTACACCGCGGGATGCACGACGCTCGTGGCGATGCTGCCGAGCTGGGCGAGCGCGGGCGGCCCCGACGCCGTACGGGCCCGGCTGGCGGACGAGGAGATCTGCGCACGGATCCGGCACGTCATGGAGGTCGAGGGCTCCGACGGCTGCCACGGCGTCCCGATGGACTGGGACGCGATCGAGATCTCCGGCGTCACCGAACCGGCCCTCGCCGACCACGTCGGCAGGACGGTCGCGCAGTCGGCGGCCGAGCGCGGCGAGGAGCCCTTCGCCACCGCCCGCCGGCTGCTGACCGAGGACCGGCTCGGCACGACGATCCTCCAGCACGTGGGCCACGAGGAGAACGTGCGGCACATGATGCGCCACCGGGTGCACACCGGCGGCAGCGACGGGATCCTCCAGGGCGCCAAGCCGCACCCCCGCGCGTACGGCACCTTCCCGCAGTATCTCGGGCGCTACGTACGGGAGTTGGGCGTGCTGTCCCTTCAGGAGTGCGTCGCCCACCTCACCTCGCGCCCGGCGGCACGGCTCCGGCTGCCCGACCGCGGCCTGGTCCGCGAGGGCTACCGCGCGGACCTCGTCCTCTTCGACCCGTCGACGGTCGCACCGGGCGCCACGTACGACGACCCGAAGGTGCTGCCGACGGGCATCCCGCACGTCCTGATCGACGGCCGCCCGGTCGTCGCGGACGGCCGCCGCACGGACGTCCTGGCGGGCCGCTCGGTACGCCGCACACGCTGACCGCCGGGCCCGCCACCCCAACGGAGGCCCGCGGCACGGCAGTTCGGGATCACGGCAGGCCGCCGCCTTCCGCCGCTGACGCGCTCCGTCAGAGCGCGGCCGTATAGCTCAGATCGCGGGCACGCAGCATCGTGGGCACCAGACGCACCCAGACGCTGCCGCGGCCCTGCGGGCGTCCGTCCACATACTCGGCCAGACGCGGATCCCAGCGGGATTCGTCCGGGCCGAGATAGCGGGCGAGCTTGCGCCGCCCCCGCGGCACGTCGAACGGCACCAGCTCCCCGTCCCCGTGCGCGATGACCTGCCGTACGCAGCCGGTCGTGACGTCGCACTCGTCGACGACGAGCGCCACGTGCGGGTCGGAGCGCACCCGGTGGCACAGCCGGGTCTCCTGCCCGGTCATGATCCAGAAGGCGCCGTCCTCCCAGAGGAACCACACGGGGCGCACGGTCGGGCCGTTGGTCGCCACCCGCGCGGTGAGCGGCCGGCTGAGGAAGGCGTCGACGTCGAACGGAGGCGAGGTCATGCGCACCATCCTGACCGCGCGGGCCTCCGCCCGGCACCGCCCTCGGTCCCGGTCCCTCCGGCGTAGGACCGGCGAGGACCGGACTCGGGACACGGCTGCGGACTACGGCTGCGAACTACGGGGCGGACTACGGGTGCTGGTACGCCACCAGCGAGATCCCCACGTAGTGGACGGCGAACGCCGCGAGCGTGAAGGAGTGGAAGACCTCGTGGAACCCGAACCACCGCGGTGAGGGGTTCGGCCGCTTGATGCCGTACACCACGCCCCCGGCGCTGTAGAGCAGCCCGCCCACGATCACGCAGACGAGCACCGCGATGCCGCCCTCGCGCAGGAAGTCCGGCAGATAGAAGACCGCCGCCCACCCCATCGCGATGTAGCAGGGCGTGTAGAGCCACCGCGGTGCGCCGACCCAGAAGACCCGGAAGGCGATGCCGAAGAGGGCCGCTCCCCAGACGCCCCACAGCAGCGGCGAGGAGCCGCCGTCCGGCAGCAGCAGGATCGTCAGCGGCGTGTACGTGCCGGCGATGATCAGGAAGATGTTCGCGTGGTCGAGCCTGCGCAGCACGGCGGTGGCCCGCGGCCCCCAGTCGCCACGGTGGTAGAGGGCGCTGACACCGAAGAGCAGACAGGCCGTCAACGTGTAGACCGCACACGCGATGCGTCCACGCGTGCTGTCCGCGAGCGCAGTGAGGAAGATCCCGGCCGCGAGCACCGCGGGGAACATCCCCGCGTGCAGCCAGCCGCGCAGCCGCGGCTTGATGAGTCCGGGGATCGCGGCGGCGCCCTTGGACGCGGCCGAAGTGACGGCAGCCGCCGCCGACTCCAGGGTGGCGGCGGTCGAACTGCCGGGCTGCCGCTGCTCGTTCGTCGCGTCCGCGGCTGCTTCGGAGTCCGTCCCCGCGCAGTTCGCAGGCTCCTGCGAGCGAGGCACGTCAGTCATGCGGCCCATCGTAGCTACGGGACCGTAGCCGTCGACCCGCTCTCCCGCCGCTCATGCCGCTCATCGGAGTGGCAATGGACACATCCTTTCCATCTGGACAGGCAGCCGATACGCTCACATGCTCAGAGGAGCAAGGGTGACACCGGATGAGCGAGCCGCGCAGAACAGCCAGCACAGCACCACCCCGAACGCATCCGGGTCGCGGCCCCCAAGGGGCGAGTTGAAGCACGAATTCAGAACATCGCGGATACCAGCGGAGTTATCCGTCCTCACCCTCAACGTCTGGAGAGATCGTGGCGCGCAGTTCTGCGGCTCCCGCCATCAACACCGTTCCCACACGCCACCAGGAGCTCGTCTCCTGGGTCGAGGAAATCGCCGCTCTCACCGAACCGGACCGGATCGTCTGGTGCAACGGCTCCGAGTCGGAGTACGAGCGGCTGTGCGAAGAGCTCGTCCAGAAGGGCACGTTCACCGAGCTGGACCCGGTGAAACGGCCGCACTCCTACCACGCCGCCTCCGACCCGAGCGACGTCGCACGCGTCGAGGACCGTACGTTCATCTGCTCCGAGAAAGAGGAGGACGCCGGCCCGACCAACCACTGGAAGGCCCCCGGCGAGATGCGGGCGATCTTCCAGGGCGAAGGCTCCGAGGGAGGCGTCTTCCGCGGCTGCATGCGCGGCCGCACGATGTACGTCGTCCCCTTCTGCATGGGGCCGCTCGGCTCCCCGCTCTCCGCGCTGGGCGTGGAGATCACCGACTCCGCGTACGTCGCCGTCTCGATGCGCACCATGACGCGCATGGGGCAGCCGGTCCTCGACGAGCTGGGCGAGGACGGCTTCTTCGTCAAGGCCGTCCACAGCGTCGGGGCGCCGCTCGCGCCCGGCGAGGAGGACGTGCCCTGGCCGTGCAACAGCACCAAGTACATCTCGCACTTCCCCGAGACCCGCGAGATCTGGTCCTTCGGATCGGGCTACGGGGGCAACGCCCTGCTCGGCAAGAAGTGTTACGCCCTGCGCATCGCCTCCGTCATGGCGCGCGACGAGGGCTGGCTCGCCGAGCACATGCTCGTCCTCAAGCTCACGCCGCCGCGCGGTGAGGCCAAGTACGTCGCCGCCGCCTTCCCTTCGGCCTGCGGCAAGACCAACCTCGCCATGCTGGAGCCCACCGTCAAGGGCTGGACGGTCGAGACCATCGGCGACGACATCGCATGGATGCGCTTCGGCGAGGACGGCCGCCTGTACGCCATCAACCCCGAGGCCGGCTTCTTCGGCGTCGCCCCCGGCACCGGCGAGCACACCAACGCCAACGCCATGAAGACCCTGTGGGGCAACTCGGTCTTCACCAACGTCGCGCTCACCGACGACGGCGACGTGTGGTGGGAGGGCATGACCGAGGAGACGCCCGCGCACCTCACCGACTGGAAGGGCAACGACTGGACCCCGGAATCGGGGACACCGGCCGCGCACCCCAACGCCCGCTTCACCGTCCCGGCCGGGCAGTGCCCGATCATCGCGCCGGAGTGGGAGGACCCGCGGGGCGTGCCCATCTCCGCGATCCTCTTCGGCGGCCGCCGCGCCTCGGCCGTGCCGCTGGTGACGGAGTCCTTCAGTTGGCAGCACGGCGTCTTCCTCGGCGCGAACGTCGCCAGCGAGAAGACGGCCGCCGCCGAGGGCAAGGTCGGCGAGCTGCGCCGCGACCCGTTCGCGATGCTGCCCTTCTGCGGCTACAACATGGGCGACTACTTCGCGCACTGGGTGAAGGTCGGCAAGGACGCCGACCAGTCGAAGCTGCCGAAGATCTACTACGTCAACTGGTTCAAGAAGAACCAGGACGGCAAGTTCGTCTGGCCGGGCTTCGGCGAGAACAGCCGCGTGCTGAAGTGGGTCGTGCAGCGGCTCAACGGCGAGGCGGAGGGCGTCGAGACGCCCATCGGCGTGCTGCCGACGAAGGAGGCCCTCGACCGCGACGGACTCGCGATGACCGACGCGGAGCTGGACTTCGTACTGGACGTCGACAAGGACGTCTGGCGCGACGAGGCCTCGCTGGTCCCCGAGCACCTCAACACCTTCGGCGACCACACGCCGAAGGAGCTGTGGGACGAGTACCGCGCACTGGTCGAGCGTCTGGGCTGACGCGCTCCGGCTCCGGCCGCGCGCCGCGTACGGCGACGGCGCCCCTCACCGCAGGGCGGGGGGCGCCGTTTCGTGTGCGTCCGCGGTCCGGCGGCGGGCGCGGTGCGGCCGGCCCGGGCGGCCGGAGCACTTGTCGTGCGGATATGAAATGTACACGGCTCAACTTTAGACGCTGTCTAAGTTAGGCTGTCATCCAGGCGACGTGAACGCGCAGGAGGCCGCCCCATGTACGAACCGATCCGCAGCAAGTCGGTACACGCCATGGCCGACGCCGACTTCCCGCACCGCTCCAGGGAAGAGGAGCTGGACATCCGGCTGGCCGGGCACCTCACGGCACTGCTGACGGTCACGGACGAGCTGCGCGCGCTGACGCCCGCCGCCGAACTGGACGAAGGCGCCGAGGAGTTGGCCGACGTGATCACCCGGCTCCGCGGCGGTGTGGCGCCTCTGCGCGCGGCCCCGTCCGAGCGCGTCTCCGATCCGGCGCACATCGACTCGCTGCACCACCGGGCGCACACGCTCGCGGGTCACGCCGTCGTGATCGCCACCTACCGGGACGACGAGCCAGCCATGGTCGTGGCCAGCCAGTCCCGCGACTTCCACGCCGCGGCCCTCGGACTCACGGCGGCGTGAGCAGGAGCCGCTCGTGAGCAGGAGCCGCTACGGCTGGCTGTAGCCGTCGAGGAACGTCCCGATCCGCGTCACCGCGTCCTCCAGCTCCTTCACGGGCGGCAGGTTCACGATGCGGAAGTGGTCGGGCTCGGGCCAGTTGAAGCCCGTACCGTGGACGATCATGATCTGCTCGGCCCGCAGCAGATCGAGGACCATCTCGCGGTCGTCCTTGATGCGGTAGACCTTCGGGTCGAGCCGGGGGAAGGCGTAGATCGCACCCCTCGGCTTCACACACGTCACGCCGGGGATCCGCGTCAGCAGCTCGTGCACCTTGTCGCGCTGCTCCAGCAGCCGGCCGCCCGGCAGCACCAGGTCGTTGATGGACTGCCGCCCGCCGAGGGCCGCGGCGACGACGTACTGCGCGGGCATGTTCGCGCACAGCCGCATGTTCGCGAGGATCGTCAGACCCTCTATATAGCTCTGCGCATGGCTCTTGGGACCGCACACCGCCATCCATCCGCTGCGGTAGCCGGCCACCCGGTACGCCTTGGACAGACCGTTGAAGGTGATGGTGAGCAGATCGGGGGCGACGACCGTCGTCGGGGTGTGCGTCGCGCCGTCGTAGAGGATCTTGTCGTAGATCTCGTCGGAGTAGACGATCAGGCCGTGGCGCCGCGCGATGTCGGTGAGGCCGCGCAGGACCTCCTCGTCGTAGACCGCGCCCGTCGGGTTGTTCGGGTTGATGACGACGAGCGCCTTGGTGCGGTCGGTGACCTTGCTCTCGACGTCCGCCAGGTCCGGCATCCAGTCGGACTGCTCGTCGCAGCGGTAGTGCACGGCCGTACCGCCGGACAGCGAGACCGAGGCCGTCCACAGCGGGTAGTCCGGGGCGGGGACGAGGACTTCGTCGCCGTCGTCGAGCAGCGCCTGCATCGACATCTGGATCAGCTCGGAGACGCCGTTGCCCAGATAGATGTCCTCGACGGACAGTTCGATGCCCTGCGTCTGGTAGTGCTGCATCACCGCGCGGCGGGCGGCGAGCAGACCCTTCGCGTCCCCGTAGCCGTGGGCGTCGCCCACGTTGCGGATCATGTCCTCGAGGATCTCCGGCGGGCACTCGAAGCCGAAGGGCGCCGGATTGCCGGTGTTGAGCTTGAGGATGCGGTGGCCGGCCGCCTCCAGCCGCGTCGCCTCCTCCAGAACCGGACCCCGGATCTCGTAACAGACGTTCGCGAGCTTCGCCGACTGGATCACCTGCATTCGGCCACCCTACGGGCAGGTCGCGCGGGCGGCCACGTGTTATTGGCCACCCGGCGTACCCCCGCCACGGCCCTGCGTCCGAAGTGGGACCGCACCGGAAGCGGAAGGGGCCCGGGGCGCCTGACGGACGGCACCGGGGCGCCCCCCCCCGGCGACGGCGTACTCCTGGCCCCCGCGAGCGGCGATGGCCGACAATGAAGTCCATGGCCCCCGCACCCGCCCAGTCCTCCGGCACGTCCGCAGCCGGGTCCCCGACCGGACCCGCGAACGCGGCCGCCGCCCGCCCCGGACTGCGTGAACGGAAGAAGATCAAGACCCGGCGGGCGATCCGGAAGGCCGCCTACCGGCTCTTCGGCGAACAGGGCTACACGGCCACCTCCGTCGAGCGCATCGCGGACGAGGCGGAGGTCTCCCCCAGCACCGTCTTCCGCTACTTCCCCACGAAGGAAGACATCGTGCTCACCGACGAGTACGACCCGCTGATCCACGACGCGCTGCTGACCCGCCCCGCCGACGAGCCCCCGGTGACCGCGCTGCGCAGGGCCCTGCTGGAGGTCGCCGAGCAGTCGCTGCACCGGGAACCGGGCCCCGGTCCCGCCGAGCTGCGGCAGCGGATGCGCCTCGTCCAGGACGTCCCCGCGCTGCGGGCACGCATGACCGAGCAGATGTCGGCCACGGTGGAGACGCTGGCCTCGGCGCTCGCCGGACGTACGGGCATGGACGAGCGCTCCCTCGAACTGCGCGTGTGCACCGGGGCGTTGGTGGGCGCGCTGGCGGAGGCGCTGTTCTTCTGGGCGGAGAGCGACGAGCCGCGCGAGGACCTGGCCGGGCTCCTCGACCGGTCGCTGCGCGTGGTGGAGCGGGGGACCCTCCAGACCCTCGGCCCCGAGTAGCCGGGCCGGCCGGCCAAGCGCCGGGAGGCGAAGTCCCGCCGCCGAAGTCCCGCCCCGTGAGGCTCAGTTGCGCAGCGACCGCTCCAGGGCCTCCGGGTCCCCGACCGGAGCGTCACAGGTGAAGCCCCGGCACACATAGGCCGCCGGAGCCCCGTCCAGCAGCGGGCGGTCCCGCAGCAGCGGTACGTCCAGCGCCGCCGACGAGCCGGGCTCGCCCAGCGCGACCACCGCGCCGGGCGCGGTCGCCAGCAGCGCCGTACGGTGCAGCGTGCCCGTGCCCGGGTCGGAGCGCG
>NZ_LJGW01000727.1 GCF_001751255.1 Streptomyces nanshensis | reverse complement strand
TCCACCTCGGAGATCACAGGAATTCTCTTGCGCAGGAGGGGATTTTACCTCCGCGCAACGGAAGTCCCCGTAGGCTTTGACGCCCGAAAGCGGAAGGAAATCCGCGTAGATGCCAGCCCGTTTACCGGCCGGACGCGCCCGGAATTGCCCGGCTCCAGGGCGCCGTTGAGCCCGACCCTGACCTGGAGAGACCTCCGGAAGCGCCACAAGACGGACGGAAGCCGAGTGGTCCACACCTCTCTTTTGCCGCCCAACACATTTGAGAAGGTCTTTGATTGACAGGGCGGCGACGCTCCGGTCTATTATCCGAGCGAAGTCACGGGCATTCTGACGATTGCCGCCCGCACACACCCGGCATTCCCATGGCCGTTTTCCGTTCACTTGCGAGGTGTTGATGCAGATGCACACACCCCACACCGCAGTGGACCGCTCGCCCCCGGTGCGCGACGAGGGGGGCGCCCACGCCGACCGGTCCGCCCTCGGGCACGGGATCCGTCTGCTCAACTCCTTCCAGCCCGGCGAGAACTGGGTGCCGCTGCCGGAGATCGCGCGCCGCGCCTCGCTGCCCAAACCTGTTGTGAACCAGCTCGCCGCCGAGCTGGCCCAGGTCGGGATGATCGACCGTGGCCCGCAAGGACTGCGGCTGGGCGGGCAGTTGTACGTACTCGGGCTGCGTGCCCCGGGACCCCGCACCCTGCGCAGCATCTCCCGGCCCGTGCTGGACAGGCTCCAGTCGGCCACGGGAGCCAGTGTCTACCTGTCCGTGCTGGACGGCACCGAAGTGGTGCAGGTCGACGCGGTGCGCGGCCCGACCCGCACGCCCAACAGCTCCACCGTGCGGGAGAGTTGGGCCGTCTGCACTGCTGCGGTCACCAAGGTGCTGTCGAAGGCCGCCCCCTCCCCCGCCGACGCCGCCGTCTCCGGCGCGGTTCCCGGCGACGCCGCAGACCTGCCCCTCTGCCACGAAGACAGCCCGCACGGCTGTGAGTTCGGTCCGCCCGACGGCGGCGAGGAGCGGGCGGACGACGCGGTTGTGCTGACCAGCCAGCAGATGCGGGGCGTCTGCGCACCCGTCGTACAGCCGGACGGCAGGGTGCTCGCCGCGCTCACGGCCGTAGGTCCGGCGCACGAGATGCTTCAGCCGCTGACCGTGCAGCAGGTGGAGAGGGCCGCGACGGCGATAGGCCGGCAGGCCGGGCGAGCCGAACCCGGTCACCCGGACTACGGCTGACCCGCCGGCACTGAGCCGCGGCCGCTGCGCGCACCCGGCCCGCTCCTCCGCCGGGGCGGAGACGCCCCGGCGCCGCAAGCCCCGAACGGGGCCCGTACGGCGCGGCGTTGCGGCTCACGACCGGGCGGGCCCCGTCATCGATCGGCGTCTTGAGCGGCGGTCGGTGAAGCGCCTCAGCGCCCCAACAGCCGGGGCAGACCTGCCAAGGTGTCCCGCCTGCCCCATGCGACCACGGCGAGCGGGACCATCATGATCAGCGGAAAGACGGCGTTCTCACCGTCGAAGACGGTCATCTGCGTGGTGAAGGCGCCGATCAGCAAGGCGATGAGACAGATCGCGGAGAGACCGGACAGCCACGGGGTGATCAATGCCAGACCGCCCGCGAGTTCCAGCAGGCCGACGACGTACATGAACCACATGCCGAGGCCGATCTGCTCGAAGGACTCGACTGCGGCCGAGGCGCCCGTCAGCTTGGGAAAGGCGCTGCCCAGCACGAAGAACGACGCGAGGAGGGCCTGGAGCACCCAGAGCGCTATGTGTCTGCCGCGGCCGCGGCGTGAGGGGGCCTGCGCGTCGGCGGATTCCCGGGAACCGGTGGCAGGTTCGGCTGATTCGTTCATTTCAGAACCCCTTTCACGTGCACGCGCGGGATCTCGTAGGCGCGTGCGGGACCTCGTACCCGGAGCAGACCCGACTATCGCGTGCTTCTCATCGCGGCGGCGACAGACCGTTCGCACGAGCCCGGCGGCGCGTTCACGGGGACAGCGCGCCGGGCAGACCGCGACGGCCGGTCTCCGCACCGCCGGAGCGGGGACGGACACCGGCCGTGCGGCGCGGTCGGCTCAGCCGCGGTGCCCGCCCGTCAGCCACGTCCCGAGCTTCTTCACCGTCGACCAGCGGCCGACGACGACGAGCGCGAGCGGGATGAGGATCATCGCCGGGGTCTCGACGCCCTTGCCGTCGTAGAGCGTGAGGTGCGTCAGGCACGCGCCCGACATCACGAACATCAGCCCCAGCGCGGCCAGTCCCGAGAACCAGGGCGTCAGCAGGCCGATGGCGCCGAGGAGTTCGAGGGTGCCCGTGAGGTACATGAACCACAGGCCGATGCCGATGTCCTCGAACGTCCCCTTGGCACCGGAGTCGGCCGTCAGCGCGGGCAGCGACCCGACGGTCACCATGAAGTAGGCGAGGTAGAGCTGGAGCGCCCACAGTGCGACTTCGAGCGCGATACGGGCCGGACCCTTGGAGCGTGCGGGACGGTCGGCCGAGGGGTCGGCGTCAGAGGTCGGCGGAACGCCGCTCGCGTGCGCCATGTTGGACTCCTTCTGCGGACGGTGCACAAGCGGTCACCCGCGGTGCCACGGCAGCGGACCTTCTGCCACCGGCGCACCCGCGGCGGAACTCCCCCGCCTCAGCCAAGGCGAGGGCTCTCGCCCCTGCGCGCGGGGCACCGGGGCTTGCCGAGATGAGTATCACGGGCGCGGTACGCAGCGCAGACAGTTGTCCATCATGGTCAACGACCGGCAAACAGCAGGCCGTCGCCGACTCAAGGACGGGCGGTCGCGGCGCGTGCGTACGGTGACCGTGCGGGCCGCCGTGGGAACGCCGGGTTACGGGGTACGGGGTACGAGCGCGGGAGCGGTCCCGCGCTCCGCCGGGTCAGGCCGGCGTCCGCTCCTGCTCCGCGTCCCGCACGTCCGCCTTCGCGTTCTCCGTCGTGTCCTCCCTGGCGTCCTCCCTCGCAGCCATGGGCCGCCAGTCCGTCCGTGAGCCCGCGGCCCGCAGCTCCCCCGTCCCCGGCCGCGCCACGAGTCCGTGCAGCAGCAACTCCCAGTGGGCGGCGAGGCGTCGGTGGACGTCGACACCGGCGTCGACCGGTCTGCCCGCCTGTTCGGAGTGGGCTCCGGAGGCGAGGCAGAAGGCGAGTTCGGCGACGGCCTCGGTGGTGGCCTCGCACCGCAGCGAGCCCTCCTTCTCAGCTTCCCGGGCCACGTCCGTGAAGACCTGCTGCCAGCAGGCGAACGGATTGACCGCCGGGTCGGGCGGGGTGTCGAGTTCGTGGGCGAGCTTCACCGCGGCACGGGCGAGATGGTCGTGTTCGAGCTGGTGCGCCACGAGGTGCGTGAGGTCGATCAGGGTCTGCAACGCGGGCTGTTCGCCCGACCGCAGCGCATCCGCGGCTTTCAGCGACTGTGTGCACGCCTCGCGCCGTACGGTGTCGGCGAGTTCCTCCTTGCTCCCGAAGTGGAAGGAGAGAGCGCCCTTGCTCATCGCCGCGCCGCGGCTGACTTCGAAGAGTGTGGTGCGCTGGTACCCGAGGCGGTCGAAGGACGTAGCGGCCGCCATCGTCAAGGCCTGCCGGGTGAGTTCTGCGCGCTCTTGCCTCATTCGGCTGATTTCCCTTCATGCGTTCCGGTCCGCGGAGCGACGGGCCGTCAGGAGCGGCAGCGTCGGGGACGTGGGTGACTGCCGCCCCAACAAACATACAAAGTGTTCTGTTTTTTTGTGCCGGAAGGGCCGACAGAGCCTGCTGACCTGCTGCGTCTACGGGTTGCGGAACGCGGTTTGAGGCGCTGAGGCGCCGCGTCGCGGTCGGTGTCTCAGCCGTCGGCGGTCTGAGCGAGGTGCCGCCGGTACCAGGGGGCGGCGTCGGCGAGCGCCGCCAACGGCCCCCGGCCCGGGGCTGATTCGCATGCCTCCCACAGCGTTGTGGCGTAGTGGTGGTCGAAGGCGAGCAGCCGCAACTGCCGTTCGCTGACGCGTCCCGGGTGCCGCTCCAGGAGGCCGGCGCACTCACGCCACGTCAACTCCCCGTGCACCGGGGGCAGTAGACCGAGTCCGGCCAGCGCGTCCATCAGATCCCGGTTGCGTACGGGCACGGGATGGACGGCGTGGTGCACGCCCCGGACGGCGTGGGAGGAGCCGCCGCCCGCGTCCTCGTACGGCTGGAGCGCGGCCCGTACGGTCACGCGCGCCAGGTCGTCCACGTCGATCAGGGAGAGCAGCGCCTCGCCGCCGCGCCAGTATCCCGGTACGCGCCGGGCGAGTTCGGCCAGCGCGGGCACCACCCAGCGGTCGCCGTCCCCGGTGACCAGACCCGCGCGCAGCACCACGGCACCGTCCCGCAACGCCCCGTCCCCCGCGGCCTCCGCGCGCAGGGCGTGCTCCTCCCCGGCGAGTCTGCTGCGGCTGGCCGGCGAGCCGGGGTCGGGCTGCAACTCGCCGACGGCGGCGCCGTGGTGCGGGCCGCGTCCGTAGACGGCGGTGGTCGAGAGCTGGACGACGCGTTCCACCCCGGCACGGCGGGCCTCGCGCAGAAGGTGCGCCGTGCCCCGGTCGTTGACGCGTGTGCACAGCTCCTCGTCGGAGCCGACGTACGAGGCGGCGTGGACGAGGACGCGCGCACCGTCGCAGACCCCCCGCAGCGTCTGAGGGCTCGCGAGGTCCGCGCGCACCTGCTCCACCCGTGCGGGCAGCGGCAGTTGACGGCGTACCAGGGCCCTGACCTCAGTCCCCTCGTGGTCCGCGAGGCGGCGCAGGACGGCGGAGCCGATGAAGCCGCTCGCTCCCGTCAGCACCACCGGCAGGGTCATCCGGCCGCCGCCAGCGCCGCGTCCGGGTTGACCGTCATCTCCGCGGCGACCTGCGGAGGGGCGATGCCGAGCAGCATGTAGTGCCACAAGTCCGCGATGCGGTCGGGCAGATCGGCACGTCTGCTGGAGAGCTTCGAGAAGTGCTGGACGCCGGTGTAACAGCCCACGAGCAGGACCGCGAGCCGCTCCACCTCGACGCCGCTGCGCAACTGCCCGCGGGAGGCCGCGGCGGTGAGCTGGTCGCGGAAGACCTCCGCCCACTCCAGATACGGGGCGTCGTCGTGGAAGCCGATCTCCTCCTGCTCGACGGCCAGCCGGACCCCGGCGCGCAGCAGCTTGTTGGTCTGCAGTTCGCGGGCGAGGAGCAGCGTCGTGTCGATCAGCCGCTGGAGCCCGTCGGGGCCGGGCGGCAGGACGACGGAGTCGCGCTGGGAGAGCATGACGGTGCGGGCCAGTTCCAGCTTGGAGGCGAAGTGGAAGTAGAGGGCCCCCTGGGTGATGCCCGCTCTCTGCATGATCTCCGAGACCCTCGCGGCCTTGTACCCTCCCTCGTCGAACACCTCAGCCGCTGCCTCGAGAATCAACTGCCGTGTCTCCACCGCTCGTTGCTGCATCGGCCTCGCCCTTGCTGCCGCCACCGACGTCGCCCCCAGAAAGTTCTATGGTCTTCAGGCACAGGTCACTGTCATTTGTCTCTGGCCACCGTCCCACCCGGAGGACCGCACATGGCTCTCACCCCCGCTGTGCCCCATCTGCCGGAGACCACAGCGTACTCGCGGCCTGTGCCGCGGGAGTTCGTGCACAAGAGAGCCCACTCGGAAGTGCTGCTCACGGGCTGGCGGCGCACGGGCGAGCGGGAGTTCGAAGTGGGGGCGCAGTGGCCGCGTGACCACGGCTTCTGGCGTACGGACGAGGACGGCACGCAGGATCCGATGCTGCTGGTCGAGACGACGCGGCAGGTGCTGCCGCTGCTGGCGCACGCGGCGTACGAGGTGCCGGCGGGCTTCCAGCTCATATGGGACCACCACAACTGCACGTTCGCGGCGCCGTTTTCGGCCGTGGGCGGCGCTCCGGCCGACGTGGTGCTGGCACTGTCGGCGTCGCAGGCGCCCCGGCCCGGCGCGCGGCAGCGACGTATCCAGTTGGCGATGACGGTGCGTGCGGCGGACCGGGTGGTGGGCACGGCGTCCACCGTGTACACGGCGCACAGCCCGCAGGTGTACGCGAGGCTGCGCGGGCCCGGCACTCCCCCGCTTCCGGAGGCGATGGCCGCGGCGGTGGCGCCGCCGCCCGCCGAGGAACCGTCGCGGGTGGGGAGGGAGAGCGCGCGCGAGGTGGTGCTCGCTCCGGCCGAGCACGGGGAAGGGAGCGCGGACGGAGACGGGGGCCGGCATGGGCAGGGTGCCGCCGGTGTGGTGCGGCGCCGGCTCCGGGTGCTCACCACGAGCCCGTGGCTCTTCGACCATCCCGTCGACCATGTGCCCGGCATCCTGCTGATGGAGGCGGCCCGGCAGTGCGCGCACCTGGCGGCGGCGCCTCGACGGCCGCGGCTGACGCGCATGGAGGCCGCGTTCCACCGGTACGTCGATCTGGACGCACCGGCGTGGGTGGAGACGGAGCCCGGGGCGGGCGGCAACCGGGCCGGTGAGGGCGACGGTGACGGCGAGCGCACCCTGACGGTCCGCGTCGTCCAGCACGGCGAGACCGCCTTCACGGCCGTCGTCGGCTTCACGACCGATGCCGCCGGCGCCTCCGCGCGCGTTCCGGGGCTCGGGTAATGTGGCGTGCTTCAAGCGCACACGTCGCCGGGGAGGTGGGACCGATCACCGCAGTCGTACGGGGTGTTCCCCTTCCGCGCCGCGGGCGTGCCGTCCCGCTGACGTAGGCCCCGCCACAGGCCGGGAGCCGGGAGCCCCCTTCGGACCTCCGACCTCCGAGAGGCGCGCCCGTATGTCCGCCGTACCGCCGTACCGTCCGCAGCAGCGCTCCACACCGCCCGAGTGCTCGTCCGCCCCGTCCGCCCCGACTGCGCCTGCCGAGCCGCCGTCGCTCGCACGGGACGCGCTCGTCGCACAACTCCGGGACGCGGGCTGTGTCTTCGCCGAGGACGAGGCCGCGCTGCTGCTCGCCGCCGCACGCGACTCCGCCGAGCTGTCCGCCATGGCCGGACGGCGAGCGGCGGGGCTGCCCCTCGAACACGTCCTGGGCTGGGCGGAGTTCTGTGGGCTGCGGATCGCGGTGGAGCCGGGAGTCTTCGTGCCGCGCCGCCGCAGCGAACTCCTCGTACGCCAGGCCGCGTCCGTCACCCGGCCCGGTGCGCTCGTCGTCGACCTGTGCTGCGGCTCGGGGGCGCTGGGCGCCGCGCTGGCGGCCTCGGTCGCGTCCCGTACGCAGGAGGACGGCGAGCCCGGCGCCCGACTGCCGGGCGGGCGGATCGAGTTGCATGCGGCGGACCTCGACGGTGCCGCGGTGCGCTGCGCACGCCGCAATGTCGCGGAGGCCGGCGGACGGGTCCACGAGGGCGACCTCTTCGATGCGCTGCCCGCCGGCCTTCGCGCCCGGGTCGCGGTGCTGCTCGCCAACGTCCCCTATGTGCCGACGAGTTCGCTCGGTCTGCTGCCCGCGGAGGCCCGCGTCCACGAACCGCGCCGGGCGCTGGACGGCGGCGACGACGGACTCGGCGTCCTGCGGCGGGTGACGGCGGAGGCGCCGCGGTGGCTTGCGCCGGGCGGTTGTCTGCTGACCGAGACGAGCGAGGCGCAGGCCGACGCGGCGGCCGCGGTGATGGAGAACGACGGACTGGCGGTACGGATCGACCGCTGCGAGGAGTCGGGCGCCACGGTGCTGACCGGTACGCGGCCGGCAGCCGGTGCGCGCCCGGCGCCGGAGGCGTGATCCACGGACGAGGCGTCAACGGGACGGCGTCAGCGGCGAGTTGAGCCGGGCGCCGGTGTGGTCTCGCCGTCCGCCTCCTCGTCCGCGTCCGCCGAGGAGGCGGCGGCCTCCTGCGCCCGTACCCGTCCGCGCTGGCTCGCCAGGGTGACGGCGAAGCCGAGCGCGAGCGCGGCCAGCACCCCGAGGTTGGCCGTGGCCCACCGTCCGGAGGTGCCGCCGAGCCCCAGCGGCCCCAGGAGATAGCCCTGCCAGGAGAGCCATCCGGCGGCGGCGTTGGTGACCAGGCCCCAGCCCACCGCCGTGGCGCCGCCGAGCACGGCGACGGGCAGCCACCGCACGTCGCCGTACCGCCCGGAGGGCGCGAAGAGATCCGCGTCGTCGTACGGACGGGAGCGCAGCGCGACGTCGGCGAGCATGACGCCGCACCAGCCGGCCACGGGGACGCCGAGCGTGGTGAGGAAGCCGGTGAAGGAGCCGAGGAAGTCCTGGGAGAGGAAGACGATGCAGACCGTCCCCGCGATCATCAGAACGCCGTCGAGGGCCGCGGCGACGGGACGCGGCACCCGTACACCGACCGCGAGCAGCGCCAGCCCCGACGAGTAGATGTCGAGCACGGCTCCGCCGACCAGGCCGAGGACGGCGACGAGCGCGAACGGTACGAGGAACCAGGACGGCAGCACGCTCGTGAGCGCCCCGATCGGGTCGGCGGCGACGGCCGCGTTCAGCTTCTCGGACGATCCGGCGAGGAGCAGCCCGAAGACGAGCAGCGCCACGGGCGCGGCAGAGGCGCCGAACGTCGTCCAGCCCGCGACCGCACGGCCCGGTGTGCGCCGCGGCAGGTAACGGGCGTAGTCCGCCGCGGCGTTGACCCAGCCGAGCCCGAAGCCCGTCATGAGGAAGACCAGCGCACCGATGACATCCTGCGCGGATCCGGCGGGCAGCGCCCGCACCGTCTCCCAGTGGATCTCGTCGGCGGCCAGCACGATGTAGACGGCCGTGAGCACGGCGGTGACCACGGTGATGGCCGTCTGCATCCGCATGATGAGGTCGAAGCCGACGACGCCGGCCAGCACCGTGAGGACGGCGACGACCACGAGGGCCGCGGCCTTGGTGCCCGTGCCGCCGCCCCAGCCGAGCCGGTCGAAGACGGTGGCGGTGGCGAGCGTCGCCAGGGTCACCAGCACGGTCTCCCAGCCGACGGTCAGCACCCAGGAGACCGCGGACGGCAGCCTGTTGCCCCGTACGCCGAACGCGGCGCGGCTGAGCACCATCGTGGGCGCGGAGCCGCGCTTGCCCGCCACGGCGACGCAGCCGCAGAGCAGGAACGAGAAGACGATGCCCGCGATCCCGGCGGCCAGCGCCTGCCAGAAGCCGATGCCGAACCCGAGGGCGAACGAGCCGTAACTCAGGCCGAGCACCGAGACGTTGGAGCCGAACCACGGCCAGAAGAGCTGCGCGGCCCGGCCCTTGCGCTCGCTCTCGGCGATGACGTCGAGCCCGTTGGACTCCACGGCGATCTTCCGCGCTCTGTCGCCGCCGGTCTCCGCGGCCGCTGAAGCCGCCTCCGTACCAGGCACGCCGCCCCCGTCTCCACTCCGTGTGCCGTCGGCCGATCCGACGCATGGAGCCTGCTGCGGGGCGCCGTGGGCGTCAAGTACGCGTGGACGGCGGGGCGTTGGGCCTCTGGATCTCCGCGTACGGGCGCGCCGGTACGGGCTCGGGGCCCCGCTCGCAGCGCAATCCCGTACGTCCGCCCTGGATATCCCCCTTGGGCGAAGCAACCGCGTTCACCCGACGGCCGTGCTGCCGTCGCGCGGAGGGCCTCCGGCCCGGCGGACGTACCGCCCGCCTCACCGCGCCTCCGCCGGCCAACTGCCGTAAGCCGACGGGGTGTTCTCGTGAGGAAATGCGGGGAGTACGTGCCGGTCGGCCACCCACCTGCCCAAACGCCCTGCCGTACGTGATAGTTGTGTGCGCCGAGCACAACGGCACTGAACCGAATGGTGCGTACGGACCGGTGCGGCTGGGGTGTTGCCGCCCCCTGCGCCGGTACATACGGGCTGGACAAGGGCTTTCATGGGGACGCCGACGATACAGGTCCGAGTCCTGGCCGTCGCGGGCCGACGCGTGTGGGTGGCGGTCAGCGGCACCCTGTGCGGCGCCACGCTGCGGGTCCTTCACTACAGCCTGTGCGCACGCGCCACCGATGAGCGCACGCACTTCTACCTCGACCTCAACGCCGTGGAGTGGGGCGAGACCCTCTCCCTCGTCGAGATCCCGCGGCTGCTGCCGTCCGGACAGCGGCTGCGCTTCCACATCGTCGGAGCCCCGGAGAGTTTCAGCGCGCCGTTCCGCGCCGACGGACGCTGCCGTCTCCACGCGGACGTCGCCTCGGCGTGGGCCGCCTGGACGAGCCAGCCCTGACGGGACAGGGGGCGACCCGCAGCGGCCCAACAGCCCCTGTACGAGGGAGCGTTGGCGGACGGTGCGGCTAGGCCGCGTCGAGGACCGCGCTGACGGTCTTGCCGCCGCCCGGTGCGGCCGTCACGTTCAGCCGGCGGGCGAGATGCCCGACCATCGCGATGCCGCGTCCGCTCTCACGCTCCGCTCCCGGCCGCCGGATGCGCGGCAACCGCAGCCCGTCGTCCCGTACTTCGACGGTGACGGTGCCCTCGCCGCTGCTCAGCCGCAGCCGGCACCGGCCCTTGCCGTGCAGGGTGGCGTTGGTGACGAGTTCGGAGACGACGAGCTGTGCCTCCTCGACGCGGTCGGCCGCCTGGGGCGGCGTACGCCTGCCGGTGAGGAACCCGGTCGTCAACTGCCGTGCCAGCCGGGCGGATGCCGCCCTCCGCGGCAGGGTGTACTCGACGCGTGCGATGCTCCGCGGCCGGCGCGAACCCGCGCGCATGACGTTCACTTCCCCTCGGCGCCCGCCGCACGCCCGGGAGGACGCGGCAGGCGGTGGTACGAATCCAGACCTGCCGATGTGTCTTCCCGGCACCGGCGCGGGCATTCGCCGCGAACGGGCGCGGATCGGCGTGGACCGCCGTGGATCACTGCAGATCATGGTGGACCGGCGCGATCACGCCCGCGTACGGGAGTACCGCGGGTGCCTCTCCCCGCGTACGGTACGGGCGCTCACCCGTCCCGTTCCTCCTGGGGACGGCCGGTCAACTTCCCCGGCGCCGTGGCGAGTTCGTCGACGACGAGGTGGGCGCTGCCGTTCCGGCCCGTACGGTAGGCGGCCCTGCCGACCATGTGCGCCGCCACCGGCACGGTCAGCACCTGGAAGAGGCCGACCAGCACGAGCGTGCCCACGTCGACGGCGCTGCGCAGCCGCAGCGCCGCGCCGAGCAGCACCAGCAGCAGCCCCAGCACCTGCGGCTTGGTGGCCGCGTGCATCCGCGTGAGGACGTCCGGCAGCCGCACCAGTCCGATCCCCGCCAGCAGACACAGCCCCGCGCCCGCGAGCATGCACGCCATGGCCACCAGGTCGGCCGTCCCGGACCATCTCATCCGCCGCTCCTCTGCTCCGTACCGCCGCTGTCACCGGTGCCGGTGCCGGTTCCGGCGCCGGACGCGGCGCCGTCTCCGCCGTCCCCGTCCCCCTCGCCGTCGCCCGCGTCGCCGTCGTCCCCCTCCCCCTCGTCGCTCTCGTCGTCGCCGTCGTCACCGTCGCCGCTGCCCGCCTCGTCCCGCAGCGCGAGGAAGCGGGCGATGCTCACCGAGCCGGTGAAGCCCAGGAACGACAGCACCAGCAGACCCGGCAGGTAGTACGGGATCTGCCGGGCCGCCGTCAGGACGCCGATCCCCGCCATCACCACCGCGGCGAGGGCGTCGAGGGCGACCGCGCGGTCGAGCGTCGAGGGACCCCGTACCAGCCGTACGGTCACGAGCGCCCCGGAGGCGAGCAGGGCCGCCACGACGACGGTCAGCGCCTGGTCCACGGACCGCTCCCCCCGTCCCGGCCGCCGTCGCCGCCGCTTCCGCGGTCGCCCGGGTAGCCAGCGTCGCGCCATGCGTCGAGCGCGGCGACGTCGGCCCGGCTGCCGAACGCCCGCACCACGCGGTCCTCCAGGCGCAGCACCTCGTAGCGGGCGCGCTCCCGTTCCGACTCCTCGCCCGCGCCCATGACATGCACGTACAGCGTCCCGGAGGCCCGGTGCACATCGAGGACGTTGCTGCCGGGGACGGCCGCGACCGCGACGGACGTGGCCGTCAGCATCAAGTCGCTGGGAGATCGCATCCGTACGGCCAGCACCGCGCACAGCGGCGGCCGTCTGCCGAGGATGAACCGGTTGACACGCCAACTGGAGACGGCCATGTCGACGACGAAGCGCACCACGAACCGCACGAGGCCCACCGGCCGCAGCCGTACCTGGGTCTCGATGGGCGGCAGCGGGAAGACCACGCACACGACGACGCCGACGACGATCCCCGTCAGGACGTCGGCGACGCTGAACGTGCCCCACAGCAGCACCCACAGCACGGTCAGCCCGAGGACCGTCGGCCACTGCGCCGCCGGGAGCCGTCCGCGCCGGGTGATGCCGCCCAGACCGTGGCGGCCCCGGCCCGCGTCGCCGGGATGCTGCGGAGGTGCGACCCTGCTCATCGTCCCGTCACCGCCGTCACATAGGGCGTACGGGCGGTCAGTTCGCCCGCGATGCGCTCGGTCAGCGAGGACAGCGGACCGGCGAGCACCGTGAACGCCAGCCCCCCGGCCACGAGCAGGGCCGTCGGCAGGAGCATCGCGGCGGGCGGCTGCCCGGTGGTGATCGCCCGGCCGCCGAAGCTGGCGGTCTCCGCGCGTCCGGCGAGCACGTCGACGTCGACGGCGCCGGTCGCTCCGGATCCGGCTTCGGCCGCCGCGGTGCCGGACGGTCCGCCGGACGGCTCCTCGTCCGTCTCGACGGTGTCCAGGACGACGCCGACGACGTAGAGCTGCGGCGGCGCCGCCCGCCAGAACCCCAGGTTCCATGCCTTGGCGAGGGCGTAGAGGGTGAGCAGGCTCGTGGCGACTCCGGCGGCGATCAGGACGTAGGTCAGGGCCCCGCCGTGCACGACGCCCGCGCGCACCAGCCCGAACTTGCCCAGGAATCCGGGCAGCGGCGGCACTCCGGCGAGGTTCATCGCCGGGACGAAGAAGACGAGGCCGAGGGCGGGCGAGAGCTTCGCGATGCCGCCGAGGCGGCGCAGATCGGTGGTGACGCCGCGGCGTTCGACGAGGCCGACGACGAGGAAGAGGGTGGTCTGCACGGTGATGTGGTGCACCACGTAGAAGACGGAGCCGGCGAATCCGGCGCGGGTGGCGAGCGCGATGCCGAAGACCATGTAGCCGATGTGGCTGATGAGGGTGAAGGACAGCAGCCGCTTCAGGTCGGTCTGCGCGACCGCGCCGAGGATGCCCACCACGAGGGAGAGCAGCGCCAGCACCATCAGCACGCCGCCGAGCCGGTCGCCGGGGAAGAGCAGGGTCTGGGTGCGCAGCATCGCGTAGATGCCGACCTTGGTCAGCAGCCCGGCGAAGACGGCGGTGACGGGGGCGGGCGCGGTCGGATAGGAGTCCGGCAGCCAGGCGGCGAGCGGGAAGACGGCGGCCTTGGTGCAGAAGACCGTCAGCAGCGAGATCTGCGCCATGAGGGCCACGCCGTCCGGCAGCCGGTCGAAGCGTCCGGCGAGCATGGCCATGGTGACGGTGCCCGTGGCGGCGTAGACCACGGCGACGGCGGCGAGGAAGAGGACCGAGGAGAGCAGCGAGACGATGGCGTAGGTGGCGCCGGCCCGGATCCGGGTGACGGTGCCGCCGAGCGTCAGCAGGACATAGCTGGCGGTCAGCATGATCTCGAAGCCGACGTAGAGGTTGAACAGATCGCCCGCCAGGAAGGTGTCCGAGACTCCGGACACCAGGACGAGATAGGCCGGGTGGAAGACGGACATGGGCGTGCCCTCCTCCTGGTCGGCCATGCCCTGGCCGACGGAGTAGAGCAGCACGCACAGCGTCACCGACGAGGAGATCACCAGCATCAGCGCGGAGAGCCGGTCGGCGACGAGGACGATGCCGACGGGCGGCTTCCAGCCTCCGGCGTACATCACCTGCGGGCCGTGCGCGTCGGCGTCGACGAGCAGCACCAGCGCGACGGCCAGGACGGTGGCGAGGACGACGGTGCTGATGACGCGCTGGGTGCGCTGGAGCCGTACGCCGATGCCGAGCTTCAGCCCGGCGGCGAAGAGCGGAAGGATCACCGGCAGGGCGACGAGCGCGGAGGACGGGCCGGCGGCGCTCAACGGTCCGCCCCGAGGATCGTCTCCCACGGGTCGGCGCCGGCGGCCTCCTCGTCGGTGCGGCCCGCGCGCCCCTGGTGGGCCCGGGTCTCGGCGCGGGCGCGGCGGCGGGCCT
>NZ_LJGW01000726.1 GCF_001751255.1 Streptomyces nanshensis | reverse complement strand
CGCCCCGTGCACCGCCTCGCGGGCGGCGGAGCCGTCCGTACGAGCGCCGCCCCTGCCGTCGCCGTCCGTACCGTCGCCGTCCGCACCGCTGCCGTCCTGCCCGGCCGGGCCCCGCTCTTCGGCGGCGTCCCGCGCCCGCGTCCCCAACGCGTCCAGATGCGCGGCGAGTTGACCGACCGTGGGCCGGTTCATCACGGCCCTGAGCACGTCGTCCCAGCCCAGGCCGCCGGCCTCGGGGACACGGTCCCGTATCAGGCCGACGAGCCGCGTCGCCAGCAGGGAGTCGCCGCCCAGGTCGAAGAAGCTGTCGTCCCGGCCGATGGGTCCCTCGGGCAGCACCTGGGCCCACAGCGTGGCGAGGAGCCGTTCGGTCCCGCTCTCGGGTGCGTCGGGAAGGCGTTCGCCACGGCCGCGCACCCAGGCTTCCGACCAGCGGTCCAACTGCCCCCTGTCGGCCTTGCCGTTGGCGGTCAGCGGCAGCCGGTCCACGATCTGGAGCTCGCCGGGCACCATGTACGAGGGCAGCCGCGCCGCCAGATGGCCGTGCAGCTCCCCGGGCGTGACGTACGTACGCTCGGCCTTCAGCCGTGCGGCGAAGACATGCTGGCCCGCGCCGGAGAGCGGATCGTCCCGTTCGGGCAGGCACAGCGCGGGCTCGGCGCCCGCCTCGCGCAGCAGCCGCAGCCACTCCGCACGGCCGAAGAAGGTGTCGCCGCTCGCCGCCCGCGCGTCCTCGAACCCGCGGAGCCCCTCGTTGAACTCCATGGAGGCCATCACCGAGGGCGCCTCGCGGGTGGCTTCGATCACCACCAACCAGCCGCCGGGCGCGAGCAGTTCACGGACGCGGGCGAGCGCCTCGTCGACCCGGACGGCGTCGTGCAGCACGTTGGCCATCAGGACGACGTCGAAGGAGTTGGGCACCAGCCCCTGCGCCCGGTGCTCCTTGTTCAGGTCGAACAGGCCGAAGCGCATCCACGGGAGCGCCGCGAACCGCTCGCGGGCCGGGCCGAGGAAGAAGTGGGAGACGTCCGTGAAGAGATAGTCGGCGTCGACGCCCTCCAGCGCGGGCACCACGGCCGAGGTGGTGCTGCCCGTGCCCGCGCCCACCTCCAGCACTCGCAGCGGTCCGCGGTCCTTCAGCCCCGCGGCGACGCACCGGATCGCCTCGGCCGCCGCGGCGTTGTTGTACCGGCTGATGAGGCTGTCCCGGTAGGCGGCGTACGCGGTGTCCAACCCGCCCTCGGGGAAGAGCAGTTCGCGTACGTCCAGCTCGCCGCGGAGCAGCGCGCCCAGATGCTCCTCGCATGTGCGGTGGAAGCGGATCAGCTCGGCGCCCCAGCGCACCCGCGGCTCCAGCGCGTCGATGCGGTCCACGACCTTCGCGCGCTCCTCCGGGGTGACCGGCACCAGGGCGCGGTGCAGCCCCGTGTCCGGGTCGGTGGTGAGGCGTCCGTGGCGGGCGAGCGCGGTGAGCCAGCGCCGCAGCAGCGCGGTGTGTCCGGGGGTCGCGCCGAGCGCGGAGGCGATCCGTTCGGTGCCGGCGGCGGCGTCCGCGTCGTCGAACAGGCCGGTGCCGGCGAGCAGTTGAGTCATCGCCTGGAGCGCCGAGGTGTCGAGGCACTCCGCCATCTCCGGTACGAGGTCGCGGTCGGTGCCGTGTACGGCGGCTTCGGCGCCGCGCGCCGCGCGTTCCGTCAGATCCGGGGGCAGCCCGTCGGCCGGCCCGCGTCCCGGTTCGGCGAACGCCACCAGCTCGCCGCCGCGTCCCGTCTCCGCTCCGCCGTCCGTACGTCCGCCGTGGACGACGACGGCCGCGGCGTCGACCGAGGGGTGCGACAGCAGGGCCGCCTCCACCTCGGCGGGCTCCACGCGATGGCCGCTGAGCTTGACCTGCCGGTCCGCACGCCCCAGGAACTCGATCGTGCCGTCCGCCGTCCTGCGGCCCAAGTCGCCCGTGCGGTAAAGGCGTTCACCCGTGCGCGGGTGGTGGACGAAGCGCTCGGCCGTGCGCTCCGGGTCGCCGAGATAGCCCAGCGCGAGCCCGGCGCCGCCGATGCACAGCTCGCCGACGACGTGTTCGGGGCAGTCCCGCATCAGCGCGTCCACCACATGGAAGGTCTGGTTGGCCAGGGGATGTCCGTACGGGATGCTCGGCAGGGCCGGGTCGACCGTGCCGATCGGATGGAAGATCGACCAGATCGACGCCTCCGTCGCACCGCCGAGACTGATCAACTCGACGTCGGGGACGTGCCGTCGGAACGCGTCCGGCAGGGACACCGGGATCCAGTCGCCCGAGAGCATCGCCAGCCGCAGCGGCCGCAGAGCGGCGGCGCTCTCCGGGACGGCGCGCAGATGTTCCTCCAGCATCTGGAGCTGCGCCGGTACGGAGTTCCAGACGGTGACGCGGTGTTCGGCCATCAGCGCCGCCCAGTGCGCGGGGTCGGCGCGCCGCCCCGCGTCGGGCAGCACGAGCGCGCCGCCCTTCGAGAGCAGCCCGAAGACGTCGTAGACCGAGAGGTCGAAGCCGAGTTGGGCCAGCCCCAGCACCCGGTCCTCCGGGCCCACGCGGAAGCGGGAGCCGATGTCCTCCACGGTGTTGCGGGCGGCCTCGTGGCTGATGACGACGCCCTTGGGCGCGCCCGTGGAACCCGAGGTGTAGATGACGTAGGCGGCGTCGCCGGGGTCCGTGCCGGGCGCTTCGGCTGCGGCCACCGCGTCCGCCGGGCCGTCGGCCGGTTCCAGGGCGCCGACCGCCAAGCCCCGTACGCCGGGCGGCAGTTCGAGTTCGGGTGCCGGCCAGGACCGGGTGAGCACGTGCCGTACGGAGGCGTCGGAGAGCACGGCGTTTCTGCGCAGCGGCGGCTGCGTGGTGTCCACCGGCAGATAGGTGCCGCCCGCCAGGAGGATCCCCAGCACGGCGACGATCTGCTTCCAGCCCTTCTCCGTCACGACGGCGACGCGTTCGCCCGGAGTGCAGCCGTCCTCGGTCAGCCGCGCGGCCACCGTACGGGCACGGCCGAGCAGTTCGGCGTAGTCGAGGGTGCGGTCCGGGGCGATCACCGCGGGCCGGTGCGGCGTACGGGCGGCCTGGGCGACGACCTCGGCGTGCAGCAGGCCGGACGGGAGCCGCGCGGCGGTGTCGTTGCTCCGGCGCAGCCGGGCGAGCTGGTGGGAGGGGAGCCGGGCGCCGCTCTCGGCGGTCTCCTCGGCCCCGGCTCCGGCCCCGGTTCCGGCCCCGGCCTCCGCGGCTGTGGTCGGCGAGTCCGTCCCCTCCGCCCACGCGTGCGCCCCGCACATCCGGCGGACCAGATCGGCGAAGGAGGCGAACATGTCCTCGGCCACGCCGTCGGGGAACACCCCGTCCCGCACGTCCCAGTGCGCCAGCAACTCCCCCTCGTCCTCCAGGATCTGGCAGTCCACCCACACCTGCGGCGTCTGCGTGATCCCGTAGGTCAGCCGTGCGCCGGGCATCAGCCCGGACTCCGCCCCGGCGGCGCCGCCGTTCTCGGCGACCGTGCTGGTGAAGGTCACCGGCATCAGCGCCTCCGAGCGCCCGCGCCGGCGGGCGATCTCCCGCATCACCTCGACCCCGGAGCACATCCGGTGGTCCAGGTCCCGCCACAGCCTCGCCTGGGTGTGCGCCGCCCGCTCGCCGAGTCCCGCACCCTCGGCGAGGTCCACCTCCAGCAGGCTGACGGAGCTGAAGTCGCCCACCAGGTCGGCCACTTCGGGGTGGAAGGGCACCCGGCCGCCCAGGGTCAGACCGAGGGTGAAGCGCGGGCTGCGGCTCCACCGGCCGACGGTCTCGGCGAACGCCTGGAGGAGCGCCCCGGAGGAGGTCGCTCCCGCCTCGGCGGCGTGCCGGCTCAGCGCCGCCTTCTGCTCCGCGGTCAGCCGCATCCCGTGCCGGGTGAAGCGCGGCGGCGCGTTCTCCGCCGTGCTGCGGACGGGAAGGTCGGGCGCGGGCGGCAGCGTGTCGATGCGGTCCCACCAGTACGCGCGGTCCCGTGCGTGGCCGCCCGACTCACGGGCGCGGCGCAGGGCCAGCACATAGTCCCGGAACGTCACACCGGGCGCCTCCCCGGCGTCCAACGGGCCCGTGCCGGCGCACAGTTCGCGCAGTTGCCCCAGCAGCATCCGGATGCTGCCGTAGTCGCAGATCAGCAGATCGACCGCGAGATGCAGCAGCAGCGTCTCGTCGGTCCTGGTGGTGCGGACCTCGAAGAGCGGCCAGCGGTCGGTGGGCCGCACCTGGTGCGACATCCGCTCCCGCAGATCCCGCAGCAGGGCCGCCTCGGCCCCGGGCCCGGAGTCCCGTACGTCCTCGTGGCGCACGCGGTAGTGCGGCACCTCCGGCAGCACCCGCTGGTGGCCCTCGGGCAGCACGACGCAGCGCAGCATGTCGTGGCGGGCGATCAGCGCGTTCCAGGCGGTCTCGATACGGGCCGTGTCCCACTCGCGCGGCAGCGCCAGCTCCAGATAGCCGTGGCAGGCGACGCCCCCGTAGGCGAACGCGTCCGTGCGGCCGAGGAGATAGGCGGACTGCACATCGGTCAGCGGGAAGACCTCGTGCCGCCCCCCGGGGTCGGGGACGAGGGCCGCCCCGTGCTGCTGCTCTCCCAGGTACGCGAGGACCTCGTCCTTCGCGTCGCGCAGCCGCTCCAGCCGTTCGGGGGTCAGCACGCCCTTGGGCGCGCGGTAGCGCAGCCGTGCCCCCTCCTCGTACAACTCCACGCCGTGGGACCGCAGTTCGGCCACGAACTCGCTGATCTCCATACCGCTGCCCTCCGAAGTCACCGCTGCCCTCCGCCGTCGCGGGGCCCCGCCCGATCAGGTCTGCTCAGCGCGCCAGGCTCCCGGCGAGCGGCGGGCCCGCGGGGTCCTGCGCCGCCGCCGAGGGGACGAGGAAGCCCGAGACGCTCCGGAGCTTCTCCGCGGTCTCCTCGAACTCCCGGTCCGCGCTCGACTGCGAGACGACGCCGGCGCCCGCGCGCAGCCACGTGCGTCCGGCGGCGCGGAACACCGACCGCAGGACGAGCGCCGCGTCCAGCGCGCCGCTGTGGTCGGCGACGAGGACGGCGCCGCTGTAGAGGCCGCGCCGTCCCGGCTCGTGGCGCCGAATGGCCTCGTACGCCGCCGACTTGGGGATGCCGGACGCCGTGACGGCGGGGAAGACCGCGCCGAACGCGTCCCAGGGTCCGTACGGTCCGGACAGCCGCCCCGTCACCCGGGACGCGAGGTGCTGCACGCTGCCGCGTTCGCGTACGGCCATGAACTCGCTCACCGCGACGGACCCGGGCTCGCACACGTCTGCCAACTCGTCGACGCCCGCCTTGACCGACACCGCGTGCTCGTGGACCTCCTTGGGGCAGGTCAGCAACTCCTCGCGCAGCGCGCCGTTGCGGCCCGGGTCGTCGGTGAGCGCGCGGGTGCCGGCGAGCGGCTGGCTGGTCACCAGTCCGTCGCCCGTCACTTCGACGACGGTCTCGGGGCTGAAGCCCGCGGCCTCGATGCCGCCGAGGTCCAACAGGAAGGAGCGGGCGGGGGTGTTGGCGCGCCGCCCGAGCACGTACGTACCGATCAGGTCGATGTCGCCGGGGACGTCGACGGCCCGGGAGAGGATGCTCTTCTGGAGCTGGCCGTCCGCGATGTCGCGCACCGTCGCCTCCACGGCGGCCGTGTACTCGGCGCGTCCGGCGCCGAGTGCGCCCGGCGGCAGCGGACGGGCCGAACGCAGCGGCGGCGCGGGGGAATTGAGCGCCTCGACGGCTGCCGCGAGTCCCGCTTCGTCCGCCGCGCGCACCGTCGCCGCGGTGGCGGTGAACCGTATCTCCGTCCGCGGGACGACGAGATGCAGCAGCCGCTCGGCGCCCAGGTGCTCCCGTGCGCCGCCCGTGGCGTAGGACAGCTCGAAGGCGGCCCATCCGTAGGCGCGCCAGCCCTCCACGGGGACGCGGGCGAGGAGGGCGCGCACCGAGTCCAGGGGCGGGCCGTCCCACGGCAGGAACGTCCCGTCGCCGTCGCCGCCGTCGTGGCTCAGCCGTGCGCCCTCGCGGTCGAGCGTGAGCGTGGCGAGAGCGCCGCCGCCGTACGACCACTCCGACGGGCCTTCATGGACGAGATATTCGCCGTGCAGTCCGGAAGCGGCCAGCGCGGCGGCGGTCAGGAGCGGGTCTCTTCGCAGTTCTACGCGGGTTTCTGCATAACAACGGGACATGGCAGCCCTTACCTCGGAATTCCATAGCGAAAAGTGAAGCCATACGCCGCGTGGGCGTGGTGTACGCGCCGGAGGTAATTACCCGGGGGAGAGCTGGAGATTGATTCGGTGAACGTCTCCGGAGAAGCGCTTCGGGGAGTTCGGGCACACATTCCCGAGCGGCATCCGGGGTCGGACGCTACCCGGATGTTCCGCCGAGGGGCAAGCGCCGTGCCGCGGGCTGCGGTTCGGGAAGTCGAATCGTCAACTTAACGCATTGGGACAGTAGTCGGGGCAACCTTCCAGGTCCTCTGTGCGTCGCGTCGTCCGCGGCGTCTCGGGGCGCGCCCGGTGATCACGTCGGACGGCACCGATGACGAATATAACCTCCTGACGGAATTTCAGATTCCGCTCCTGGACTCGGTTGACCGTCCAGAACCTGTTGGGTTTGATGGTCCACGTTTCGCTCGACTTCATCTCCTGTACGCGTCTTCAGCGCCGTGGGTGAGTGGGCGACCGCTTCATGAAGGGGGATATGAAGTGACGTCACTGAGCGGCGATCACCTCTCGCACACGAGGTACACGGGCCGGGTGCCCGCACGGGAGCGTGTGCTGACGCCCGTGACCTCGGCGTACGAGGGCGGCCGTGACGCGGCCGGCGCCGCGGGCAGGCCGACGGGGTCCGTGCGCTGGGCGCCCTTCCGCATCGAGGAGTCCGACGACGGCGGCTCGGCCGACGGCGGCGACGGCGAGGACGGCGAGGACGGCAGATCCGAGTACGCGGCGGTCTCCCGGCTCGTCCGTCTGCACAGCACGCCGGGCGGCGAGGCCCCCGCACCCGCGGTGGTCCCCGTTGCGGCACTGCGCCCCTCCGACTCGCCCCGGCTGGAGGGCGAGAACAGCCAGTACGTGCGGCAGCTCGCGGAGAGCGCGGCACCGCTGCCGCCGCTGCTGGTGGACCTGGCGACGATGCGGGTCATCGACGGGATGCACCGCCTGCGCGCGCTGGAACTGCGGGGCGAGGAGTACGTCCAGGTGCAGTTCCTGGACGAGCGTCCGCAGGATCTGTTCGCCGTCGCCGTGGGCGTCAACGCCGTGCACGGACGCCCCCTCAGCCGCGCGGACCGCGTCGCCGCCGCGGCCCGGATCCTCGTCTCGCATCCGCACTGGTCCGACCGGCACGTGGCCGAACTGGCCGCGCTCGCGCCGAGCACCGTGGGCGCCATACGGGAACGTTCAACTGACCACATCGAACCGTTGAACGCCCGGGTGGGCAAGGACGGCAGGACCCGTCCCATGGACGCGGCCGAGGGCCGCATCCGGGCCAGCGAGGTCATCACGGCGAACCCCCGGAGCACGCTGCGGGAGATAGCCAAGACCGCCGGTATAAGCGTCGCCACCGCCAAGGACGTCCGCGACCGGATGCGGCAGGGCAAGGACCCGCTGCCGCCCCGGCTGCGCGGCGGAGCGGCCAGGACCTCCGAGGCCGGCGCCACGGCGGGGGCCACCGCGACCGTGCCGGCGGCGTCCGCGGCGACGGCGGCTGCGACTGCGTCCGCGGCTGCGACTGCGACTGCGACCGCGGCCGCGGCGGTGCAGCGCGAACCCGGTTCCGTGGTCCGCATCCACCGCGCCGTCCCCCAGTCCGCGTTCAACAGTCTGCTGCGGGACCCCTCGATGCGCACGGACGCCGGACGCGCGCTGCTGCACCTGATGCGGTGCCATCTTCTCGACGACGAGGAGAAGAGGCGGTGGTTGATGGACTGCATTCCCGAACACTGCCGCGCCACCGTCGCGCAGGGCGCACGCGACTGCGCCGAACAATGGCTGCGCCTCGCAGGGGAGATGGAGAAGGAGACCTCTGCGGGCCCCGACTGATTTCCCGCGGAGTTACCCGCGAGTTCTGTTGTTCCGTGCCTGTGCCGCCGCCGCGGCACAGGCTTTTTCATGTGCTCGCGCTTGTTCGGGAAACACCGTGGATTCCCGTCCGTTCGGCGCATGTTGAAAAAATATTGGTAATCGGTCGGGTGCTGCTAGCGTCACGGTCGAGGGCAGAGACTCTCGGTGGAAGAGGCGGGGGACGGGATTATGCAAGGTTGCTGCGAAATCCCGATTCCGGGCTACGGCTGATACGGCGACCTCGCACTCCGGTAACCCCTGCGTTGCACACCGCCCACAGCTCGTTGGATTCGCGATGAGGGATGAATGACTCAGCAGACGGAAAACACGGCCGCGGCACAGATGTTCCAGTTCGGCCTGGACTACATCCGGGACCACTTCGGCAACAACACGGCTCTGGCCACGCAGCAGATGACGCACAATCTGTACCGCAAGAACCGGAAGCCGCTCGTCGACCACATTCTCGACTGCCTGGACCTGACCGGCCGTGAGACGGTCCTCGACCTGGGCTGCGGCAACGGCTTCATCCTCCGCGACGTGGTCAGCAAGATCCGCGCCGGCGGCCGTACGGTCGCCCTCGACATCTCGCCCGCCATGCTGGAGCTGGCCCAGCGCAACGCCAACCTCTCGTGGGCGCCGCTGGAGTTCGCCGAGGGCCGCGCCGAGGACCTCTCGCGCTTCGCCGACGGCGAGTTCGACCGGGTCATGGCCAACTTCATCTTCCACTACATCGAGGACCCCGACCTCGTCTGCTCCGAGATACGCCGGGTGACCGCCGACAAGGGCCACGCCATCGTCTCGATCGAGGCCCGCGGCTCGATGCCGGAGATGTACCAGCTCCACTTCGAGGGCATGGAGAAGGTGGGCTTCCCCGCCGAGTTCATCGACCGGCTGCCCCGCGGACGCCGCGGCAAGATGGTCCTGGACAACGCCGAGGCCACGCTCTCCAAGCACTTCGGCGAGGTCGAGGAGCGTCCGTACGTCGACGCGCTCCGCTTCGAGACCCCCGACCCCTTCATGTACTTCTACGGCACGGGGCACCGCTACTGCGGCGCCAAGGCCAAGGCCGGGGACGACATTCCCCAGTCCGCCTTCGACGAGCTGCACGCCTGGGTCGAGGAGAAGGTCAGCGAACGCATCGCCGAAGTCGGCTACTTCGAGCTCAGCAAGCAAAACTCGGTATTCGTCTGCTCGTGAGTGAGGGCCCCACATGACGATCGCTTCTCACCCCCCGCTGCGCATCGCGCTGTTCGGGCTTCCCGGAGCCGGGAAGTCGACCACCGCAGGGCTGCTCCGCGAAATCCTCGCGGAATCCGGCCGTGGCATGGACGTGGTCAAGATCGGCGCACCGCTGTACGACGTACAGCAGTATTTCCACGCGCGTGCGGGGTCGGAACTGGCCGAGGGGCAGCAGGACGGAGCGCTGCTCAATTTCCTGGGTACGCACTTCCGCAGGACGTCTCCCGACTTCCTGCTGACGGACTTCGGTGAGCGCTGCGACCGCGCGGTGCTCGCCGGAGCCGACGTCCTCGTCTGCGACGACGCCAGGCCGGCCGACTTCGACGGGGTGCTGAAGCAGGGATTCCGGGCGGTGCGCGTCACCGCGCCGGAATCCGAACGTCGTCAGCGCAAGGCGGTACGGGGCGACAGGACAGCGGGCAGCGACGACCATCCCACGGAGCAGGGCGGAGCCTCCATGGCGGTGGACTTCGAGATCGACAACTCGTCGGACATCGCCGCACTGAGGAAGCGCGTCGCGGACGTCGTGGCCGAACTGACCGCGCCCGGGGCGCAGTCGGACGCCGCGGAGAGGTCCGACGACGCGCGGCGCGCACTCCGCTCGCTCCTGGAGCACACCCGGGGCGTCATCCGGGGCCGCTACGCCGAGAACCGGCACCAGATCGCCGCCAGCCTGCTGGCCGCCGACGGGCGGGTGTTCAGCGGGATCCACCTGGAGGCGATGGTCGGCCGTGCGTCGGTCTGCGCGGAGGCCGTCGCGCTCGGCAAGGCCCGTGAGGCGGGCGCGACGGATCTGCGGTACGTCCTGTCGGTGCGTCACCCGAAGCCGTCCGAGGCAGCGCGGGAGATCAAGCTGGTCCCGCCGTGCGGTCTGTGCAGGGAACTGCTCCTGGACTACGGGCAGGACCTGCAGGTGGTTCTGGGCGGCGAGGACGAGCTGCGCTCGGAGTCCCTGTCCCAGATGCTGCCGCACAAGTACGTCGGTACGAAGTGGGCGGCTGTCGATCAGTCGCGCTGAAGCAATTCTGGCCGGAAGCGAACCTGGGTGATGGGTGACGGAATGAGCACGTTCGAGTCCTTCCTTGCTGAGCAGTATCCCGGCGCGGACATCAGCGAGCTCAGCGGGTCCAACAACGTCGTGTACTCCGTGAAGACGGAGAGCGGCCCGATCATCGCGAAGCACGTGACGGACAGCGACATTCCGCTCTCCTACCTCGCCGACGTCAACGACGCGCTCTCCGTGCACCTCCCGGTGCAGAGGATCTTCCGGGTGTGCGAGCAGGAGCGGGGCGACGCCTACGACGCCGTCTTCTCCGAGTACGTCGAGGGCGAGAACCTGGCGACGGTCGTCGCCGAGGAGCCGGACAGGCTGCCGGCCGAGGAGCTGGTGGCGTTCCTGTGCCGCTTCGTCGAGGCGTGCCGCGAACTGCCCGGCATGCACGGGGACTTCGGCCTCTACAAGCGCGAGGCCCCCTCCTTCGGCACCCACGTGGAGTTCGTGACGCACTACGCGCGGCGCTACTGGGGCCGCGTGCGTCCCTTCTACGAGGGCACGTCCGTGGCGGAGGCCGTGGACGGCTGGCTGGAGGGCGGGTTCGCCGCCGCGCTGCGGGCCCGTCCGGCGTCGTACGGGGGCGTCCCCATCGACGCCAACCTGAAGAACTTCGTCCTCACCCCCGACGGGCGCCTCGTGGTGCTCAACGTGCCCATCGTGGGACGGTCCACGCCGGCGCACGCCGTGGGGGCGATCGGCGCCCATCTGCGCCACCACGAGGCACACGACCTGCTGCTGGACGCGGTGAAGGGCGGCATCTGCGCCGACGACCTCGCCATGGTCCCGCACTTCGAGGTCTCGGCCCTGCTCGGGATCATGTCGTTCTACGCGGTCCGCGAGCCCGAAGCGTTCCCGACGTGGCGGAACTGGGGCTCCCCGGTCACTCTCGACCACGATCTGCGGAGCCTGATCGCGACCGGCCTCATGAACCCGGAGGCACGATGATCCTCACGGGTTCCGCCATCGGCCAGGCCGTGCAGAGCGGCGACATCGTCATCGACCCCTTCGACGAGTCCCGGGTCAATCCGAACAGCTACAACTACCGCCTCGGTTCCGAGATCCACCGCGTCAGGGGCGAGCGCAGGAACGGCCCGGGCGGGTCCCGTGAGGCGCTCACCCCGGTCGACGGACGCTTCCTGCTGCGCAAGGGCGAGTTCTATCTGGGCCACACCCTGGAGCGGATCGGCAGCACGCGCTACGTCACCTCCCTCATCGGCCGCAGCTCGATCGGCAGGCTGGGTCTGTTCGTCCAGCTCTCCGCCGACCTCGGCCACTGCGGGGCGGTGCACCGCTGGACGCTGGAACTGCTTCCCGTGATGGACATCTACGTCTACCCGGGACAGATCCTCGGCCAGGTCTCCTTCTGGGAGGTGACGGGCGATCCCCTCGCCTACGAGGGGTGGTACGGGCAGCACGACCGTCCGGCGCCGTCCAAACTGCACGCGGGCATCCCGGCACCCTCACAGATTCGAGAGTTGCGTTGATTCTCAGCGGCCACGAAATCGAGCGGCAGATCGAGCTGGGCGCCATCACAGCGAAGCCGTTCGATCCCGAACTCATCAATCCCAACAGCATCGATCTCACCCTCGACGACACGATCCTGCGCTACCGCGACCCCGTCATCGATCCCCGGGTCGAACCGGAGGTCGTGGAGGAGAAGATCCCGGAGGACGGGCTCTTCCTGGAGCCGATGAGCTTCTGCCTCGGCTCCTCACGGGAGATCGTGGGCAGCACGGAGTTCGTCCCGATGGTGCACGCGAAGTCGAGCACGGCGAGAGCCGGTCTCTTCGTCCACGTCACCGCCGACCTCATCGACATCGGGTCGATCGGGACCGTCACCTTCCAGCTCTTCTCCACGCTGGGCCTGCGGGTCTATCCGCACATGCGCCTGGGCCAGATGACGTTCTGGAAACCCAAGGGCGAGATCACCCTCTACTCGGGCAAGTACCAGGGCTCACGCGGCCCGCGAAAGTCCGAGATCTTCCGCGACCGGTACTGGGAGACGCAGCAACGATGACCGAAGACGTCCACGTCATCGCCTCGATGGACACCGTGGCGGTGCGTCTGCGCGCCCCCCGTGCCGTCGTCGGCGAACTCGACCGGCTGGCGGCGCCGTACATCACCACCACCGCGGCGGAGACGACGCACGAGGAAACGTACGAGGAGCTGCCCTCGGTCCTCTTCACGTCCGAGCCGCCGGAGGGCGACGGCTGGGAACGCGTCGTGAACTCCTCCGAGTACGAGCCCGACAGGGTCGTGTGGGCCGACCGTACGCGGCGCAGCGTCGCCGTCGTGGGCGACCCCGTTCCCACCGCCTGGCAGAGCCAGCAACTGCTGCGCTCCGTACGGCACTTGCTGCGCTGGCAGGCGTACGCACGGGGCGATCTGCTGCTGCACGGCGGACTGGTCTCCGCGCAGGGCGCGGGCATCGTCTTCACCGGAGGGAAGCGCTCGGGCAAGACCTCCAGCATCCTCAGCTCGCTGCTGCACGCGAAGGCCGACTTCGTCTCCAACGACGACGTCGCGCTCACCGAGTCGGCCGGCGGCCTCGTCGGGTACGGCACGCCGCGCACCGTCAACATACGGACGGACTCGCTGCTCGCCCTCGCCGAGACCGCGCCCGGCATGAAGGAACTGCTGCGCGACTGCGCCCATCCGACCAACGGCTACCGGGGCAGACACCGCACGCTGGAGACGCTCACCACCGACTCCGGCACCGAACTGCCCGGCTCCCTCTGGGTCCGCTGCGCCGAACTCGCCCGCGCCACCGGCTGTTCGCTCAGTCCGCGCGGCACGGTCGACGCCGTCGTCCTGCCGAAGTTCGACGGGGCGACGCAGGAGCCGCGCATCGAGCCGCTCACGCCCGAGGAGGCCGGTGCGGCTCTCCAGGAGCACATCGAGTGGCAGGGCACGAAGTACGACCCGTTCCTCGCCGAGTGGTTCCCGGAGACCGACGCCGGACGGCGGCAGCGGCTGGTCGAGCGTCTCGTCGCCGAGGTGCCTTTCCTCGCGCTCACCCAGAACATGCACGGGCTCGGCGCGGCGACGGACCTGGTGGTCGCCGCCGCTCTCGGTGCGCCGGCCCGACCGTGACACACACGCCGGACCCCGGGCCCGGACGTGACGAAGCTTCGCAGGAGTGCAATGTGACAGCCACAACCGACCACGGCGATGCCGGGAGCGACTCCCGTGCCGCGTCGGGGCCGTCCGCCGTCACCTCGGTGCGGGCCGCGGCGCTCGTGACCACCGGGGACGGCGGTGTCCTGCTGGCCAGAACCCGTACGGCGAGCGGCACTTCGGCCGGCGCCCCGACCGGCACCGGCACCGGCACCGGCACCGGCATCGGTACGGGCACGGGCACGGAGGAGCCGTGGGCGCTGCCCGCCGCCGAACCGGCCGCGGGGGAGTCGCTCCACGACGCCGCCCACCGCGCGGTGACCGAGACGACCGGACTCGCGCCCCGGCTCGGCGAGTTGCTGACCGTCGACTGGGCGCCCGGCGAC
>NZ_LJGW01000718.1 GCF_001751255.1 Streptomyces nanshensis | reverse complement strand
GACGATCTGGTGCTGCTCGACGTCTGAGGCGGGGGCGGTCCGGGCCGTCTGTGCCGGGGGCGGCCGGGGCGTCGCGGCGTGCGGCAGCGGTCGTGCGCCGGGCCGCGCGCCCGCGCGTGAATGGTTGGTGGAGAGGGCGAGGGCGAGGTGTCCGAACCGTCACCGCCCGACGGAGAAGACCAGCCTTTCCACGGACACCTTCCGGAAAACGGCCACGCGGCCGGTCGCGGACTGGTCAACTTTGTATCAGGGGTCGTGCGGCAGGGAGCGACGCCCGGAAACGAGAGCACCCACCGGACGAGGAGGCCAACCGTGAGACGGCTGGTCAGCGTTGACACCGAGCAGCGGGCCGAATCACGTACGGGCGCGGGTGCGGATCGGCGGGAACACGCCCGCCTGTGGCACATCACCCTCAGCGTCGCCGGTGAGGAGGCCCCGCTCAAAGAGGTGCGGCGCGCGCTGGAACAGCTCGCCTACGACCACCCCTTCCTGCTCAACAGCCGGTACGCCAACGACCATGCGGAGATCCGCTATTGGGAAGAGGCGCGCGATCTGCACGACGCCGCCGCTGTCGCGCTGCGGCTGTGGGGCGAGCACCGCACCTCGGCGAAGCTTCCGCCGTGGGAGATCGTCGGGCTGGAGGTCATCGGGCGCGAGACGTATCAGCAGCGGGTGGCCGAGGGGTACGGCCCGCCGCCCGCCGCCTCGATGGGCGTCCACCCCTTCTAGTCCTCTCTAGTCCTCGCGGTTCCAGCCCTTCCGGCTCCCGCAAGGACCGGATTCCAGCCCTCCGTCAGGGGCCGGCGACGCCCGCGTCGTGGGCGATCAGTCCGGCCTGGGTGCGGTTCACACAGCCCAGCTTGTCCAGCACCCGGGACACATAGCCCTTGACCGTGGCCTCGGAGAGATACAGCCGCTCCGCGATCCGCGCGTTCGCCAGGCCCTCGCCGAGGCAGGCCAGCACCTCGGTCTCCCGCTCGGTCAGCGACCCGGTCAGCTCGCGGGCGCGGTCGCGCGCGGAGTGGCTGTCGGACGACGCCGCGACCAGACGCCGCGCGGCCGCGGCCGACAGCACGGTATGACCCTCCGCCGCCACCCGTACCAGACCGATCAGGTCCTCCGGGGGCGTGGACTTCACGAGGAAGCCCACGGCTCCGGCGCGCAGCGCGCGCAGCACGTACTGGTCGGCGTCGAAGGTCGTGAGCACCACCACGGCCGGGGGATCGGGCAGTTCGCGGATGCGCTCGATCGCGGTCAGGCCGTCCACGCCCGGCATGCGCAGATCCATGAGCACCACGTCCGGCCGGGACCGTACGACGGCCTCGACGCCCGCCGCACCGTCGTGCGCCTCCTCGGCCACCTCGATGTCGTCGGCCGAGCCGAGGATCGTCCGCAGGAAGCGGCACACCATCGGCTCGTCGTCCACGACCACGACGCGGACGCCGCGTGCCGCGCTCACGGTGCCCCCACCGCCGCCTCGGCCGTCGCGACGTACGCGGGCAGCGTCGCCTCGACGCGGAAGCCGCCGTCCGGGGAGCGGCCCGCGCGCAGCGTTCCCCGTACGAGTTCCAGCCGGCGGCGCAGCCCCGCGAGGCCGAGACCCGAGCCGGTGCCCGCGAGCACCGCGGCGGTGGCGGCCGCCTCGGCCGCTGCCGAAGCCCCGGGAACGGCCAGAGCCCCCGCCACGCCCTGAGCGACTCCCGTGGCTGGGGCCCCGGTCGGGGCCCCAGCCGGAGCCCCAGCCCGAGACACCGCCGGAGACACCGCCTTCGGTGTCGTGCTGTGCTGTGCGGCACTGTGCGGCGCGGTGTTGTGCACCGAGACGCGGACATGTGTCTCGCGGTACTCGACGTGCACCGTCACCCGCGTACCCGGCGCATGCTTACGGACGTTGGTGAGCGCCTCCCGTACGACGCGATGTGCCGTACGCGCCACGACCGGGGAGGCGAGGCTCCGGTCGCCGTCCTCGACCAGTTCGGCCGGAGTCCCCACCGCGCCCGATTCCGCGACCAGTTCGGCGAACCCCGCCACCGACCCGGCCGACCCGACCGAGCCGCCTCCCGCGTGCTCCTCCGGTTCCGATTCCGGTTCCGTGCGCAGGATGCCGATCAGATCGCGCAGTTCCTCCAGCGCCTGACAGCCCGCCGCCCGCAGCTCCTCGGCGGCCTGCCGGGTCGCCTCGTCGGGAGCGGTCACCCGCAGCGCACCGGCCTGGAGGGCCATCAGGCTCACCCGGTGCGTCACCACGTCGTGCATCTCGCCCGCCAGCCGCGCGCGTTCCTCGGCGCGCGCCTGTTCGGCGAGCAGATGCCGCTCGCGCTCGGCCCGCTCGGCGCGTTCCGTCAGGGCGCGTACGAGACGCCTGCGCGCGTCGAAGTACAGCGCCAGCAGCGGCCCCACCGCCGTGCGCAGCACACCGATCGTGGCGACGGTGTACGAGAGATCCCACGGCCGCGCGACGACGAGGGTGAAGGCGGCGAGCGCGACGAAGGCGGTACGGCGCTCCCCGGGCCGGTAGAGCACCGGGCCGTACGCGGCGACCGCCGTCGAGAAGGGCGCCCACAGATTTCCCGGGTTCGCCGGTGTGAGCACACCGCCCGGGGAGATCAGCAGCGTCACCGCGAGCGTGAAGCCGCCCAGCACCGCGACGACCACGAGCGGCGCCCGGCGCCGCAGGACCAGCGACGCGCACGCCACGGCCTGCAGACCCAGCATGATCCAGGCCGGTGTGTCCGGGTGCCGCGGCCACCACGTCTCACCGGCGAGCGTCAGGCCCGTGTCCAGGAGGACGAAGAAGACGGCGATCGCGGCGTCGACGACGCTGCGGCGCCGGCTGCACGTGCCCGTTCCCCGTCCTGGTCCCGGCTCAGCCACGGTGCGCACCCTCCCTCTGTCGTGGCCACACGGTAATGCCGGTGACGTGCGCGTGTGACCGCCGCCGGGGACGTGCGGAACGAACGGAGGGTGCGCCACCCTACGAAAGTCGTACGCGCACTCCCGCCGCGGTCCTTCCGTCGGGCGCGGAGACGACGGTCCGCCCTGCCGCAACAGGCCGTCCCCGTCGTCCACTTGAGGACATGGAAACGCGACAGGACCACGACCCGGCCGCCGCCCGCACCCCGGGCCCCGGACGCTACGAGATCGACACCGCGGCCTCCGCGCTCGGCTTCACGACCCGGCACTTCTTCGGACTGCTGCCGGTGCGGGGCACGTTCACGGTCGGAGCGGGGACGGTCGACGTCGTCGAACCGCTCGCCGCCTCCTCGGCGCACGCGGAGATCGACGCCGGCTCCTTCTCGACGGGAAACCGCGCACGGGACAAGACCGTGCGCTCCCCGGCCTTCCTCGACACCGCCCGTTACCCCGTCATGACCTATGACGCCGACGGTGTGGAGGAAGCGGCCGACGGTACGTGGCGGATCACCGGCACGCTCACCGTCGCCGGTGCCGCCCGCCCGCTGGCCCTGGAGGTCCACGAACGGAACGTGGGCCAGGGGGAGTTCACCGTATGGGCCGCGGCGGACGTGGACCGCCGGGAGTTCGGGGTGACGGCCTCGCCCGGGATGACCGGCCGGCGACTGCGCGTGGAGCTGCGCGTGCGCTGCGTACGGGTCTGACCCGCGCGCACCACAGCCGGGGGAGACCGGGGGGGAGCAGGGGGGCACGGGGGACGGTCGCCGGTACGGGGGTCCGGCGGCCGTCCCCATGTCCGTGCCCATGCTCGTGCCCCTGTTCGTCCCTCCGCACCTCCGCTCGCCCTCAAGCCCGTCCCGCACGGTGGGACGGGCCGCCGTCCGCGCCGCCCGCGCGACTAAGCTCGGAGACATGAGCGCCACCCCGGATTCGCCCGTCACCGAGACCGCCCGCCGTGCCAAGGAGGCCGCCGCCGAGCTCGCGCCGCTGCCGCGCACGGTCCGCGACGGCGCCCTGCTCGCCGTCGCCGCCGCGCTCACCGACCGTACGGACGAGATCGTCGAGGCCAACGCCGCCGACGTGGCCAAGGCCCGCGCCGCCGGAACGCCCGAGTCCGTCGTCGACCGGCTGACGCTCACCCCCGAACGCATCGCCGCCATCGCCTCCGACGTACGCGACGTGGTGGCGCTCCCCGACCCGGTGGGCGAGGTCGTCCGCGGCTCGACGCTGCCCAACGGGCTCGAACTGCGCCAGATCCGCGTCCCGTTGGGCGTCGTCGGCATCGTCTACGAGGCCCGGCCCAACGTCACCGTCGACGCCGCCGCCCTCTGCCTCAAGTCCGGCAACGCCGTGCTGCTGCGCGGCTCGTCGTCCGCGTACGCCTCCAACTCCGCGCTGGTGGCGGTGGTCCGCGACGCCGTCGCGGGCGCCGGTGTGCCGGCCGACGCGGTGCAGCTCGTGCCCGGCGAGAGCCGGGAGAGCGTGCGTGAACTGATGCGCGCCCGCGGCCTGGTGGACGTGCTGATCCCGCGCGGCGGCGCCTCCCTGATCCGCTCCGTGGTCGAGGAGTCCACCGTTCCCGTCATCGAGACCGGCGTCGGCAACTGCCATGTCTACGTCGACGAGGCCGCCGACATCGACACCGCGGTCGGCATCCTCGTCAACTCCAAGGCGCAGCGCCCGAGTGTCTGCAACGCCGCCGAGACGGTCCTCGTGCACGAAGGGGTGGCGGAGGAGTTCCTGCCGCGCGCGCTCGCGGCGCTGAGCGAGGCGGGCGTGACGGTGCACGGCGACGCGGCGTGGCAGAAGGCGGGCGCGGACGTCGTCCCCGCCGCCGACGAGGACTGGGGCACCGAGTATCTGTCGTACGACATCGCGGCGGCCGTCGTCCCGTCGCTGGAGGCCGCGGTGCGGCACATCCGCACCTGGTCCTCCGGGCACACCGAGGCGATCGTCACGCGGGACACCGCGGCAGCCCGCCGCTTCACCGCGCTCGTCGACTCGACGGCCGTGATGGTCAACGCCTCCACACGCTTCACGGACGGCGCCCAGTTCGGATTCGGAGCGGAGATCGGCATCTCCACGCAGAAGCTGCACGCGCGCGGACCGATGGGACTCCCGGAACTGACGTCCACGAAATACGTGGTCACAGGGGACGGCCACACGCGCGATTAGTGCATCGGCGCCGCCGCCGAGGGCCCTTTCGCCGGTTGTGACGGAATCCCGCTTCTCCCTGCCCATATCGACCGCAAAGGTCTACGCTGACAGCGTGCCGGACGACCTGGGGGGCCAGCCGTTCCAGGACGGCGAGGAGCCCGAGTTCCATCACGGGGCCGCGGACGAGGAGTTCGCCGCCCTGGTGCTCGATGAGGACTTCGTACGGTCCGCGGTCATCCACGAACCCACCGCCGTCGAGCGCATATTGGCCGCCGCGCAGTCCCACGCCGAGAGCGAGACTGTCCGCGGCTTCGAGGACGGCCATGTCTACGGGCCGGGCAGCGAGGGCGAGTTCGGCTTCGACGACGATCCCGACGGCTTCGCCGACCCGGACGGCCTGGCCGGCGACGAGGATCCGGACGACCCGGACGACGACGAGGGGCGCTTCGACCGCTCCGACTACACCGAGTATCTGGAACCGGTCGACGGCGACGAGTACGACCACTACGAGTCCTACGGGCCCTATGAGTCCTACGGCCCCTACGGCTTCAACTCCTTCGGGGACACCGGGCATTACGGCCCGCACCAGTACGGCCGTTTCGCGCACTACGACCAGTACGACCAGTACGGGCAGTACATCCGCTTCGGCATCAACCGCCGTTACGACCCCCGCTTCGACCTCGGCGAGGAACACGGCTCCGACTACCGTCCCCGTCACGCACACGGCAAGCACGGCGCCGCGCCCCGCCACCGCCCCTACCGTGGGCACGCGCGCTGGCAGCGGCCCGTCGCCTGGCTGCTCGCGCTGATGATGGGCATCGGCATGGTCGCCCTCGCCCTGGGCGCCGTCTACCGCAGCACCTCACAGCAGCGCCAGGACCCCTCGCCGCCGCCCGCCACGACCGGCGTGGACTCCTCGTCGAGCAAGCGCGGCGCCGGCGCACAGGGCATACCGGGCATTCCCGTACAGTCCCGTACGGGTTGAGGGGCGCCCCGCGCAAGGGTCCGCGCCCCGCCCAAGTGCCGTACGTCCATGGGCAGTCCGCCTCGGCGGGTGCACACACGGCGTTCACATCTCCGTCTTCCGCGGCCTCGAAGCGGCCGTGCGGCGGCCGTACTGTCACCGGCTCGTCACGCCGGAGCGACGAGGTGTTCACGAACACACGTATTCGCCGACTTGTCGACGCACAGAAGCGTTTACGCGACGCCGGGCGGACCTACTCTGTTGGTATGGCCGGGCGAGGCAATCCCCCAGAGGGAACACCCGACGACGCCTCCGGGGGCGACGACGAGTATCGCGACGACTACCGATCCGTCGTCTTCGACGAGTCCTTCATCAAGGCTGCGCAGCTCCAGGAGTTCTCCGCGCGCGAGCGCATGGAGGACGAGGAGCACGCCGCCGTACGCAACCGTGCGCTCCCGTCGACCGCGGAGACGTCCGACGGCGAGCTGAACACGACCTACGGCCGCGGCTCGATCACCGCCTCCCGGCAGGGCATCGTCCTGGTGCTGCTGATCGTCCTCGCCTTCGGCACGGCGATCTACATGGGCGTCCGCAACCCGTATCAGGCGCCGCCGCAGCCGCCCGCCGAGCCGATGCGCAACTCGCTGCTGCCGCTCGCGCCCCGCGACCAGGTGCCCGGCGCCAAGCCCGCCGACCTCTTCCAGCACAGCCCCGCGGCGCAGTTCCGCGCCGGGGCGGACGGCGTCACGCTGCCGCCGGTGCGCCGCACCCGGCACTTCTCCGAGAGCCAGGTGCTCTCCTCGCTGACGGCCGCCAAGGAGTACGTCGTCAGCAGCTCGCTCGACCCGGCGGTGCTCAGCGGCAACGCCGTACGCGACGTACGGCTGATGCTGGACCCGGCGCAGCACGAGCAGTTCGACCAGAGCATGGACCACCCGCGCAACGACGGACGGCACTCCGCGACGGGCTGGATGGTCCGCTTCGACCCGTCCAAGACGACGCTCGCCGACCCCCGCATCCGCGTCAGCGGCTCGATGACCGTGCAGGAGGCGGGGCCCGACGCCCTGGAGGTCGTCGCGGACCACGTCTTCGTGTACGCGGTGCGTCCCACCCAGGACGGTCAGGGGGAGAAGGCGGAGGAGCACTCGTCGCTCTTCACGGTGCGGCGCGAGGTGCGCTTCGAGGTCGACCGCGAGGATCTGCGGCGGCAGCAACTGAGCGTCGAGCAGGTCTCGATGCGCGCCGGGCCGCTGCCCTGCTCCGCCGACATGTCGGACGCGCTGGCGCCGCTGATGGCCGGCGAGGAAGCCAAGGACGACGGCGCCGCGGGCACCGACCCGTACGCGCGCGGACGCTCCTCCGCCTCGCTGTGCGGCGTGCTGTCCACCAGCTCGCAGCCGAGCCCGGCGGCGCAGAAGGACGACTAGCGACGGCCGGCGGACGGCACCGTGCGAGGTGACGTGCGCCGGATGCGTCGCGGGGCCGCGGGGTCCCGCAGCCGCCGGGTCAACTCCCGTGTGCCGGGCCCGTACTGACAGTGTGCGCCGACCGGCCGTCGTAGCCCGTGACGGCCCCGTACACGCCGACGGGCCGCCGCAGCGGCCCGTCGGATGTCGGGGGATCGGAGACGAAACAGGGGGAGCAGAAAGGGAGCCGGGGGATCGTGCGCGGCGACGGGGACGGCCGTCAGGCCGAACTGCCGCCTGAGCCACCGGCGTTGCCGCCGCCGTCGCCGTTGTTCCCGTCCGAGGAGCCGCCGTTGCCGCCGGCCGTCCGTCCGGTGAAGGTGTCCCGCAGCTTCCCGCCCAGGTCGCCCGCGCCGCCCGCGATGTCGCGTACGAGACCCATCAGCGGGTCCTTGCTGTTCTTGAACGACTCGGTGTAGTGCCCGGCCGACTCCTTGAACGACTCGGAGACCGACGTCTGCTTGTCGTTCTCGCGCTTGTCGTAGTGGCCGTCCATGATGCGCTGGTAGTCGCGGGTCTCGGACCACTTCTTCAACTCGGCCGCGCGCACGGCAGTGAAGGGGTGGCTGCGCGGCAGCACGTTCATGATCTTCAGCACGGAGTCGCGGATGTCGCCGCCCGACTCGTACTCCTCGGCCTGTGCGAGGAAGGAGTCCACGTTCATCTCGTGCAGATGGTTGCCGCCCGCGAGCTTCATCAGACCGCGCAGCGACGCCTGCAGGTCCTGCCCCACGAGCAGACCCGCACGGTCCGCCGACAGCTCCGACTTGCGGAACCACTCGCGCAGCGCCGTCACGATGGCCATGATCGCCATGTTGCCCAACGGGATCCAGGCGACCTTGAGGGCGAGGTTGGTGAGGAAGAGCAGAATCGTGCGGTAGACGGCGTGGCCGGAGAGGGCGTGGCCCACCTCGTGGCCGACGACCGCCCGCATCTCCTCCTCGTCCAGCAGCTCCACGAGACCCGTGGTGACCACGATGACCGGGGCGTCGAGGCCGATGCACATCGCGTTCGGGTTCGGGTCCTGACTCACGTACATCGGCGGGACCTTCTCCAGGTCCAGGATGTAACAGGCGTCCCGCAGCATCGAGTTGAGGTGCGCGAACTGCTCGTCGTTGACGCGCACCGAGTTGGCGAGGAAGAGCAGCCGCAGGCTGCGCTCGGTCACCAGCCCGCTCAGCGCCTTGAACACCGAGTCGAATCCGCTCAGTTTGCGCAGCGCGACCAGCGCGGAGCGGTCCGAGGGATGTTCGTACGCCCGGGAGGAGATCCCGGGGAAGCGGCGCCGGTTGCGGCCCGGCAGCCGCTCGGTGCCGCCTGTGGTGTCGCTCATCGCGTCCCCCCTGTCGTCATCACCGGGTATCGGTGGGTTGAGATCAGCCTAGGCGCTCGGAACCGGAATGCCCGGGGCGAACGCGTTCCGGGCGAAAGCCCGGACGTGGGGGAGAGACGTCGCACGCCCCCGTAAAGGTTGCGCGGAAGGTACGGGCGGTTCGGCCGGTACGGGAAGGGACGGAAGGTGTGCGGAGGGTGCCGGAGGTGCGCGCGGACCCGTGAAAGGGAGCGGGACGCTGCCGGGAAGCCGGAGGCGGGCTGGGCCCGCGCGGACGCCCCGCATACGATGTGCGGCACGCACCGTACTGTCCGGCCCACACGTGATAGGTCCTGCCGACGATGACGCTTTCCAGCACCGCGCACCACGCCTTCGCCGTTCTGGCCTCCGAGGGCGGTGAGCACGCGGAGCACGACCCGGTGCTCCCCTTCCTCACCGGTGGCGGGGCCCTGCTGGCGCTGCTCCTGCTGCTGTGGATCACGACCCGCTTCAACCGGGACCGCTGACCTCCGGCGTCCGCGCCGTCACCGCACCGCTGTCACTGCTCCCGCCGCCGGCACGGGCGTCACCCGTGCCGCGTCGCCGGCGTCCCCCGCGGATCCCGTGTCCGTCGCGTCCTCCGCGTCGTACGGGCGGAGCAGCGGAGCGGAGTACGAGGGGATAAGGTCGGCTCGCATGGGAGAGGACATAGTGCCCGGCACCGGCAAGCGGCGGCTGGGAGTGATGGGCGGGACGTTCGACCCGATCCACCACGGGCACCTCGTCGCCGCCAGCGAGGTGGCAGCTCGCTTCCACCTCGACGAGGTCGTCTTCGTGCCCACGGGACAGCCGTGGCAGAAGAGCCACCAGCAGGTCTCACCCGCCGAGGACCGCTATCTGATGACGGTCATCGCGACGGCGTCCAATCCGCAGTTCTCGGTCAGCCGCATCGACATCGACCGCGGCGGCCGCACGTACACCATCGACACCCTGCGCGACCTGCGGGCGGCCGACCCCGAGGCGGACCTCTTCTTCATCACCGGCGCCGACGCCCTCGCGCAGATCATCGGCTGGCGCGACGCCGACGAACTCTTCTCCCTCGCCCACTTCATCGGCGCCACCCGCCCCGGGCACGCCCTCACCGACCCCGGACTGCCGGACGGCGGCGTCTCCCTCGTGGAGGTCCCGGCGCTGGCCATCTCCTCGACGGACTGCCGCGCGCGGGTACGCCGTGGCGACCCGGTCTGGTATCTGGTGCCCGACGGCGTCGTGCGCTACATCAACAAGCGTGGCCTGTACGGGGAGGAGGCGCCCCACACATGAACGAGCGCTACGGATACGACGCGTACGGGCAGCAGCAGGGCGGCCAGGAGGGCGGAGCCGCGCCGCGGTTCCTCGGCTACGACGACTACGGGCAGCCCGTCTACGGCTTCGAGGAGAGCGGGCCGTACGGAGCGCAGCAGCAGACCCCCGGACAGGGCGATCCGCAGCAGTACGGCTACGGCACCCGCGAGGGCTACGAGAGCTACGAGGGGTACGGCGGCTACGGCACCCCCGAGGGCTACGGGCAGGGCGCCGGCGGACAGGGCGGTCCGGACGCCTACGGCCCGTACCAGCAGCCGCAGCACCCCCAACAGCAGCAACAGGCCCAGCCCCAGCAGGAGTGGATCCCGCAGCAGCCGGGACCGGGACGGACGGGCGAACCGGGCCCGGGCCCGGACGCGCCCGCGGACCGCGGCACGACCACGGGCCTGGGCACGGGAACGGGCGCGGCCCCGGGCTCCGCCTCCGGACCCGGAACCGGAAGCACCTCCGCCTCCGGTGACGGCTACCGCACCGAGCAGTTCTCCTTCGTCGAGGAGGCCGCCGACGACTCCGAAGACGTCATCGACTGGCTCAAGTTCAGCGAGAGCCGCACCGAGCGCCGCGAGGAGGCCAAGCGCCGCGGACGCAACCGCGTCGTCACCCTCGTCGTCGCGCTCGTCATGGTCGCGGCCGGCGGCCTCGGCTACCTCTGGTACGCGGGCAAGCTGCCCGGCCTGAGCGACGAGAAGGGCGGCGCCGCCACGGCCGCGGGCCAGCAGCGGGACGTGATCGTCGTCCATCTGCGCTCGCTGAACGGCGGCGGCAGCTCCACCGCGCTGCTCGTGGACAACGCCGACGCCAAGCGCGGCAACACCGTCCTGCTCCCCAACTCCCTTGCCGTCTCCGGCGAGAACGGCACCACGACCACCCTCGGCAAGGCCGTCGAGGACGAGGGCACCGCCCCCACCAGGGAGTCCCTCGGCACGCTGCTCGGCGCCGACATCAAGGGAAGCTGGCGCCTGGACACCCCCTATCTGGAGAACCTCGTCGAGCTGGTCGGCGGCGTCCAGATCGACGCCAACACCACCGTGCCCGGCGAGAAGAAGGGCGACGACCCGGTGGTCAAGCGCGGCAAGGCGCAGACCCTCGACGGCCGCGCCGCCGTCGCCTACGCCACGTACCGCGGCCGCGGCGAGCCCCAGACGCGCCAGCTCGAACGCTTCGGAGCGGTCATCCAGCAGACGCTGCGGAAGCTCTCCAGCGACTCCAAGTCGGCGACGAAGACCGTCGAGACGCTCGGCCAGATCCCCGATCCCTCCCTGCCCGAGGCCGAGTTGGGCGCCTCGCTGGCGAAGCTCGCGAGCCAGGCCAAGTCCGGCGCGTACCAGACCCAGGTGCTGCCGGTACGGGCCAACGGCACCCTCAGCCCCCGTACGAGCGACGGTCTGGTCAAGCAGGTGCTCGGCGGCACCGTGAAGAACAGCGACCCGGACGCGGCGCCCCGTGTGAAGACCGTCAACGCCAGCGGAGACCGCGGCAGCGACGACGCGGCCGCGGCGGACCTGGTCAACAGCGGCTACAACGTCGTCAAGGGCGGCGCGGGCGGCGCGGCGCAGGCCCGTTCGCAGGTGACGTACGGCGACGCCAAGTACAAGGCGAAGGCGGAGGAGGTCGCCAAGACGCTGGGGCTGCCCGGCAGCGCCGTCCGCAAGGGCAAGGGCGCGGCGAACGCCGACGTGACGGTCGTGCTGGGCAAGGACTACAAGCAGTGAGAGCCCCCGTCCGGGCGTGAGATCCTGGTTCGTGCATACGCAGCAAACGCACACCTGACCGTCGCCACCGATTCGAAAGCCTCGCCTGTGACCGCCACGGAACGTTCCATCGAGCTGATCGACGCCGCCGCCCAGGCGGCCGCGGACAAGCTCGCGCACGACATCGTCGCCTACGACGTGAGCGACGTCCTCGCCATCACCGACGCCTTCCTGCTCGCCTCCGCGCCCAACGACCGGCAGGTCAAGGCCATCGTCGACGAGATCGAGGAACGGCTGCTGAAGGAGCGCGGCGCGAAACCGGCCCGTCGCGAGGGCGAGCGGGACGGACGCTGGGTGCTCCTCGACTTCGTGGACATCGTGGTGCACGTACAGCACAGCGAGGAGCGGGTCTTCTACGCGCTGGAGCGGCTCTGGAAGGACTGCCCCGAACTGGAGCTGCCCGCGGACGCGAAGGCGACCCGGGGCAAGGACCGCGAGCACGCCGCGCGGGAGGCCGGGGCCGGGGCCGACGGTGCAGCCGACGGCGCGAACGGCTCGGCCGGTACGGCCGGCACCCCGCCGGAGCGGGACGGAAGCGACGGCGCCCGGTGACGGCGAAGCCCGCCGTGACCCCCACCCCCGCACCGCCGATGCGGCGCGACCGCAGGATCGTTCTCTGGCGGCACGGCCAGACGGCCTGGAACCTCGAACGCCGCTTCCAGGGCTCCACCGACATCGAGCTGACCCCGGCGGGACTGGAGCAGGCCCGCCGCGCCGCCCGGCTGCTGGCGGCCCTGCGCCCCGACGCGATCCTCGCCTCCGACCTGCGCCGTACGGTCGCGACGGCGGCGGAACTGGCGTCCATCACGGGCCTGGAGGTCATCCACGACGAGGCGCTGCGCGAGACCTACGCGGGCAACTGGCAGGGCCTGACGCACGAGGAGATCGTCGAGCGGTACGGCGAGGAGTACGCGGCGTGGAAGCGCGGCGAGCCCGTACGACGCGGCGGCGGCGAACTGGAGACGGAGGTCGCCGACCGCGCCGCCCCCGTCGTGGAGCGGAGCGTGGAGAAGCTGCCGCCCGGCGGCACGCTCGTTGTCGTCAGCCACGGCGGCACGATCCGTACGACCATCGGACGCCTGCTCGGCCTGGTGCCGCACACCTGGGAGGCGCTGGGCGGACTCTCCAACTGCTGCTGGTCGGTGCTGGGCGAGGGCGCCCGCGGCTGGCGGCTGCTGGAACACAACGCGGGAACGCTGCCGCAGCCGGTGCTGGGCGACGACGACTGACCGCCGGACGGACCGTCGCCGTACAGCCCGCCCCGGGCAGACCGTTCCGTGATTTCCCATCCGGCCTGGTCACCGGTTAGGCTTCCTCCCGTTCACGGACGAGGCACCGCACAGGTGTGGCCCGGTTGTGAACTGCCCGGGGCTATAGCTCAGTTGGTAGAGCGCTTGCATG
>NZ_LJGW01000715.1 GCF_001751255.1 Streptomyces nanshensis | reverse complement strand
GCGGGCGCGCGCCGCGCGGCTCCGGCGAACGCGCTCGCCCCGCTGCGTCCGGCCCGCACCCGTGGGCGACCACCGTCCGTACGCCATACGGGAGTTGCCGCGTCGGCGCCCGCCGTAGTCCGCCTCGTCCCGCCTCGCCCGGCGCCGCCCCGGAGCGGTGACCTTCACGCCGGACGCACCGGACAGTACGGTGACCGTCTGCGAGCGAACGCACCATACGGGCGGACAGGTCGGATCGAGGAGGCGGCAGGCGTGGGCGGCGTACGGCAGGACCACACGACGGCGGCGGACGGCACCCGGATCGCCACCTACACCTGGCACCCCGACGACGCCGAGGGCGCCGGCAGGCAGCCGCGCGCCCTCGTCCAGATCGCGCACGGAGCGGCCGAACACGCCCAGCGCTACGACAGGTTCGCGCGCTTCCTCGGCCGCTTCGGGTACGCCGTCGTCGCCTCCGACCACCGCGGCCACGGCGCCACCGCCGAGCACACCGGCGGCTACGGCGTCGTCGGCGAGAGCGGCTGGCGGGCGACCGTGGAGGATCTGAAGACCGTGGGCGACCGCGTACGGGCCGAACTGCCCGACGGCACGCCCTTCGTCTTCCTCGGGCACAGCATGGGCTCCCAACTCGCCCGCGACTACGTGCAGGAGCACGGCGAGGGCGTGGCCGGGCTGGTGCTCTCCGGGACGTTCCGCTCGCTGCCCGGCTGTGAGACCGAGACGGCCGTGCGACAGCTCGAAGGGGAGATCGAGAAGGGCGGGCGCGGCGCGGTCTCCGGCTTCGTGCCCGACCTCTTCAGCTCCTTCAACGACCCCTACACCCACCGCACCGGCTTCGAGTGGCTCTCCCGTGACGAGGACGAGGTCGACGTCTACGCCGGTGACGAGCGCTGCGGCTTCGCCTTCAGCGCCGGGCTCTCCCTGGACTGGGTGCTGGGCAGCCGCAAGATCAACGACCCCGCGCAGCTCGACAGGATCCCGCGCGACCTGCCCGTGCACATCGCCGTCGGCGACCAGGACCCGTGCAACCAGGGGATGACGCTCGTCTACGAACTCCTGGAGGACTTCCGGTACGTGGGGATGCGCGACGTCGACTGGCGGGCGTACGCGGGCGCCCGGCACGAGATCCTCAACGAGACCAACCGGGACGAGGTGTACACCGACCTGCTCCAGTGGCTCAACGACCACGTGTGAGCGGGTTGTTGAGCCCGGTACGGGAGGCGGAGAGCGCGCGCGGACGAGCGCTCCGGGAGTGGGCGGCACGACGGCCGGCCCGGCCCGCGGCCCCGCTCAGAGCGTGACCGCGAACCCCTTCTGGAAGGTGGAGGCGGGCCCGGGACGGGCGTAATACCAGCCCTGCGCGGTGTCGCAGCCCAAGTCCCGGAGTTTCGAGGCCTGATGCTCCGTCTCGACGCCCTCCACCGTGACCGCCAGCCCCAGCGCGTGCGCCAGCGTCACGATGCCCTCGACGAAGGTGACGTCGGCCGGGTCGGCGGGATGCTGCTGGAGCCCCTGGGTGAAGGAGCGGTCCAGCTTGAGCGTCGTGGCGGGCAGACGGCGGAGGTTGGCGAGGTTGGAGTAGCCGGTGCCGAAGTCGTCGAGCGCGATCTCCACGCCCAGCTCGGCGAGTTGGCGCAGCGGCTTCAACTCGTCCTCGTCCGCGCCGATCAGCGCGCTCTCCGTCACCTCCAGGCAGAGCGACGAGGGCTCCATGCCGGCCCCCTCCAGGACCGCCACCGTGTCCGGTACGAGGTCGGGGTGGTGGAGCTGGCGCGGTGAGAGGTTCACGTTCACCCGCAGCGGCCGGTAGTCCTCCGAGGCGCCCTTGCCGCTCTTGCCGGACTTCCCGCCGCCCTTGCCGTTCTTCGCGCCTCTGCCGCCCTTCGCCGCGGCCTTCGCCTCGGCGCTGCGCTCCTCGTGCCAGGCGCACGCCTGACGCACCGCCTGCTCCATCACCCAGCGCCCCAACGGGACGATGAGACCGGTGTGTTCGGCGAGCGGGATGAACCGGTCCGGACCGAGCAGCCCGTGCACCGGGTGCTTCCAGCGGACCAGGGCCTCGGCCCCGTCGACATGGCCGTCGCTCATGCGGATCAGCGGCTGGTACTCCAGGAAGAACTCGTCACGCTCCAGCGCCGTCGGCAGCCGGGTGGTCAGGCTGTGCCGGTCTATGGCGCGCGCGTCGGAGTCCGGGTCGGCCAGCTCGTAGCGGTTGCCGCCCGCGTCCTTCGCCCGGTACATCGTGATGTCGGCGCTGCGCATCACCTCTTCGGGACGCAGATCGCCGCTCGGTCCCTCGACGATGCCGATGCTCGCCCGTACGGACAACTCCCGTCCGTCGACGCCGATCGGGGTCGCCAGCGCGGCCAGCACCTGCCGGGCCAGCTCGGTGACCTCCTCCGGGCCGGACGGGTCGGTCACCAGCGCCGCGAACTCGTCGCCGCCGATGCGGGCCACGAGATGACCCGACCCGGCGGTGCAGGACTGGAGGCGCTCCGCGACGGCGATCAGCAACTGGTCGCCCACGGCGTGCCCCAGGCTGTCGTTGACCGCCTTGAAGCCGTCGATGTCGAGATAGCACAGCCCGAAGCGCTTGACCTCGCCGCTCGCCGACAGCAGCCGGTCCAGCCGCTCGGCGAACAGCGTGCGGTTGGGCAGCCCCGTCAACTCGTCGTGCGTCGCCTCGTACCGCAGCCGCAGATGCAGCAGCCGGCGCTCGGTGATGTCCTCCACGAGGGCCAGTTGGTAGCGGGGTTCGCCGTCGGCGTCGCGCAGCAGCGAGACGGTGAGGTTGGTCCACAGCACGGTGCCGTCGGGCCGCTGGTACGGCTTCTCCACCCGGAAGTGGTCGCGCTCGCCCCGTACCAACTGCCGGTGCATGCGCCAGACTTGGGGCGCGTCGTCGGGGTGCACCCACTCGTTGACGTTGCGCCGGCGCATCTCCTCCTCGGAGCGGCCGAACATCCGGGCCAGCGCACCGTTGGCGTCCCGGATGCGGCCGTCCATGTCGGCGATGGAGATGCCGATCGTGGCGCTGTTGAAGACCGCACGGAAACGTGTCTCGCTGGCGTGCAGCGCCTCCTCGACGGCCGTCTGCGCGGCGAGCGCCGCCCGCGAGAGCGATTCCTGTTCGCTCAGGGTGCGGTCGCGCAGGGCCTGGGTGAAGCCCGCGGCGATGGCGTGCTGGAGGCGGGAGCAGCGGGCGCGTGCCTCGTCGACGTCGAGCGTGCTGCTCTCCGGATCGCGGCTGTAGAGCACCAGATAGGAGTCGATGACGCCCAGCAGATGCGGCAGCGCGTCCGGGCTGGTGCAGTGTCCCGCGACGAGCGCGGAGCCGACCTCGCGTCCGACGGCCGGGGAGAACGGGTGCGCGTGCAGCGCGTCGCACAGCCGGACGGCCAACGGGTGGAGATAGTCCTCCAGTTCGGCGCGCGTCATCGAGGTCTGCGTCACCGGATAGACGGCGCGGCTCCAGATGGTCGCGAAGCGCCGAAGTCCGTCCTTCTCGAGCCCTTCGGGCTCGTGCGGCCCGGAGTTCACCCGACGCGTCCCGCCTTGCGGCCCACCCCTGCGTAGCCGCTGAGGAGGAGGGGGTCGTCCGTGCCGGGCACGTCCTCCGGGCGCCAGCGGGGGAGCGGCACGACCCCCGGCTCGACGAGTTCGAACCCGTCGAAGAACCGCGTGATCTCGGTGCGGCTGCGGGTGATCAGCGGCGAACTCGTCTGTCTGTAGACGTCGCGTACGCCGCCGCCGACGTTGCGCATCGGGCCCTCGTCCGCCGAGGAGTGCGAGAGGACGAGGAGGCTGCCGGGCGCGAGTTCGTCACCGATCTCCCGGACGGTCTTCCAGGGATCGTCCTTGTCCTCGATGAAGTGCAGCAGCGCCACCAGCAGCAGGGCGACGGGGCGTTCGAGGTCGAGGAGCCGCTCGACCTCCGCGCTGTAGAGGATGTCCTGCGGGGAGCGGAAGTCCGCCGAGACCACCTCGGCACGGTCGTTGCCCTCCAGCACCGAGCGGCTGTGGGCGACGGCGACGGGGTCGTTGTCGACGTAGACGACGCGGGCGGAGGGGTCGGCCGACTGCGCGGCCTCGTGGACGTTGCCGAAGGTCGGAATGCCCGAACCGATGTCGAGGAATTGCGTGATGCCCTCGCCGACCGCGAAGCGGATCGCCCGTCGCATGAAGGCACGATTCGCCTGGATGATTTTCGGAAGCCCCGGCCACGCCTCTATGGCCCGCCTGCCGGCCTCCCTGTCCACCTCGAAGTTGTGCGAGCCGCCCAGATAGTAGTCGTACATTCGGGACACGCTCGGCACCGTCAGGTCTATGCCCTGCGGGGCCCAGGCAGGACGTTCCATCTGGGTCTCCAGCTCGTTCAGCTCCGACGGCCGCTTGCCGTCGGGTCACGAGGCTACTGACAGGGGCGGGGGAGTTGGAAGGAATCGGTAAGTCTACGGCTGGATCTTGTCCCGTGGGGCGGGAGTTTCCCGGGCATAGCACCCCGGCAAGTCACCCCGTGCCGGGTGACGCCCCGGAGAACGGGACGAACTGGTCGCGGACGGCACGCAGTTGACGGCCGGGCCGGTCACCGGGCGGCGCCTGTCTGCGGATTCCGCACCTGCCTTCTGCGTACGTTCCCGTACGTGTTCTGTACGTGTCCCGTACGTACGCGTCCCGCTCCGCGTTCCGTACGGCGGCCGGCCCCGTGCCGTTTCCGCGCCCGGCGGGGTGGCACCCGGAAGCCGCGACGGTGCGCAGCCGGAGGGAGGCCCGCCGATGAACTGCTACGACTGCCGGGCACGGGGCGAGACGAGCGTCGCGGTCGCGGTGTGCAGCCGCTGCGGCGCGGGGCTGTGCATGGACCACGCCCATGTGGCGCCGCAGACCGTGCACGAGACCGCCGGGGTCGGCCGGTCCACGCACTCACCCGACGCACGCCGTCTGACCTGCGGCGTCTGCCACGAGGCCGAGGTCTGAGCCGTACGGTCCGCGGAGCCGGGCCGCGGCGCCGCGCGCGGCCCCGCCCGGAGCACACTGGAAGTGAGACCCCGAGCACGGGAAGAGGCGAGAGAAATGACGCTTCGCCGTCCCGGACAGCGGGCCGGCAGCCGGCGCGACGAGCCGCCGCAGCCCTTCGAGCGCTACTGGCCCCGTACGGGAACCGAACCCATCACGGCCCGCAGCGCGCTGGGTCTGCGGCTGGTCCTCGCGCTGCTCTTCACGCCCGTCTTCCTCGCCGGAACCGCGCTGTTCTGGTTCTGGGCGACGCAGTCGGGAGCCGGAGCCGTGCCGACCGCCGACTCCCTGTACACGCTCACCGCGATCTGCGGCGGACTGTCGCTGTTCGCCCTGACCGACCTGATCGTCGTCGTACGGCGCAGGAGCAGGCGGAGGCCCCCGCCGGACCGGTCGGAGGGCGCGGCATGAACGTTTTCCGCCGACCCTCACGGGTACCGCCGGGTGGCATGACTGAGGACGAAGGCCACGACCCGGGGGCGGAGCCGGAGGACGAGGGCATCCCCGACCTCCAGGACGGCTGGCCCGAGGCCGAACTCGCCGAGGACCCGCAGCGCGCGGCCGTGCCGGGCGACGAGCCCGTGGCGGTCGAGAGCTACGGCACCACGTTCGACGAGCAGGTCGAGGGGGAGCCCCTCGACGAGCGTCTGGCCGAGGAGGAGCCGGACGTCGGCGACGAGGAGGCGGAGCCGCTGCCCGACGAACCGGCCGGGCAGCTCAGCGACGACCCGCTGGAGTGGCGGTCCGCGAACCAGGACACCTTCTCCTCGGCGTCGCCCGCGGAAGGGCTGTCGGGGGAGGAGACAGCCGTGCACGTCGCGGACGACGACGACCGCGAACTCGGCCTGGAACTCGAGGACATCGAGCAGGCCGCCGAGGGCCCGGACCCGCGTCCGCCGCGTGCGCCCGGACCGGAACGCGTCGACATGGACACCGACGAGGACGAGTGAGGCGGAGGTGAACGGGGCGCCGTAGCGCCGCCGTCACAGCCTCACAGCCGCACGCCGTGCGCGCGAAGATAGCCCAGCGGGTCGATGTCCGTGCCGTAGCCGGGGCCCGTACGGACCTCGAAGTGCAGATGCGGGCCTGTGGCGTTGCCCGTCGCACCGGAGCGGCCCACGCGCTGCCCGGTGCCGACCGTCTGGCCTGCCCGCACCGAGATCGCCGAGAGATGGCCGTACTGGCTGTAGCGGCCGTCGCGGTGGCGCAGCACCACCTCGTAGCCGTACGCGTCCGCCCAGCCCGCCGAGACGACCTTGGCGGCGGAGACGGCCTTCACGGTGGTGCCCGTGGGCACGGGGAAGTCGACGCCCGTGTGGTGGCCCGAGGACCAACTGCCGCCCGACGCCTGGTAACCCGTGGTGGGGCTGACGCCGCTGACGGGCGCGGTGGTGCCCGCGGAGGCGGGCTTGCGGGCCTGTGCCTTGGCCTTCTGCTGCTGAGCCTTCTCCCGCTGCGCCTTCTCGCGGGCCTTGCGCTCCTCGGCCTTGCGCGCTTCGGCCTTCTGCTCCTTGGCCTTCTGCGCCGTGCGTTCGGCCTCCGCCTTCGCCTTGGCCTTCGCCTTCGCCTCGGCCTGTGCCTTCGCGGCCGCGGCCGCGGCGGTCTCCTCGGCCTTCTGGGACTTCTGGCTCTTCTCCGCCTGTTCGGCCTTCTCGGCGCTCTCCGCCTTCTTGCGGGCCGCCGCGTCGCCGTCCCGCTGCGGTGCGGACGCGGGGCGGGTGCCGTCCAGGTGCAGCCGCTGGCCGGGGAGGATCAGGTCCGGATCGCCGCCCACGGTCTTGCGGTTGCGTTCGTAGAGGCCGGGCCAGCCGCCCTTCACCTCGTGCTCCTCGGCGATGGAGGAGAGGCTGTCACCGCCGACGACCTCGTAGGTCGTCGCCTTCTTCGCGCGCTCCGCCTTGGCCCGTTCGGCCTTCTCCGCCTTCTCGGCGCTCTCCGCGCGCTCGGCTTCCCCGGCCTTGGCCTTCGCCTTCGCCGCGTCCTGCGTGCTCTGGGGCCGCGGCGCGCTCTGCGCGGGCACCCGTGCGGCCTGCTGCTGCGTACCGCCGGCTGAAAGCCCCGCCCGCGGGCCGCAGTTGGGCCATGCCTTCGGGCCCTGACCCTTCAGCACCTTCTCGGCGACGGCGATCTGCTGGGCCTTCGTCGCGAGGTCCGCACGGGGCGCGTAGGCGGTTCCGCCGTACGCCTCCCAGGTGCCCTGCGCGAACTGCAGCCCGCCGAAATACCCGTTGCCGGTGTTGATCTCCCAGTTGCCGCCGCTCTCGCACGCCGCGACCTTCTGCCAGGGGTCGGCCGCCGGAGCCGCGTGCACCAACTGCGCCCCGATCAGGGGTAATGCGACGCCCGCTCCGCCGGCGGTGACTCTGAGCGACGCACGCGTGAACGAGCCGGTGCGTTCGGGGCGACGGTGACGTCCGCGTGGGGGCATGGCGGGACCTCCGGTCAAGTGGGCACCCCGTCAAGCGAGTTACGGAGCGTCAGTGCGGTTACGGAGCGCGCCCACAATACGATCGGCGCCCAGAAGGTCACAAGGGGTCACGACGAGTCGCACGGCGGCGCACGGCAGCACGCGGCGACGGATCGGATCTCCGCGGAACCGGGCGGGGCGGGCGCCGCCCGTCACCCGGCGCCCGTGCCGGGAACGCTCAGGCGCCGAACCCCCGGTCGCGCACCAGGCGGTTGACGGCCCGGTCGGCGAAGCCCTCCTCCAGATAGACCTCGCAGACCAGCGCGCCCGACCCGGACAGGTCGTGCTCCACCTCGTAGAGGCTCAGCTCCGAGCCGTCCGCCAGCAGGAAGGCGTGCTCGTAGACCGTGCACCACACCTGCCACTCGTGGGCCAGCACCTGCGGCTTGGGCACCGGAAGGATCTCGTGGCCGCGTGCCGTCTCCAGCAGGGCGGCGATCTCCTGACCCGGGCTGTCGGCGTTCTCCGCCCGGCGCAGCAGCCGCCGCGCATGGTCGGGAGAGCCGGTCTCGCGGTACGTACGGCGCCCGAAGGGATGGCCCGTCGTGAGCAGCAACTCGACGGGTACGTCGGCCGCGCCGCCGCGGCGCCGCCCGCGCGGACCCCGCCCCGCGGTGCGGTGCGCCTCCTGCACACGGTGCTCGGAGCGCACCAGCGCCTCCTCGCTCTCGTACACCTCGTGCAGGACGCGGAGGCCGCTCCCGTTCCCGCCGCTGCCGTCCTCGGCGCTGTCGTAGCTCAGCTCCCACAGCGCGACCAGCTCGCCGTCGGGGAGCAGGAAGACATGGCGGTGGCTGCTGCACCGCAGGCTGGGCGCGGGCGCCTTGCGCTGGCGCCAGCCGTGCAGTTCGACGTGGACGAGCAGGGCCTCGTCGAGGCGTGCGAGCACGGAGTCCGAGACATCGAACGGATTCCGGACGCGCGCCAGCAGTTCACGTACATGCGCGGCAGGCGTCGGCACTGCTTCCATGCCCATGGCGGAGCCCCTCCCCGGCACTACCCAATGACGATCCCCGCAGGCACACACCGTAGTCCGGGGAGCACGCGCGGGGGAGCGGATTCCATGGAATTCCGGTGCCGGAAGCGGAACTTCCGTTGCGCGTCCTGTGTAGTTCCCGGGACGGCGGGTACCGCGGGCCGCGGAGCTCCTCGGCAGGCAGGGAGGAGGCCGCCATGCAGTTCCGTGACCGCCGCGAGGGCGGCAGAGCCCTCGCGGAGAAGCTGGCCGAGCGGCAGCGCGAGGGCCGTCTGCCCGACCCCGTGGTGCTCGCCCTCCCGCGCGGCGGAGTGCCCGTCGCCGACGAGATCGCCCGCGCGCTGCCGGCGCCCCTCGACGTCGTCGTGGCACGCAAGATCGGTGCGCCCTTCCAGCCGGAGCTGGGCGTCGGCGCGGTGGCGGGGGACGCCCCTCCGGTCTACGACCCCGTGCTGCTGGGGCACTTGGGCCTCAGCGAACGCGATCTGGCGCCGACCGCGGAGCACGAGCAGGCCGAGCTGAAGCGCCGTGAGGAGGCCTACCGGCGCGGACGCGGCAGGCTCGACCTCACGGGCCGCTCCGCGGTCGTCGTGGACGACGGCGTCGCCACGGGCTCGACGGCGCGGGCGGCGCTGCGCGCGGTGCGGCAGGCCGGCCCCGTGCGTACGGTCCTCGCGGCGCCCGTCTGCTCACGCGAGGCGACGGAGCAACTCGCGGGCGACGCCGACGAGATCGTGTGCGCGTACGTGCCGCCGGCCTTCGGCTCGGTGGGCTTCTGGTACACCGACTTTCCGCAACTCAGCGACGACGAGGTGCTGGACATCCTGCACGTCACCAAGTGACCGGGTGCCCCGCCCACTTCGCCGACGGAGCCGCCGACGGAAGCCGCCGACCGAGCCGCCGACGGTGCCCAACCACCCTCGCGCCGGGGCCCGTCGAGGACCCCGGCGCTCAAGTGCGGCCGGAAAGCGGAACCTTGAGCGGGCCGGAGCGGGCACCGCCGCAACGGGCCCCGGGCGCTCAGGGATTGAAGACCACCTTCACCGCGCCGTCGGCCTTCTTCTGGAACATCTCGTACGCCTCCGGCGCCTGCGCGAGCGGCAGATGGTGCGTCGCGAAGTCGTCGACGCCGAGCACGTCCTCGTCCGTCAGCAGCGGCAGGATGTCGGGCACCCAGCGCTTGACGTTGGCCTGCCCCATGCGGAGCTGGATCTGCTTGTCGAACATCGTCATCATCGGCAGCGGGTCGGCCGCGCCGCCGTACAGACCGGAGAGCGAGACCGTGCCGCCGCGGCGCACGATGTCGATCGCGTGCTGGAAGGCGGAGAGCCGGTCCACGCCCGCCTTGGTGACGGCCTTCTCCGCCAGCTTCCCGGGCAGCATCCCGCCGACCGACTGCACGACCTTGCCCGCGACGTTGCCGTGCGCCTCCATGCCGACGGCGTCGATGACGGCGTCCGTGCCGCGTCCGTGCGTCAACTCCCGTACGGCCGCGCCGATGTCGTCGTGCTCGGTGACGTCCAGCACCTGTGCGCCCCGTGCGCGCGCCCGCGCCAGCCGCTCCGGTACGAGGTCGATGCCGATGACCTGACGGGCGCCGCGGTGCAGGGCGATACGGCACGCCATGTCACCGATCGGCCCCAGTCCCACGACCGCCAGCGTGCCGTCCTCGGGCACGTCCGCGTACTCGACCGCCTGCCACGCCGTGGGCAGGACGTCGGAGAGGAAGAGGAAGCGGTCGTCAGGCGGACCCTCCGGGACCTTGATCGGCCCGTACTGCGCCTGCGGAACGCGCAGATACTCCGCCTGCGCCCCGGGCACCGCGTCGTAGAGCTTGCTGTAGCCGAACAGCGGTGCGCCCGTGCCCTGTTCGCGTACCTGCGTCGTCTCGCACTGGGTCTGCAGACCCTGGTCGCACATGAAGCAGTTGCCGCACGCGATCTGGAACGGCACCACCACGCGGTCGCCCGGCTTCAGGCCCTGCACCGCGCTGCCGGTCTCCTCGATGACGCCCATCGGCTCGTGCCCGAGGATGTCACCGGGGGTCATGAGCGGCGTGAGCACCTCGTAGAGGTGCAGGTCGGAACCGCAGAGCCCGCTCGACGTGATCCGTATGACCGCGTCGGTCGACTCCTTGATCACCGGGTCCGGCACATCGGCGACCCGGACGTCGCGCTTTCCCTGCCAGACGGCTGCCTTCATCCCGTCTCACCTCCGTGGGAGGCCGCACGGGTGCCCGCCGTGCCGCGGCCGGACACGTACGGGACGCGGCGTGTACGTGCCCCGGAACCCGCCGTCACGAGTGACCCGGGCGGCGACGGGAATCACAGCAGGGTCGGACGGCTCGACGGCGGCGTCCCGGGGCACCCCGGGACCGCGCGCAACCGGTGCGGGGAGCACGGTGCGCGGCGGCCGGAGCCGGGGCGGGGACGGCCGGTACGACGCGAGCACGAGCAGCACCGCCCGGACGAGCCGGAGGAGCCGGCGAGCCGCGGACGACCACACGAGGAGCACCGGTGACGACACTGCCCGTCGGTTACGAGTCCTATTGGATGCTGTCCGCCGCGTCCGCTCCCCATCCACCGCTGAAGGCCGGGAGCCGGACGGAAGTGGACGTCGCGGTCGTCGGCGGCGGAGTCGCCGGGCTCTCCGTCGCCTGGGAGCTGGCGCGGGCCGGACGCCGCGTCGCCGTGCTCGAATCCGACCGCATCGCCGCCGGGGTCACCGGTCACACCACCGGGAAGGTCTCCGCCCTGCACGGGCTCGTCTACTCGCATCTGCGGGAGAGACAGGGAGCGGACGACGCCCGCCGCTACGCCTCCTCGCAGCAGCAGGCGATCGAGCATCTGGCCGCCGTCGCCGGGGAGTTGGACGTCGACTGCGAGCTGGAGCGGATCCCGGCGTACACCTTCGTCGAGTCCGAGCACCACGCGGAGGACATACGGGCGGAGGCCGAGGCCGCCCGCGAGGCCGGGCTGCCCGCCTCCCTGGTGACCGAGACCGGACTGCCGTTCCCGGTGCACTCGGCCGTACGCGTCGAGGACCAGGCGCAGTTCCACCCCCGCAAATACCTCTTGGCGCTCGCCGAGGACCTGCTGCGGCGCGGCGGCCTCATCCACGAACGCACCCGCGTCATCGGCCTGGACGAGGGCGATCCGTGCCGTGTGACCACCGAGAACGGCGCCGAGGTCCTCGCGGGGGACGTCGTCGTGGCCACGCACTACCCCGTCTTCGACCGGGCGCTGATGTTCTCCCGGCTCCAGCCGCGCCGCGAACTGGTCGTCTCCGCGCTGGTGCCCGCCGCGAGCGACCCGGGCGGCGCCTACCTCACCCCGGAGCGCGGCACACGCTCGGTGCGCACCGCCCCGTACCCCTTCGGGAAGGGACGGCGGCTGCTGATCGTCACCGGCGAGAAGTTCACGCCCGGCACCTCCGGGCAGGGCTCGGTGGGCGCGGGCTACGAGCGGCTGGCCGCCTGGACGTACGAACGCTTCCCGGACGCCCGCCTCGTGCACCGCTGGGCGACGCAGGACAACGACACCACCGACGGCGTCCCCTACATCGGCTCCTTCCACCCGGCGGCACAGCACACCTGGGTGGCCACCGGCTTCGGCGGCTGGGGCATGTCCGGCGGAGTGCTCGCCGGGCAGCTCCTCACCGCGTACATCACCGGTGCGACGCTGCCGCCGTGGGCGGGCCTGTACGAGCCGCGGCGGCTGAGCCCGCGCGAGGCGCCCGCCGTGCTGCGCTTCCAGTCGACGGTCGCGGGACGGTTCGTGGGGGACCGGCTGCGCTCGTCGTACGCGGACTCGGTGGAGGAGATCGCTCCGGGCACCGGCGCGATCGTGCGCGTACGGGGGCGGCGCAGCGCCGTCCACCGCACGCCCGAGGGCGAGGTGCGGGCGCTCTCGCCGCGCTGTACGCATCTGGGCTGCTTCGTGCGGTTCAACGACGCGGAGGGCGCGTGGGAGTGCCCGTGCCACGGCTCGCGGTTCGACACCGAGGGGCGCGTCATCCAGGGGCCGGCGACGAGACCGCTGGAGCGGCGGGACGACGTGACGTGAGACGGGGACGCCGGTGGCGGCCCTCTGCCCTCGGCGTCGTCGGTGGCGGCGTCGGCGTCGGCTTCGGCGTCGGGGCGGGCGGCCGGGACGTACGGGCCGCGCCCGCTCCGGCCGTCCGTCCCGGCGGTTCATCTGACCGGGTGTCCCGTACGGACCGCCCGCCGTAGCGCCCGGGCCGGGGACCACGCCGCGCCTAGCATGCGGAATCCCATATTCCGCGGAGGTGCACAGGCTCATGTCCCCTCT
>NZ_LJGW01000723.1 GCF_001751255.1 Streptomyces nanshensis | reverse complement strand
GTGTTCGCCACGGCCCGGGCGCACCCGCTGTCGCGGGCTCCCGCGGGAGCCCCTGCGGACTCCGCGGGCGGAAGCCGTCCGCTCAGTCGGACAGATCGACGCTGCGCGCCGACGTCGCCCCGATCTCGCCCTTGATCTCGGTGAGGACGGGAGCCGGGATGTCGTCGTCGACGGTGAGCGCGACCAGCGCCTCGCCGCCCGCGACGGCACGCCCGACCTGCATGCCGGCGATGTTGATGCCGGCCTCGCCGAGGATGCGGCCGACGGTGCCGACCATGCCCGGACGGTCGGTGTAGCGGAAGAACGCCAGGTGCTCGGCGAGCGGCAGATCCACGTCGTGCTCGCCGACGGCGACGATCTTCTGCTGGTGCTTGGGACCGCTCAGCGTGCCGGAGACCGAGACCTCCTCGCCGCCGCTGAGCGTGCCGCGCACGGTGACCATGTTGCGGTGCTCCGCGGACTCGCTGGAGGTGGTCAGCCGCACCTCGACGCCGCGCTCCTGCGCGAACAGCGGGGCGTTGACGTAGCTCACCGTCTCGTCCACGACGTCCTCGAACACGCCCTTGAGCGCGGAGAGTTCGAGCACCTTCACATCGTGCTGGGTGATCTCGCCGTACACCTCGACGTCCAGCCGTACCGCGACCTCGCCCGCGAGCGCGGTGAAGATCCGGCCCAGGCCCTCGGCGAGCGGCAGCGCGGGACGTACGTCCTCGGCAATGACGCCGCCCTGCACGTTCACCGCGTCCGGCACGAGCTCGCCCGCGAGCGCGAGGCGTACCGACTTGGCGACCGCGATGCCCGCCTTCTCCTGCGCCTCACCGGTGGAGGCGCCGAGGTGCGGCGTGCACACGACCTGGTCGAACTCGAAGAGCGGGGAGTCGGTGCACGGCTCACTCGCGTACACGTCCAGGCCCGCGCCCGCGACCCGGCCCTCCTTGAGGGCGGAGGCCAGCGCCTCCTCGTCGACGATGCCGCCGCGGGCGGCGTTGACGACGCGGACGCTCGGCTTGACCTTGTGCAGCGCGTCGTCGCCGATGAGACCCAGGGTCTCCGGGGTCTTGGGGAGGTGGACGGTGATGAAGTCCGAGACCTCCAGCAGCTCGTCGAGCGAGAGCAGCTTGACGCCCATCTGCGCGGCGCGCGCGGGCTGTACGAACGGGTCGTAGGCGACGACCTTCATCCCGAACGCCGACATCCGCTGCGCCACGAGCACACCGATGCGGCCGAGGCCGACGACGCCGAGCGTCTTCTCGCTCAGCTCGACGCCCGTGTACTTGCTGCGCTTCCACTCGCCGTTCTTCAGCGCGGTGTTGGCCTGCGGGATGTTGCGGGCGCTGGCGATCAGCAGGCCGCAGGCCAGCTCGGCGGCGGTGACGATGTTGGAGGTCGGAGCGTTGACCACCATCACGCCGGCCTTGGTGGCGGCCGGGACGTCGACGTTGTCGAGGCCGACTCCGGCCCGTGCGACGACCTTGAGTTTCCCTGCGGCGGCCACCGCCTCGGCGTCGATCTTCGTCGCGGAGCGGACGAGGACGGCGTCGACGTCGGCGATGGCGGTGAGGAGTTCGCCGCGGTCGGCGCCGTTGCACTGCCGGATCTCGAAGTCCGGTCCGAGGGCGTCGACGGTGGCGGGCGAAAGCTCTTCGGCGATCAGTACTACGGGTTTGCTCACGTGGTCTCCAGTCTGGGGGCACCCCCAGGTCGAAGGCCCAGGGGGAGGGTCATCCCCGCTGCGGACAGCGGCGGAGGCAACGGCCGCGTCCCGACGGCCGTAGACGGTGGAGGGGGTCATCCCCGCGGGGCGGCGGCGCAGGGCAGACGCACGACGCTGTGAGCCTGTGGCGCGCTCGGCTTGTGGATGCAGTGTAGCTACGTACGGCGGGTGGGGGCTGCCCCTCCCCGTAAACGATCAGTCACGGAGCCGGACCGGACCGCGCTGACCTGGGCGGAGCGGGTCGCACACACCGGGGCCGCCGGGCTCGGGTCACTCATCGGGGCCGCCTCGGGCTCGTTCCGGCTCGCCGGATTCCGGTCCGTCCGGCTGCGGTTCGCCGCCTTCCGGTGCACCGGCGCGGACATGGGTCACGCCCCGTACGTCGCGGCTGGAGTGGGCCGCGAGCAGCCGGTACCGGCCGGGCGGCGTGCGCCAGGCGTGCGTCTCCTCGTCCCACACCTCGAAGGCGCGCGGGGCGACGGCGACGTGTGCCCGTACGGTCTCTCCGGGCGCCGCCTCGACGACGGCGAAGCCGGCGAGCCAGCGCAGCGGCCGGTGCGGCCCTCTCTCGCCGGAGGGCGCTTCGAGGTAGAGCTGCACGACCTCGCGCGAGGGGCGTACGCCGGTGTTCCGCACCGGAACGGTCACCTCCAGCGGCTCCCCCGCACGCCAGGCACCGGCCGAGGGGTCGCCGAACTCCCAGGAGGAATAGCCCAGTCCGTAGCCGAAGTCGCGGGCGGGCTCGCGGCCGAGCCGGTCCCAGCCGCGGTGCCCGACGTCGAGGTCCTCGGCGTAGTCGACGACGCCGTCGACGGGGATCCCGTCCGGTACGGGGACGTCCGCCTCGGCCGCGGGCAGCGTCCAGGGCAGCCGTCCCGACGGCTCGCACGCGCCCGTCAGCACATCGGCCAGCGAGCCTCCGGCCTCCTGTCCGGGCAGCCACCACCACAGCACCGCGGGCACGTCCTCCAGCCAGGGCAGGACCACCGGCGCTCCGGCGTTGACCACGACGACCGTACGGGGGTTGGCCTCGGCGACGCGGCGCACCAACTCGTGCTGGCGGCCCGGCAGTCCGAGGTCGGCGCGGTCCCAGCCCTCGGACTCCGACTCGGGGTTCGTGCCCACGACCACGACCGCGGTCTCCGCGCGCGACGCCGCCGCCACGGCCTCGGCGATCTCCTCCTCCGGGCTCGGACCGGGCGGCAGATGGCGCAGTTCGACGCGGGCGAAGCGCCCGAACGAACCGACGTCCACGACCTGTACGTCCGCCGTGACCGTCACCTCCAGGCCGGGCTCCTCGACCACGACGCGGCGCACACGGCCCTCGGGGTGCCCGGCCGACGCGTCGAGCAGGACCTCTTCGGCGACCCGGTGCGTGCTCTCGCTGAGCAACTCCCCGTCGATCTCGACACGGTGGGCGCCGACGGGGGCGACCTCCAGCAGATGTTCGCCGGGCTCCGTCAGCCGCAGCCGCGCCCCGGCCCGTACGGACGCGGCGCCGTCGGGCAGGGTGCGCAGCGCACCGTCCCAGGGCGCGGGACGGCGGGACGCGTCGAGTTGCCGTCCCTCGGCGTCGTACACGGTCAACTCCACGCCGCCGTCCGGCAGTACGGCCTCCGCCAGGAGGGGCGCGTGCCGCAGGGTGCGGCCGCCGCGGTGGGCGGTGATCTCGGCGGACGGGAAGGCAGCGCGCAGCGCGTCGAGCGGACGGCTCGCACGGGCCGGGGTGACATGGGCGCTGCCGCCGCCCTGGGCGAACGGTTCGAGCGCGTTGGCGCCGATCAGCGCGATACGGGAGGTCTCCGGAGGCAGCGGCAGCAGTCCGTCCTCGTTGCGCAGGACGACGGTGGCACGGGCCGCGGCACGGCGCAGCAGCGCGGCGGTGGCGGGCTCATGGCCGGAGGGCGTCTCCGACTGCCCGTCCGCGAGGGCGGTTTCGGCGGGTGCGTCGGGGTCGTCGGCGAGCGCGCCCACCCGTGCCGCGAGCCGCAGCAGTCGGCGCACCTTGTCGTCGACGTCGGCCTGCGGCACCTCGCCCGCGCGGACGGCGTCGAGCAGGGCGCCGCCCTCGGACCAGGGCCCGCCGGGGCCGGGCATCACCAGGTCGAGGCCGTTGCGGGCGGCGGCCACGGTGCTCTTCGTCGCGAGCCAGTCGCTGACCACGACACCGTCGAACTCCCATTCGTCCTTGAGCAGTTCGCGCAGCAGCCGGCGGTGCTCGGTGGCGGGCGCCTCTTCGTGTCCGTCGTCCAGGCCGTTGTAGGCGGCCATGACCATCCACACCGCCGCGTCCTTCACGACCCGCTCGAACGGCGCGAGATAGACCTCGCGCAGCACACGGGCGCTCAACCGCGAGCGGTAGACGGTGCGTTGGGTCTCCGAGTCGTTGGCGACGAAGTGCTTGACGCACGCGCCGACGCCCTGCCGCTGCACCGCCGCGACATACGGGACGGCCATACGGCCGCTGAGCAGCGGATCCTCCGAGAAGCACTCGAAGTGACGCCCGGCGAGCGGCGTCCGCTGGAGGTTCACCACGGGCGCGAGCACGACGTCCGCGCTCTTCGCCCGCGCCTCGGAGGCCATCAACGTGCCCAGTTCGGCGGCCAGTTCCTCGTCCCACGTCGCCCCGAGCGCGGAGGGCGCCGGCAACTGCGCGGAGGTCGTGGGCGCAAGTCCCCGCCCGCGTACGCCGATCGGCCCGTCGGAGACGGTGAGCGGCCGCAGCCCGGCGGACGGCAGCGCGTACAGCGTCCAGACGGTCTCCCCGGTGAGCACCCGTACGCGCTCCTCCAGGCTCAACCGCCCCAGCAGGGCGTCGAGTCGGTCGTCGGTCGGCTCACCGGAAACGGGTCGGCCCGCGACGGTCATGAACAGCTCCCGGATTCGGTCGATACATCACCACGTCGACAGGCTGCCACAACGACCGGCCGCCTCACCGCTCCCATCCTCCCCAACCCACCGCCTCCGAACTCCCCGACCGCCGCGCGCAGTTCACACGGCGTACGAGACCCGGCAGGACGTACGTACGCGATCCGCATGGACCGAAACGCCCCAAGACCGCGCACCGACCTGTACCGGAGACGGACGAGAACACCCACCCACCCGCAGACACCGAACAACGGACGGGTTGGAGGCAGGCGCCGCCAGGCGCATGCCGGAAACCCACCCACCCCGACGGGAGGTTCGCGCCCCCGACCCGCAGCGGAGACGTGCCCGAACCGGCCACAGACGACCGCCACTTCGCGTGGGGCCGCAGGCCCCCACGCACACCCGCGCCCCGCGCCCCACACCCGGAGAACCGGACACGAGACGCGGGGCGCGAGACGCGAGACGCGAGACGCGAGGCACGCGGCGCCAGACGCGCGGCACAGACCACGAGACGAGGACACGATCACGAAGCCCGATCAAGAGGCCCGTTCACGAAGCCCCGTCACAGAGCCCGGAGCGCCGGCTCCACCCCGTGGAGGCCCGGGGCGCCAGCCCCGTCACGCCTCCTCGTCGACCCAGCTCATCAGCTTCCGCAGCTTGCGCCCCGTGGTCTCCATCAGGTGGTCGTTCGCGGCCTTCTTGTACTCGTTGTACTTGGGCAGGCCCGCCTTGTACTCCTGCATCCAGTTGTTGGCGAAGGTGCCGTCCTGGATCTCGTCCAGCAGCTTGCGCATCTCGCCCTTGACCTCGTCGTTGATGACGCGCGGACCGCTGACGTAGTCGCCCCACTCGGCGGTCTCGGAGACCGACCAGCGCATCTTCTCCAGGCCGCCCTCGTACATGAGGTCCACGATCAGCTTCAGCTCGTGCAGGCACTCGAAGTAGGCGATCTCCGGCTGGTAGCCCGCCTCGACGAGGGTCTCGAAGCCCGCCTTGACCAGTGCGGACGTACCGCCGCACAGCACGGCCTGCTCACCGAAGAGGTCCGTCTCGGCCTCCTCGGTGAACGTCGTCTTGATGACGCCGGCCCGGGTGCCGCCGATGGCCTTGGCGTAGGAGAGCGTCAGCTCGAACGCCCCGCCCGTCGCGTCCTGTTCGACGGCGGCGATACACGGAACGCCGCGGCCCTCCTCGAACTGGCGGCGCACCAGGTGGCCCGGGCCCTTCGGCGCGACCATGCACACGTCGATGTTGGCCGGGGGCTTGATGAAGTCGTAGCGGATGTTGAGGCCGTGGCCGAAGAAGATCGCGTCGCCGTCCTGGAGGTTGGGGGCGACGGACTCCTGGTAGACCTCGGCCTGGATCGGGTCCGGGACCAGGATCATGATCACGCTCGCCTCGGCGGCGGCCTCGGCCGGCGTGGTCACCTTCAGTCCCTGCTCCTCGGCCTTGGCACGGGACTTGGAGCCCTCGTGCAGACCGACCCGCACATCGACCCCGGAGTCGCGCAGGGACAGCGCGTGGGCGTGGCCCTGGCTGCCGAAGCCGAGAACCGCCACCTTGCGGCCCTGGATGATGGACAGGTCGGCGTCGTCGTCGTAGAACAGCTCGGCCACTTGGGAAATCTCCTCTTTCGGGTCCGGGGGCTTGCCCCGGGGGTCGTTCTGAAGGGGTTTTCGGGGGGCGCCGCCCAACCTACGACGGACGGGCGGCGCGTACGGTGCGGGGTCACCGGCCGGTGCCGTGTGCTCGCCCCCGTACGCGGGTGTGTGCGCTCAGGGGCGTGCGGCGGGCGTGTGCCCTATGCGGACCGGTCCAGCGCGCGCAGGCTCCTGTCTGTGATGGAGCGGGCGCCGCGCCCGACGGCGATGGTCCCCGACTGCACCAGCTCCTTGATGCCGTACGGCTCCAGCATCTTGAGCATGGCGTCGAGCTTGTCGCTGCTGCCGGTGGCTTCGATGGTGACGGCCTCCGGCGAGACATCCACGGTCTTGGCGCGGAAGAGCGAGACGATCTCGACGATCTGGGAGCGGGACTCGTTGTCGGCGCGGACCTTCACCAGAACGAGTTCACGCTGGACGGCCGAGGCCGGATCCAGCTCAACGATCTTGAGAACGTTGACGAGTTTGTTGAGCTGCTTGGTCACCTGCTCCAGCGGCAGGTCCTCCACGTTCACGACGATCGTGATGCGGGAGATCTCCGGGTGCTCGGTGACGCCGACGGCGAGCGAGTCGATGTTGAAGCCGCGGCGGGAGAAGAGCGCGGCGATCCGGGCGAGGATGCCGGGGGTGTTCTCCACCAGGACGGAGAGCGTGTGCTTGGACATCTGTCGTTCCTTCTCTGGAAGTTCCTGAGCCCGCGGCTCACTCTTCGTCGTCGCCGAAGTCGGGGCGCACGCCCCGCGCCGCCATGACCTCGTCGTTGGAGGTGCCCGCCGCCACCATCGGCCAGACCATCGCGTCCTCGTGGACGATGAAGTCGACGACGACCGGACGGTCGTCGACGGCGTTGGCCTTCTCGATCACCGAGTCCAGCTCGTCCGGGTCCTCGCAGCGGATGCCGACGCAGCCCATCGCCTCGGCGAGCTTCACGAAGTCGGGGCAGCGGGTGCCCTTGCTGAGCTGCTCGCCGTCCTGTGCGGCGCCCGTACCGGACGTTGCGGAGTGCAGCCGGGTGTTGGAGTAGCGCTGGTTGTAGAAGAGCGTCTGCCACTGGCGGACCATGCCCAGCGCCCCGTTGTTGATGATCGCGACCTTGATCGGCACACCGTTCAGCGCGGCCGTGGCCAGCTCCTGGTTGGTCATCTGGAAGCAGCCGTCACCGTCGATCGCCCACACGGTGCTCTCGGGCCTGCCGACCTTGGCGCCGAGCGCGGCGGGCACGGCGTAGCCCATCGTGCCCAGACCGCCGGAGTTGAGCCATGTCGCGGGGCGCTCGTAGTCGATGTAGTGGGCGGCCCACATCTGGTGCTGGCCGACGCCCGCGGCGTAGACCGTGTCCTGCGGGGCGAGTTCGCCGATGCGCTGGATGACCTGCTGCGGAGAGAGACTGCCGTCCTCGGGCAGGTCGTAGCCGAGCGGGTAGGTCTCGCGCCAGCGGTCGAGCTGCTTCCACCAGTCCGCGTAACCGGACGCGGCGGCACCGCCGGCGGACGCTTCGCCCAGCTCCGCCTGCACCGCCACCACCAGGTCGGCGATGACCTCGCGGGCGTCGCCCACGATGGGCACGTCGGCGGCGCGGTTCTTGCCGATCTCGGCCGGGTCGATGTCGGCGTGCACGACCTTCGCCAGCGGGGCGAACGAGTCGAGCTTGCCCGTCACACGGTCGTCGAAGCGGGCGCCCAGCGCGACGATCAGGTCGGCCTTCTGCAGGGACGTGACGGCCGCCACGCTGCCGTGCATGCCGGGCATGCCCAGGTGCTGCGGGTGGCTGTCCGGGAAGGCGCCGATGGCCATGAGCGTGGTCGTCACCGGAGCCTTGGTCAGCTCGGCGAGGATCTTCAACTCCGCGGTGGCGCGCGCCTTGAGGACGCCGCCGCCGACGTAGAGCACGGGACGGCGGGCCTCCGCGATCAGCTTCGCCGCCTCCCGGATCTGCTTGGCGTGCGGCTTGGTCACGGGGCGGTAGCCGGGCAGGTCGCACACGGGGGGCCAGGCGAAGACCGTACGTTTCTGGAGCGTGTCCTTCGGGATGTCGACGACGACCGGGCCCGGACGGCCCGTCGAGGCGATGTGGAACGCCTCGGCGATCGCGCGCGGGATCTCGTCCGGGTCGGTGACCAGGAAGTTGTGCTTGGTGACGGGCATCGAGATCCCGCAGATGTCCGCTTCCTGGAAGGCGTCCGTACCGATCGCACCCGAGGCGACCTGACCCGTGATCGCGACCAGCGGCACCGAGTCCATGTGCGCGTCCGCGAGCGGCGTGACGAGGTTCGTCGCGCCCGGTCCCGAGGTGGCCATGCAGACGCCGACCTTGCCCGTGGCCTGCGCGTAACCGGTGGCCGCGTGGCCCGCGCCCTGCTCGTGGCGCACCAGGATGTGGCGGACGCGGGTGGAGTCCATCATCGGGTCGTACGCCGGAAGGATCGTCCCGCCCGGAATGCCGAATACGGTGTCGGCGCCGACCTCCTCGAGCGAGCGGATGAGGGACTGGGCGCCCGTCATCTCGGCCGGCGCGGCCTTCTGCTGTCCGACGGTACGGGCCCGCGGCTGGGGTTTGGGAGCCGCGGTGGACTGCTCGGTCATCGCTGATCTCTTCTCGAGAGTGGTTGACGCTCGTTTGGTGCGGTGGAAGCGGAGCCGCGGAGCGTGCGCCCCGCGCCGGTGCAACAAAAAACCCCTCGTGCCAGGAGGCAAGCGAGGGGAGCGCGCCGCTGCGTTCGCGGGTCCGGGGAGGGGACCCTGTCAGCCGACGCGCTGTCCAAGTACGAGAATTCGGGTGCGCATGGCACAGACCCTCCCCCCAGCACACTTTCCGTGTCAAGTGGGTGGGACGGGCGTCTCAGCATGCGGGCACGGTAAGGGAGGCCGTGCGGGCTCGACCGACTCCCGCATGTCCCCCGAGACCAGCCACGGAGGCATGTTCTCGCGCCGCTCCTGCATGCGTACGGGCAGGGCCCCCGCGACCACGACCGAGCGTCCGCCGCCCCGTTGACCGGAACCGTGCCCGCTCCTCCCGCCGGGCGCCGGGGCGCCCTTGGCACCCGCCGCACGTCCGCGCCCGGGAGCGCCGCGCGCGGTCGTGCGCTCCTCGGGCAACGGCTCGGGCAGAACGCCCCGCGAGAGCGCGTGCCGCAGACGGTGTTCGTCGAGGGGGCCGGAGAAGAGCGCGCCCTGGGCGTGGGTGCAGCCCATCTCCCGCAGTCTGGCGGCCTGTTCGGCGTGGTCGACCCCTTCGGCGACGGACATCAGCCCCAGATCGCCCGCGATGCGCAGCAGCCCCTTGGTGATCTTGCGCTGCCGTACGGAGTCCGCGAGACCTTCGACCAGGCTCCGCTCCAGCCGCACGATGTCCACCGGCAGCCGCCGCAGGGCCGATACGGGCAGCGGTCCGCTGCCGAAGCCGTCGAGTGCGATGCGGACGCCGAGCCGGTGCAGGGCGCTCAGCCGTGCCGCCAGCTCCTCCAGCGGGATGCGGGCGTCGGCGCCCGTCAGCTCCACGATCAGCGAACCGGGCGGCAGCGACTGCCGGGCCAGCACCGCCTCGACGATGCTGACGCCCTTGGCGGGACGTACGACGCAGGCCACGGGCAGCCGTACGGAGACCGGCACCGGGAAGCCCGCGCCCTGCCGTGCCACGGCCTGCTGCACGGCCTCCTCCAGCAGCCGCCTGCCGGTCTCGGCGGTGCCGCCGTGCTGCACGGCCTCGCCGCAGACGGCGGCCGGGCGGGCGGCGTGGTGCGCATGTGCCGGGACGGCCCGCTCCCCCTCGCTGCCCGTACGGCGGAACTCCTCCGGGGTGAACAGGACGCCCTGTGCCGAACGGCGGCGCGGGAGCGCGGAGACGGCGGTGATCTTCCCGCCGGCCAGCTCCACGACGGGCTGGTGCAGCAGCGTGAACTCGCCGCCGGGCTGCGGCAGTACGGCTTCGGTGGACGGGGACGAGGACGGAGATGGAGACGCGGCGGAGGCCGGGGCGTCGGAGGCGGACGAGGGGGACGCGGAAGCGGCAGCCGCGAGGCACGATGTCGCGTCGTCCTCGTGGCGGCCGCCGGACGTGGCGCCGCTCTCCTGCTGCATCCGCGGCGAGTACAGCTCGACCCGCGCCTTGCCCCCCTGCTTGGCCCGGTACATCGCCAGGTCGGCGTTGCGCATCAGCGCCGTCGGGGAGATGCCCGGCTCGGCGAACGCGATGCCGATGGACGCGGCGACGCACACCTCGCGGCCCTCCACGCGGTAGGGCTCGGAGAGCGTCATCCGCAGACGGTCGGCGATCTCGTGGATGCGCAGCTCCCGTTCGCCGTCCGCGTGGGTGCTGGGGTTGCCGTCGCCGAGGATGAGCACCGCGAACTCGTCGCCGCCGAGGCGGGCGGCGGTGTCTCCCGCACGGACGGAGTCCTGGAGGCGGCGGGCGGCGGCCACGAGCAGTTCGTCGCCGCCCTGGTGGCCGATGGTGTCGTTGACGGCCTTGAAGCCGTCGAGGTCGATGTAGAGCACGGCGTGCTCGCTGTCGCCGCCGCGGCGGCCGACGAGGGCCTTGCGCACGCGCTCGGTGAACAGCGCGCGGTTGGGCAGGTCGGTGAGCGGGTCGTGGGAGGCGTTGTGCTGCAACTGGGCCTGGAGACGGACGCGTTCGGTCACGTCCCGGCTGTTGAAGATCAGGCCGCTGCGGTAGCGGTTGACGGTCGACTCGACGTTCAGCCAGTGGCCGCGGCCGTGCCGGAAGCGGCACTCGATACGGGTGGAGGGCTCCTCGTGCTGCGGTGTGGCGAGGAAGCGGCGCAGCTCGTGCAGCACGCGGGAGAGGTCCTCGGGGTGGATGAGTGCGGCGAGTTCGGTGCCGATGAGGGCGTCGCCGTCCCTGCCGTAGACGCCGGCCGCGGCTGGCGAGACATACCGCAGCATCCCGGTGGGCGAGGCGATCATGATGACGTCGCTGGACCCCTGGACCAGGGAGCGGAAGTGGTTCTCCTTCTGGGCCAGTTCCTGCGTGAGGCTTATGTTGTCCAGCAGCATGATCCCCTGGCGTACGACGAGGGCGAGCACGACCGTGCACGCGGTGAAAAGCACCACGCGGTCGATCTCGCGCCCGGCGACGGCGTTGTAGAGGATCCCCAACGTGCAGACGGCGGCGGCCAGATACGGGGTGAGGGCCGTCAGCGATCCCGCGATCGGACGGCTGGGCACGTCGCCGTGGAGCGCCTCACGTCCGGCGACCGCGGCCGCGGAGGTGGTGGCGGCGGCCTCGCGGCCTCCGCCGGCCGTCTCCCGCGCGGACTCCCGCTCGGCCTTGACCCACGGCGCGTACGCGAGCAGCAGCGCCCCGGCGAACCATCCGGCGTCCAGGAGCTGCCCCGAGGTGTAGTGCTCGCGCAGCATCGGCGAGGTGAACAGCGCGTCGCACAGCACGGTCGTCGCGAGCGCGCCGACCGCGGTGTTGATCGCCGAACGGTGCGCGGCGGAGCGCCGGAAGTGCAGCGCGAGCACCATGCTCACCAGCACGATGTCGAGCAGCGGGTAGGCCAGGCTCAGTGCCGCGGCCGACACCGAGTCCCCGTCCCAGTACGTGGTGTGGACGAGCGCGAGCGACCAGGAGATGGTCAGCAGCGAGCCGCCGATCAGCCACGAGTCGAGGCCCAGGCAGACCCATCCGGCGCGGGTGACGGGCCGCTTGGCCAGGACGAGCAGTCCGATGATGGCCGGGGGCGCGAAGAGCAGGAAGCAGAAGTCGGCGGCGGAGGGGTGCGGGACGGGCTCCCGCAGCACCACCTCGTACCACCCCCACACAGCGTTGCCCGCGGCCGCCATCAGCGCGGAGAGGCCGAACAGCAGCCAGGCGGGGCGCAGTTGGGTGCCGCGGAGGGTGCGGGCGTAGCGGATGCAGGAGACCGCGGCGATCACTCCGGCGGCGGCGAGCCCGAAGTCGCCCATGAACAGGGAGACTTGCTCGGAGCCCCAGCCGAACATCGCGCCGATCGCATAGCCGCCGCACAGCGCGACGAGCAGGAGCTGCGGCAGCATGCTCCGCAGCCGCGATCCCGGACGGGCGGACCCCGAACGGGCGGGCGCGGCAGGCCCGTCGGCGCGCGCGGACGCCCCGGGCTCCGTGGCCTGCCCGTGCCGTGC
>NZ_LJGW01000717.1 GCF_001751255.1 Streptomyces nanshensis | reverse complement strand
GGTCGCTCACGCCGCGCCCCGCACCGTGGACACCCCGTCGGCTGCCGCTGCGTCCGCGCCCGCCACGGCTCCGCCCTCGACGCCCGAGGAGAGCGCGGAGCGCTGGTCCGCGTTCCAGCAGGGCACCGCCTCCGGCCGGGCCGCCGCCGGGACGGGCCCGGGTCCGGTACGGCCCGACGGTCCCCACACGGACACCGGTACGGAGACGACCCCGGAGACCGATGCCCGTACCGCCGCCCACACCGACACCGGAACCAGCTCCAGGCCCAGCCCCGGCACCGACACAGCCCCCGACTCCCCCGACCCCGATCCCGACTCCCGCCACAGCCACGGCCCCAGCACGAGCAGCACGAGCAGGGCAAGCAGCGCACGCGAGACCGGCGGCCCGGCCGCCGCGGCCGAGCCGTCAGAGACGTCCGACGCACCCGGCGGCTCCGGCCCCGGTGCGTAAGAAGGGAACCGCCCACATGACCACCCCCGCGCGCCGGCCCGTCCGGGAGGACACGTCCTGGGTGCTGGCACCGCTCCTCGAACTGCCGCATGTGATCCACGCGGCGGTCATCTCCGGGGACGGCCTCATCGAGGGCCGTTCGCCGAACCTGGGACGCGACGCCGCCGAGGGCGTCGCCGCGATGCTCTCCGCGCTCCAGGGCGCGGCCCGTACCACCACGGCGGCGTTCGCCGGGGACTACGCGGTCACGCTGCGGCAGACCGTGATCGAGTCCGACAAGGGCTGGGTGTTCGCGATACCCGCGGGCGACAACACATGTCTGGCGGTCTTCGCCGGGCCCGAGGTCAACATGGGAGTCGTCACACACCAGATGCAGGTCCAGGTCGCGACCCTGGGCGCCAAGGCGATGAGCCGTCCCACCCGGAGCGACAGTCCGGAATGACTCCGCCGCCGCGTGACCAACGACGTCTCGTGCCCGCGTATCTGGCCACGACCGGACGCGCGCGCCCCAGCCGCAACACGCTGGACCGGCTCACCGTGCTGCACGCCCCCGGCGACCCGTCGGGAGGCGGACTGCGCCCGCAGCAGCGGCGGTTGCTGGAGCTGCTCCAGCCCGGCCCGCTGTCGCTGGCCGAGGCCGCGGCCCATCTGCGGTTGCCCGTCAGCGTCGTGAAGGTCATGGTGGCCGACCTGGTCGACGCGGGCCGCCTGTCGGCCCGCGCCCCCGTACCCGACGCCGAACTGCCGGACCGGCAGATTCTGGAGAAGGTTCTCGATGGACTCCGCACTCTCAAGTCCTCCCGGTGACGGCCACGATGAGGCAGACGACCCGGCTCCAGCCGCCGCCGGTTCCGGCACCGGAGCCGGAACCGGCGTCAGCGCCCCCGTCTCCGTCCCCGCTCCCGTCCCTGCCCCCGTCCCCGAAGCCGGCATCTACCTCGACGGCGAACGCACGCAGACGCTGGTGAAGTTGCTGGTGGCGGGCCCGTTCGGGGTCGGGAAGTCCACCTTCATCCGGTCGCTGTCGGAGACGGAGCCGCTGCACACCGAGGAGATGCTGACCAGCGGCAGCGCGCTGGTCGACGATCTGTCGGGCGTCCGGGAGAAGTCCACGACGACGGTGGCGATCGACTTCGGACGGCTGACGCTGCCGGGCGACCTCGTGCTCTATCTGTTCGGCACACCGGGCCAGCGCCGCTTCTCCTCGCTGTGGCAGGACATCTCGCGCGGCGCGCTGGGCGCGCTCGTACTCGCCGACGCCCGGCGGCTGTCCGACTCCTTCGAGGTGATGGACATGATCGAGGACGCGGGGCTGCGCTACGCGGTCGCCGTCAACTGCTTCCCCGACTCCCCCGCGCACCGGCCCTCGGCGCTGCGCGACCATCTCGACCTGCTGCCGGACACCCCGCTCGTGCTGTGCGACGCACGCGACCCCGTCCAGGCCACCGACGCGCTGATCGGCCTCGTGGGCCACGTGCTCACCCGCACTCCCCAGGAGACCGCGTGACCGCCCCACCGCCCCGGCCGGCTCCCTCGTCCCCACCCGGAGCGACTGCCTCGTCCCCGCCCGGACCGGTACCGGCCGCGCCCTCGACTCCCGCCGCACCCGAGCAGGAACCCGTGGACGGACCCGTACCCGCGGCGCGACGTGCGGTCGCGCGGCTGTACGGGCCGGAGTTCGCCGCCGATCCGGAGGCGGTCTACGAGCGGCTGCGCCGGTACGGCACGCTCGCGCCCGTGGAGATCTCACCGGACGTACCGGCGCTGCTCGTCACGGACTACCGGGCGGCGCTGGACCTGCTGCACGACGAGGGCACCTGGTCCAAGGACCCGCGCGGCTGGCAGGAGACGCTGCCGGCCGGCTCGCCCGTCCTGCCCATGCTGGGCTGGCGCCCCAACGTCATGTTCAACGACGGTGATGTGCACGCCCGTTACCGCCGGGTGATCACCGACGGCTTCGAGCGGATCGCCCCGCACGAACTGCGCGCGACGGTGGTGAGCATCGCCGACGCGCTCATCGCGGACTTCGGCGCGGACCACGAGGCCGATCTGATGGGCCAGTTCGCCCGCGTCCTCCCGCTCAGGCTCTTCAACCGCCTGTTCGGGCTGCCCGACTCCCACAGCGACCGGCTCATCTCCGCCATCGCCGGGATGCTGGAGGGCGATCCGGCGCAGGCGTCGGCGGCGAACGCCGAGTTCGAGGGGTATGTCGCCGAGCTGATCTCCTCCAAGAGGCGTGCGCGGGGCCGCGATCTGACGTCCTGGTTCATGGACCATCCCGCGGAGCTCAGCGAGGAGGAGATCACCCACCAGATCGTGCTCACGATGGCCGCGGGCCACGAGCCGACGGCCAACCTCATCGGCAACGCCCTCGCCCGCATGCTCACCGACGACCGCTACTACGGCACGCTGTCCGGCGGCGCCCTCACCCCGCGCGACGCCATCCAGGACGTACTGCTCAACGACCCGCCCGTCGCCAACTACGCGGCGCACTTCCCCAAGCGCGACGTCGACTTCCACGGGACGCGGATCGCCGCGGGAACGCTCGTCATGGTCTCCCTCGCGGCGGCGGGCGCCCAGCACGGCCGTACGGAGGCGCCGGGCGCCGGCGCGGCGAGCGGCTCCGGCGGCGGGGCGCATCTGGCGTGGTCCGCGGGGGCGCACACCTGCCCCGTGCCCCGCTCCGCGCTGCTCATCGCCACCACCGCGATCGAACGGCTCACCGCCTGGCTGTCCGACATCGAACTGGCCGTCCCGCGGGGCGAACTCGCCCACCGGCTGGGCCCGTTCTACCGCGCCCTGACCCGGCTGCCCGTCCGCTTCACTCCGATCCGCCCCGACCAGGCAGGAGCCACCCCATGGGACAGCAGCGCCGCCCCGCATCCCGCCCCGCCGGCATGAGCCCGGGTGCCGAGGACGCAAGCCCCGGTACGGACGACGCGAACCTCGATCACGGTGACGCGCACCCCACACCCGCCGGCAGGCCCCCCGAGCCCGTCATGGCCCTCGACCCCGCTGGCCGCGCCGTCCACGCCGAGGCGGACCGCCTCCGCGCGTTCGGCCCCGCCACCCTCGTCGAACTGCCCGCCGGGATACACGCCTGGACGGTGAACAGCTTCGATCTGCTCAAGCGGCTGCTGACGGACGAGAGGGTCTCCAAGGACCCCCGACGGCACTGGCCGGCCTGGCAGCGCGGCGAGTTCCACGAGACGTGGATCCGTTCCTGGGTCGGCGTCACCAACATGTTCAGCTCGTACGGCTCCGAGCACCGGCGCCTGCGCAAGCTCGTCGCCCCGGCCTTCACGGCACGCCGTACGGAGGCGATGCGTCCCCGCGTCGAGCGGATCACCGCCGAACTGCTCGACACGATGGCCGCGTTACCCGCGGACCGGCCCGTCGATCTGCGCAGCGCCTACGCACACCCGCTGCCGATGGGCGTGATCTGCGAGCTCTTCGGCATCCCGGAGGACCAACGGCCCGCGATGGCCCGCCTCGTCGAGCGCGTCATGGACACCTCGGCCTCCGCCGAGGAGGCCGCCCGTACGGCCCGTGAGGTGCAGAGCGCCTTCGGCGCGCTCGTGGAACTGAAGCGCGAGCAGCCCGGTGAGGATCTGACGAGCGTGCTCGTCTCCGCCCGTGACGACGAACCGGACCCCGAGACGAAGGGCCCCGACAAGAACGGCCCCGGCACGAAGAACCCCGGCGGGAAGGGCGCGAAGCTCTCCGAGGCCGAACTGCTCGACACACTCCTGCTCGTCGTCGGCGCGGGCCACGAGACGACGGTGAACCTCATCGGTAACGCCGTGCACGCGCTGCTCACCCACCCCGGCCAACTCGCCGCCGTCCTCGCCGGCGAGCAGTCCTGGGACGACGTGATCGAGGAGACGCTGCGCTGGGCGCCCAGCATCGCGTCGCTGCCGCTGCGGTACGCCGTCGAGGACATCGCGCTGCCGGACGGTACGACGATCCGTCAGGGCGAGGCGATCCTCGCGACGTACGCGGCGGCCGGGCGCGACCCGGAGCGGCACGGCGCGACGGCGGACGCGTTCGACGTACGGCGCGGCGACAAGGAGCACCTGTCGTTCGGGCACGGCGTGCACTTCTGCCTGGGCGCCCCCCTTGCGCGCATGGAAGCCCGCACCGCGCTCCCCGCCCTCTTCGAGCGCTTCCCGCGGCTGTCCCTCGCGGCGCCCGAGGAGGAGTCGACGCAGGTGGAGTCGTTCATCGCACACGGCCACCGGACGCTGCCGGTGCTGCTGCACGGCCCCCGACGGCACCCGGACGAGGCACCGCCGAGGTGACGTACCGCCAGATGTTCCGTGCGCCCCGGCGCATCTCGCGTGCGTCCCCGTGCGGCGTGCGTGCCGCCCCGTACGGCGCAAGTCGGTCCCCCGTGCCGCTACCACACCAATCGCCCCTGTTCCGTGAGAAGTTCGTAGGTCTCGTAGAGGACTCGGGGCCCTGATGACGTATAGCTGACAAGCAAGGCAGACTGACCCCTGCGGGAGTGGATAAGGAGCGCAGGGGGCCACCATGGGCGCCGAGGGGAACGTCGGCCGCGGCAACGGGCAACGGGAGCACACACTGTGCCTCGGTGTGCTCGGGCCGGTCCGCGCGTACCGGGGCGACCAGGAGCTGCCGATGGGCTCCCCGCAGCAACGCGCGCTGCTGGCGGCCCTGTTGCTGCGCGGCGGCCACACCGCCACCGCCGAGGAGCTGATCGACGCCATCTGGGGCGAGGAGCCCCCGGAGCGGGCGAAGGCCGCACTGCGCACCTACGCCTCCCGTATCCGCAAGGCCCTCGGGAACGACGCGGAGCTGCTGGCCAGCGATTCCGGAGGCTATGCGATCCGTACGGGCCGCGCCTACTCCGACGTCGCCCTGGACCTGGACGTCGCGACGGCGCATGTCTCGGAGGCGGAGAAGTCCGCGGCGAGCGGCGACCGTTCGGGCGCCCGCGAGAGCTACGCCGCCGCGCTGGCGCAGTGGAGCGGTGAGGCACTGGCGCATGTGCCCGGCCCCTTCGCCGAGCGGCACCGCAGACGTCTGACGGAGTGGCAGCAGACCCTGCTGGAGCACCGCGTCGACCTGGACCTCCAACTCGGCCTGCACACCGAGTCGGTGAGCGAGCTGACGGCCCTGACGGCCGCGCACCCGCTGCGCGAGAGGTTCCGCGAGCTGCTGATGCTCGCGCTGTACCGCAGCGGCAGGCAGGCCGAGGCGCTGGCCGTCTTCGCCGACACCCGGCGACTGCTCGCCGAGGAGCTGGGCGTCGATCCCTGCCCGGAGCTGACGGTCCTCCACCAGCGCATCCTGGAGGCCGACCCCGGTCTCGCCCTCGCTCCGGACGAGCCGTCGGGCCCGGTCACGCCCAAGCCGGCGCAGCCCGCCCAACTGCCCGCCGCCGTCGCCGACTTCACCGGCCGCGCCGCCTTCGTCGCGGAGCTGAAGGACCAACTCGCCCAGGCCGAGGGCACGGTGATGGCCGTCTCCGCGGTGGCGGGCATCGGCGGCGTGGGCAAGACGACCCTCGCCGTGCACGTCGCGCACGCCGCCGCCGAGTTCTTCCCGGACGGCCAGCTCTACGTGGACCTCCAGGGCGCGGGCCCCTCCGCGGCCGAACCGCAGGCCGTCCTCGGGGCGTTCCTGCGCTCGCTCGGTGTGGACGACGCCAGCGTGCCGGACGGCGTCGAGGAGCGGTCCGCGCTGTTCCGCTCACTGCTGTCGGGACGCCGGGTGCTGACGTTCCTGGACAACGCGCGTGACGCGGCGCAGGTCCGTCCGCTCCTGGCGGGAGCGGCGGGCTGCGCGGCGCTGGTCACCAGCCGTATACGCATGGTGGATCTGGCCGGCGCGCATCTCATCGACCTCGATGTGATGAGCCCCGACGAGGCGCTGACCCTGTTCACGCGCATCGTCGGCAAGGAGCGCGTCGACGCGGAGCGCAAGGCCGCCATGGCCGTGGTCGGCGCCTGCGGATTCCTGCCGCTGGCCATCCGTATCGCGGCGGCGCGCCTCGCCTCCCGCCGTACGTGGACGGTCGCGGCCCTCGCCGAGAAGCTCGCGGACGAGCACCGGCGCCTCGACGAACTCCAGGTCGGCGACCAGGCGGTCAAGGCCACCTTCGAACTCGGCTACGGACAGCTCGAGTACGAACAGGCCCGCGCCTTCCGCCTGTTGGGCCTGGCCGACGGCCCCGACATCTCCCTGGAGGCCGCGGCGGCGCTGCTGGACCGTCCGGTCGACGCGACGGAGTCGCTGCTGGAGTCGCTGGTCGACGCGTCCCTGCTGGAGTCCGCGGCCCCGGTGCGCTACCGCTTCCACGACCTCGTACGTCTCTTCGCCCGCGCCTGCGCCGAACGCGACGAACAGCCCCCGTCGGAGCGGGAAGCCGCCTTCTCGCGGCTGCTGGACTTCTATCTCGCCTCGGCCTCCAAGGTGTTCGCTCTGGAACGCCCGGGAGAGCGGGCCCTGGACCACCTCGTACAGCCCCACTCCGCCGGCACGCACTTCGGCAGCAGGGACGACGCGCTCCGCTGGCTCTTCTCGGAGGCCGACTGCGTGCTCTCCTGCGTGCAGCAGGCGGCGGAGCGCGGCATGCTGCGCCATGCCGCCGATCTGCTGATCGCCATGAAGGACTGCGCCGATTCGGGAGTGCACTCCCTGCGCTACGAGCGGGCCGCAACCGCCGTACGGGACGCGGCCAGTGCCGTGGACGACGCCCTGGCCGGGGCCCGCGTCCAGAGCATGCTGACGCACGCGCACATCGTGGCCGGCCGCTTCGACCAGGCGGACGAGGAGGCCCGGCGGGCCAGCAGTCTCGCCGAGAGGGCCGGTGACACGCTGACGACGTGCTGGTCCCTGAACCAGCGCGGCATCATCGCCATCTGCCAGAGCCGCTACGCGGACAGCGAGGGATTCCTGCTGCGGGCGATCGACGCGTTCCGCGCCGACGGCAACCGCCCCAGCGAGGCGAGCGCCCTGTGCAACCTCTCGCAGGTCAGCCTGGAGGCCGGGGACACCAACCGGGCGATCTGGCTGACGCAGCAGGGCCTGGAGATCTACGAGAGCCTCGACCACAGGATGCGCATGGCCAACGGGCGTTACGCCCTCGGGCGCGCGCTCACCCGGGCCGACCGCATCCCCGAAGGGCTGGAACAGCTCACCAAGGCCGTGACGCTCTTCCGTGAGACGCGGCAGCCGCTGTGGGAGGGGACCTCCCATTTCCGCATCGCCGAGGCCCACTTGGCGGCGGGCCGCCCCGGCCAGGCGGCCGCACACGCCGAACAGGCCCTCGCGCTGCGGGGTATCGGCGGCGAGTGGATGCGCGGCAGGATGCTCACCGTGCTCGGCCGCGCCCTCCTGGCGCTGGGTCAGCACGACCGGGGACGGGTGTGCTGGAAGGACGCCCTCGCCCTGTTCGACGACATGGGCGCCTCCGACGCGGAGGAAGTGCGCGGGCTCCTGACCCCCGCCCCGGCCGCGTAAACGTCCTCCACGGCCGCGCTTATCAGGCGTTCATCGATCGTTTATCGCGGCTCGGCAGTCTTGTCCCATCGATCCGTCGCGTCGGGGGGCAGGCGGATCTGGGGGGAGGTCGCAACCCGGTTATGGTGAGCGGCCCAAAGTCCGCCCGGCGGCCGACGGGGGAGTCGCCGGGCGGGCACGTTCAGCACAATCGGCCACAAAGCCACAGGAGTTCGGCCATGAGCGAGACAACACAGTCCACCGTCGAGGACTTCGAGAAGGAGTTCGAGACCACCGACGAGCACGCGCCCATCAGCGGCATGTCGGCGACGGACGAGCACGCACCCATCAAGGCCAAGTCGCCGTCGGACGAGCACGCGCCGATCAAGGCGGCCTCGGCGACGGACGAACACGCGCCCATCGGCGCCGAGTCGGCGGACGACGAGCACGCACCCATCGGTGCGGAGTCGGCGGACGACGAGCACGCGCCGATCGCCGCCGAGTCGGCCAAGGAAGAAGGCCCGGGCCGGTAGGCCCGTTTCCAGGGGGGAAAACGGCGGGCTTGGCGTCAGCGGCGCGGAGGGGGTGCCGCTGCCGCCGGGCCCGCTGCTTTGAGCGACCGGCCGAGGGGGAACCCTGAAGTTGCCGGATGGTTCCGCGATGTCACCGATCCGTATCTCCGAAGGAGAGAAATGCTCAAAGTTCTGAGAACGCTCGCCATTTGCTCGTTACTCGTAGCCGGAGCAGTCTCTCCAGCGGTGGCCGCCGGAACTTCGCCGTCGGACGTGACGAGTTCCCACAGCGTCCAGATCAACGACCACAGGGACGAACACGTGCCGTGATCCCCGGCAGGCCGGTAACGGCGTGAGGGGCGGACCGCAGTCGCGGTCCGCCCCTCACCCGTTTTTCGCGCCGTCAGCCGGTCGACCGCCGGCAGCCGGTCAGCTCGGTCGGGACTCGGTCAACTCACCGACTGCACACGGCACTCGGTCACATCGCCGATCCGCTTCGGGTGCGCCATCCGTACGTCCACCGACTGCGTCGCGCGGCTGCCGACCCGTACCTCGGCCGTGCCCGAGTCGACGGTCGCCCCCGAGGCGTCGAGGAAGACGACCGTCACGCGGTAGGACTTGCCCACGCGGTTCGGGTTGCGCACGTCCACCACGGCCTTCGCCTCACTGCCGCTCTGCGCCGCGCACCGGGTGACGGTCCCGGAGGGCGAGGCGTCGGTGGTGCCGTTACGGGAGCCGGTCGTCGTCCCCGTCGTGTGGTTGTACCGCCGGGAGTTGCGGTAGCCGTCGCCGGAGCCGTAGGAGCGGTCGTCACTTGTGCCGTCGTAACTGCCGCTTCCGCTATGGCTGTTGTGGCTGCTGGTGCTCGAACTGCTGCACCCGCCGCCCGAGCTGTGGCTGTGGCTGCGCCCGCCGCCCTTGCGCCCCGGGCTGAAGCCGCTGAGCGCCACGAGCACGACTGCCACGGCGGCGATGAGCCTGAGATGACGCGACATGGATGAGACCCCCGATCTTGACATGACCCTGGAGGCGGTACGCCCCCGTGCGGGGACGCCGCCCGGTGGCCGGTGGGTTCCGCCGCGCGTACCGTTTTCTTCGGGACGGCGCACGCCTGCGGCGTCCGCCTGCTTCCCGGCGGGGAAGGCGCCCGCGGGGAAGGAGTGACCGCGGTGCCTGGAAGCGAGGCGAAGCCGATGGTCCGTAATCTTCTCGGCGGTCTGCTCGCGCTCGCCGGAGCCGCCGCTGCGGTGTGGAGCCCCTTCCGTGACTGGTACGGGAGCCGCACGGGCCGCAGTTACCGGATCGGCGAGCTGTTCTCCTCCGACGGCGTCACCGGCGCGCACGCCGGGCTGTGGACGGGGCTGTTCCTGCCCATGCTCGCCGCGGCGGTGCTCACCCTGCTCGCGGTGGCCGCACGCTCCCGTCTGCTGGTGGCCCTCGCGGGCCTGCTCGTCCTGGGCTTCGTCGTGCTGTGGACGGTCCGCCAGGGGCAGGCCGCGGGGACGCTCACCGCGGGCGCCGGCGGACTCGGCGAAGGCGTGGGCCTGGCGTACGGGGGCGGTGTGCTGCTGCTCCTGGCCGCACCCGTGCTGCGGGGGCGGCGTCCGCGCGGACGCCGCCGCAAGGGCCGGGTACGCGGGTACGGGCAGGGGTACGGGCGGGTGGACGACAGGTACGCCGGCACCGCCGCCGCCGACTCCGGGGACTTCGGGGACTTCGGGGACCAGCCCGGGTACGGGGCGTACGGGGAGCAGGAGCACTCCGAAATGCCCCAGCCCTACGGCCCGTTCGAGGGGACCCCGGCGCCGCCCCCGTCCCCGCACGGTGCGTACCGGGAGGACGCCTGGCCCCCGTACGACCAGACCGAGGCCGCCGACGCCCGGGACACGGCCGCGCAGCAGCCGTACGAGCCCCGGCAGCCGCAGCAACCGGACGACCAGCGCCCCGACGACCAACACCGCGACGACCGGTACCGCGACGACTCCACACCGCCCGAGGAGTGGGACCCGTGGGGCAGCGGCCCCGGCCCCGCCGACCAGCCCCCGCAGGGCCCGCAACGGCAGCCGCCGCGGCGGCCACCGGGATCCGGCTGAGCCTCAGTGCCCGGGCAGGAAGAAGCAGAACGGATGGCCCGCCGGGTCGAACAGGACGCGTACGCCCTCCTGCGGCTGGTACTCCGCGACGGTCGCTCCCCCGGCGACCGCATGGTCCGAGGCCACGTCGAGATCGTCGACCTCGATGTCGAGGTGGACCATCATCTGCTGGTCGCCGGGGCCCGCCGGCCACACCGGACGTACATGCTCCGCCTCGGTCTGGAAGTGCAGTCCGGGCCCGCCGTCGGGGGCTTCGAGCATCACCCAGTCCGGCTCGTCCCACCTCAGGCGCCAGCCCAGCACATGGCGGTAGAAGTCCGCGAGCGCACGCGGATCGGGCGCTCCGAGCACGACGCCGGAGAGTCTTGTACGGGGCCTGTCGCTCACCGTTCCTCCTCGCCTCTCCCGTCCACGCCGTCCACGCCGTCCGCGCGCTGCCCGCCGGTGCGGGCGGGCCCGGAACTCAGCCCTGGCGGGCCTGGCCGGTGCCCTTCGCCGCGTCCAGCGCGTACACGCAGCGGTCCTTGCTGCACGCGTAGACGACGCCGCGCTCGGCCACCGGCGAGCCGGTGATCTCGCCGCCCGTCGCCAGCTTCCAGCGGAGCTGGCCGCCGACGGCGTCGAGCGTGTACAGGCAGTGGTCGGCCGAGCCGAAGTGGACCCGGCCGTCGGCGACCACGGGTGCGCCCACCACGTCGCCGCCGGCCGCGAACCGCCAGCGCGGCGTACCGCTCACGGCGTCCAGCGTGTAGAGCGCGCCGCCGCTGCCCAGATGCACCAGACCGTCGGCGGCCACGACGGGCTCCGTGGAGTGCCGCGCCTCCGTCGCGATCCGCCACCGGTCCTGGCCGGTGAGGGCGTCCAGGGCGTAGACCGTGCCGAGGTGGTCGGCGAGATAGACCCCTCCGCCCGCGACCGCCGGTCCGTGGACGAACGCCGCCGGGCTGAGGAAGGCCGCCGGGGCGTCGAAGCGCCAGCGCTCCGCGCCGCTCACACCGTCCAGGGCGTGGACGCGCGAACCGGCGCAGACGTACACCGCGCCGTCCTCGGCGATGGTCAGCCGGACCGGGACGCCGCCGGTGGTGGCCGCGTCGCCCACCGGGTACGACCAGCGCTCGGCGCCCGTGCGGGCCTCCAGCGCGAACAGCCGGCCCTCGCCCCAGGTGTAGACCGTGCCCTCGTGCACGGAGGGACCGGCCTCGCGCGTCTCGAACTCGGTCTGCGCGCCGCCCAGTTCCCACAGCTTCTCGCCGACCGTCGCGTCCCACGCCTGTACGCCGCCGCCCCGGGTGCCCGTGACGACGGTGCCGCGGTCGACGTGGAGGGAGAAGACCCAGCCGTCGGTGGCCAGCCGCCACAGCTCCGAGCCGTCGCGGGCGTCCAGGGCGTAGAGGCTCGGACCGTCCGAAGCGTGCACTCGGCCGTCGGAGACGGCCATCGACCAGGCGACCTCGCGCGTCCTGAACTGGCGCCGCCCGCTGGCCACATCGAGCGCGTGCACCTCGAAGGAGGTGACGTAGAGCAGATCGTCGGCGACGACCGGGGTGCCCCACACGTCGTTCGACATCCGGAACCGCCACGGACGCCAGCGCTGCTGCCGTCCCTGACCGCCCGCGTCGCCGCTCGCGCCGGGGGCGCCGGTCACGCCGCCCGGACCGGCGAACGGCGGCGGCGACGCCTCGCCGCCCATCCCCGCC
>NZ_LJGW01000719.1 GCF_001751255.1 Streptomyces nanshensis | reverse complement strand
CGTTGGGCCCCGCGGTCTCTCCGGCCTTCGCGGGTTCGCCGGACGCCGCAGGAATGTCGGACGCCGCAGCGATGTCGGAGGCCGCGGGCACGTCGGGGTCGGCGGGCACGTCTCGCTGCGCCGCCGCGCCGCGCCGGCCGCGTATCCCCCACAGCGCGACGCCGAGCAGCCCCGCCGAGGCGACCGCCACACCCGTCAACTGCCAGGCGTCCGGCACCTCCTGGAGGAAGACCGCCGCGAGGACGGTGACCACGAGCGGCGCCGTGCCCCGCGCGATCGGATACATCTGCCCGAAGTCGCCCAGCCCGAACGAGCGCATCAGCAGCACCTGGTAGACGACGTGCAGCGCCGAGGAGACCGCCAGCGCGGGCCACGCCTCGCGCGCGGGCAGCGGCACGAAGCAGGCGAGCGCCAGTCCGCACAGCGCGCCGCCCCCGCCGACCAGGGTGAAGGCGAGGAGCTGGTCCTTGATGTGGTGCGCCAGGGCGTTCCACGAGGCGTGAGTGACCGCGGCGACCAGCACCGCCGCGACGACCAGCGGTGTCACAGGACTCCGGCGGCCTGCTCGCGTACGTCCGCGAGCGTGCCCTGTGCGTGCGCGATCAGCTCCTCGGGGGCGAGGGCGAAGACCGTGTGCGGTGTGCCGGCCGCGGCCCAGACCGTGTCGTGCGCGAGCAGACCCCGGTCGGCGAGCACCCGCATCCGCGTCACATGGCCGAAGGGCGGGACGCCGCCGATGGCGTAGCCCGTGGCGCCGCGTACGGTCTCGGCGCTCGCGCGGCCGACCGATGCGGCGCCCAACTCGGCCCGTACGAGGGCGACATCGACGCGGGACGCGCCGTCCATCAGCACCAGGACGGGCTCCCCGTCGGCCTCGAAGACCAGCGACTTGACGATCTGGCTCAGCTCGCAGCCGACGGCCTCGGCCGCCTGCGCCGCCGTGCGGGTGCCGTCGGGGAACGCGCGGATCTCGACCTCCCGCAGCCCGAGTTCACGTAGCGCCTCGGCGAAGCGGGGGTGTGGTGCAGGTGCCTTGCTCATGGCCCGGACGCTACCCGTCGCCCGCCCGCCCGCGCGACGTGGTTTCCGGCACACCGCACACGGCGGCGAGCGGTGCCCTCCCGGGAGTTCCGGAAGGACACCGCTCGCCGGTGTCGTGCGCGGGGCGGCCGAAAGGCCGGTGGCCGCCTGACTGCCGGCCGGTGGCCGGTGGCTCAGCTCGCCGCGTCGAGGATCTTGCGGACGACGGGGCCGGCGTTCTCGTTGCCGTGCCCGGACTCGGGAACGACCGCCGCCACCGCCGTGTCGCCGTTGTACGCCGTGAACCAGGCGTTCGGCTTCTTCTGCCCGTCGACCTCCGCCGAACCGGTCTTCGCGCCGACGTCGCCGTCGAGCCCGGCCATCGGCTGCGCGGCGGTGCCGCTGTTGGCCGTCAGCTTCATCAGGCCCTTCAGGTCGCTGTTGACCTGCGGCTTCATGCTGCGCGCGGCCTTCGCGAGCGTACGGTCGTCCAGCTTCGGGGAGACGATCACGGGCTGCTTGAAGCTGCCGCTCTGCACCGTCGCCGCGACGGACGCCATGTTGAGCGGGTTCATCCGCACGCTGCCCTGGCCGATCAGCGACGCGGCCATCTGCGCGTCGGACTGTACGGGGACGCTGCCGTCGAACGTGCCGGTGCCCACCTGCCAGTTGGCGCCGATGCCGAAGACCTCGCGGGCCTCCTTGCTGAGGTCGCCGTCCTGCAGCTCCTTGGCCTGGCTGATGAAGGCGGTGTTGCAGGAGCGGGCGAAGCTCTGCGCGAACGTCCCGTTCTTGATCTCGAACTTGTCGTCGTTCTGGAACTTCCAGCCGCCGTACTCCACGTACTTGGGACACGGGTGGGGCTTGTCCGGCGACGCGAGGCCCTTGTCGAGCAGCATCGCGGAGCTGATCACCTTCATCGTGGAGCCCGGGGCGAGCGAGCCGTTGAAGGCGTTGTTGAAGCCGTCGGCGGGCGAGTTGGCCACGGCCCGCACCTCGCCGGTGCTGGGCTGGAGCGCGACCGCGGACGCCTTCGGCTTGCCCTTGACGGACTGCTCGGCGGCCACCTGCATGTCCTTGTCGAGGGTCGTCTTCAGCTCACCGGGCTCGCCCTTGGAGAGGGTGCGAAGGGTGGTGCCGGTGTCGTTGCCCTTGGCGTCGACGATGCGCGTCTCGACGCCCGGGGTGCCGTCGGTCTTGTCGCCGTACCGGCGGCGCAGATCGTCGAGGATGTTCCCGAGCATCGGGTGCTCCGACTTGGAGAGCAGCGCGCCGTTGCGGTCGACGGCCTTGATGGGCGGGGTGCCCGCCTTGCCGGTCTTGACCGACTGGCCGTCCTTCAGCTTCGGGTTGATGACCGTCGGCTTCCACTGGACGACCGCGTCGCCGCTCTTGTCGTCACGTACGACCTTGAGGGAGGAGGGGTAGGTCCACGTGGAAGTCTGCTGTGCGTAGGAGATCTGCGCCGTCACGCCGAACGGCACCTGCGCGCCGGAGGCGGAGTCGGGCGTCAGCTTCACCTTCGAGACGTGGGCCTCGTCGTGGAACCCCTTCAGGCTGCGGGCGGCCTGCGCCTTGTCGTCGGTGAGGGCCGCGGCCTTCTTCGCGTCGCCGGACGACCAGGCCGTCAGGAACCGCTTCGCGGTCGTACGGACCTCCGCGGCGCTGGGCGGGCTCTTCTTGACCTTCTCCTGGCCCTTGCCGTCACCCGACGCGGTCACGCTCCCCTTGCCGCTGTCCTCTCCGTCACCTCCGACGAGCGCGTAGACGCCGAAGCCGGTCGCACCGACGACGACTGCCGCGGCGCCACCGATGAGCGCCATCTTCTGAGTGTCACGCATCTGAGAATCTGCCCCTCCACCCCGCCCCGGCCATGCGGCCGAGGACCTGTCCGAGGCACCCTAGAGCACGCATGCAACATCACGTGCCGCCGGTATCCCCCTTCGGTCACATATGGACGGGATCCGGATCCGAATAATCAGCGGATCCGGTGCAGGAGCCGTGGCGGAGCCTTACGCAAGGGCCCGCCGTGTCCAGCCGGAAGCCCCCAACTCCCGTCAATCCGGCGTCACTCGGGAACCACACACGGGTCACCGATATTTCGCCGGGATGTCACCCGGCCCGGGGCCTCGGGGCGCTCACCGCCCGGCCGACCCGGCCCTCGTACCGTCCGCGGTCGTACCGATCGTGCCGGTCGTGCCGTCCAGGCTCGCCGTCGCCGTGGGCCGCGATGCCTCATCACCCTGCCGTCCGGGGCCGGTTCGGCCCCGGACCGCCGTGTACGCATGGGCCCGCGCGGCGAGACACCGTCCCGCCGGAGGAACCTCAGCGTGGGCCGTCGCGGCGCGAGCGAAGGTAGTGCCGTCCGAAGTGGAGCGCCGCGAGCGCTCCCCCGACCGCACCGGCGACGCATATCACCGTCGCCCACAGGGCCAAGTCCTGGGTGATCCACAGCAGGCTCACGAAGACCACCGCCACGGAGAGCCAGAACCGCTCTCCGTGGCCGGCGCCGCGGCGGCTGTTCAGTCGTGTGTCGCGGTGCACTTGTATGAGACGCCCTTCATGACGATCGTCCTCCACCCCGCCTTGGGCTGCGGCTCGGCGGGAGCGAGATCGGTGCCGCCGCTGCTTCCGCCGCCGTCGTCCTTACGGCAGTAGTAGCCGAGCGCATCGAGCTTCCCGAGGTCGCTCTTCGCCTGGTAGTTCTTGTACGACTTCAGCATCACGGCGCGCTTTTCCGCCGGGGTCGCCTTCTTCCCCTGCGAGTACCAGTAACACCCGATGCTGGCGCCGATTCCCACCCAGGACGCGCCCTTGGCCAGTGCCTTGGAAGCGCCCGCCGCGCCGCTGCCGATCCCCAGGATCGCGCAGATCTCGTCGGCGCCGGCGCCCTGGGTCCGGACATCTTCCGCCGCACGCGGCGGAGTTGCGTCCCGGTCGCCGTCCGCGGACGTGGCGTTCGCCGTGTATGCGGTGATCCCGCACATCGCGCCGGCCACGGCGCAGGCGACCGTGACAGTGAGCCGCTTATTCATGAACCAATCCCCCGTTGCACATCAAAAAATCAGTCGGTTTGTGCGTTCGGAACGCTATCAACGGACGCCATACGGCGGCAAAGCGGAATTTGCTGTTCGGGGGACGTGCCACGCCCGGCCGGTACGCCGCCCAACTGCCCGCCGGACAACGCCTGTTCGGCGCACGCGGCGAATCCGGGCACAGCGCGTACGCAGCATGGACGCAGCCGCCACGACCGTACGGAAAAGCCCGCGCGGGCCCGTTCCGCAAAGAGCGGAAGGCTATTGCGGAATTACCGGCTCCATTTTTCGGCACGCCGTTCCGTGGCTAGATCCATGTCTCGAACCACATCCGGCCGCGCCACGCGTCCATCGGAATCGTCTGCCCCGTGTAAATGGGCCAGAAGTAGACGAAGTTCCAGACGATGAGCAGCACCAGGACGCCCGAGCCGATGATGCCCGCGGTGCGTCTGCGCTCCCCCACGCCCGGCGGCCCGGCCAGCGCGCCGATCGTCATCGCCAGGGCGAGGCAGAGGAACGGCAGGAAGACGACCGCGTAGAAGAGGAAGATCGTCCGCTCCTGGTACAGGAACCACGGCAGATAGCCCGCCGCGACCCCGCACAGCACCGCGCCCGCGCGCCAGTCGCGGCGCAGCAGCCAGCGGTAGAGGACGTAGACCAACGCGAAGGCGGCCGCCCACCACAGCAACGGCGTGCCCAGCGCGAGGACTTCGCGCGCGCAGCCCTCGCCCTGTGCGGTGCAGCCGTCGTGGCCCGCCTTCGGCGACTCGTAGAAGTACGAGACGGGGCGGCCCAGGATCAGCCAGCTCCACGGATTGGACTCGTAGGGGTGGCCGGAGGTCAGTCCGACGTGGAAGTCGTAGACCTCCGACTCGTAGTGCCAGAGGCTGCGCAGCGGTCCGGGCAGCCAGCCCCACGCGCCGCCCGCGCCGTCCTTCTCCGCCCAGTTGCGGAAGTAGCCGCCGGAGGTGGCGAACCAGCCCGTCCAGGAGACGACGTACGTGACGAAGGCCACGGCGACCGTGGAGACGAACGCCGGGAGGGCGTCCCTGCGGAGCATCGCGGCGAAGGGCCGGGGCGCACCGGCGCTGCGGCGTGCGCCCATGTCCCACAGCACGGTCATCAGGCCGAACGCGGCCAGCACGTACAGGCCGTTCCACTTGGTGGCGAAGGCGAGGCCGAGGCAGAGCCCGGCCGCGAGGCGCCAGGGACGCAGCCCGAAGCGGGCGGTGGCGCCGACGAGGGGATCGGGGCGGACGCCGGCGGCGCCCACACCGGGCGGAGGCGCCTGGGAGGACGCGGGGGCGCGGCCGTTGCCCGGTGCGCCGCCTGGTGCGTCCGCGAGGGGCACGTGATCCGCGTGTGGCACGCGTGACGCGAAGGGCTTCACGGGGGCGGAGGCCGCGTGCGGGATGTGCGGGACGTCCGGGTCCGCGGTCTCCGGAGGTCCTGCCCCCGGACCCGAACCCTGGCCGGATCCCGGGCCGGCGCCCGGCGGGGCGGACGGATCGTCGGGCAGGGCGTCCGCGAGTCTCGCCCGCGTCCGGTCCCGGTCCAGCAGCAGACAGCCGAAGGCCGCCAGCACCCAGAACATCAGCACCAGGTCCAGCAGCGCGGCGCGGCTCATCACGAAGTGCAGCCCGTCCACGGCCATCAGCGCACCGGCGAGACAGCCCAGCGCCGTCGAGCGGAACAGCCGCCGTCCGATACGGCACAGCATCAGCACCGACAGCGTGCCGAGGAGGGCGGTCATGAAGCGCCAGCCGAAGGGCTGCAGTCCGAACAGCCACTCCCCGACGCCGATGATCCACTTCCCGGCCGGCGGATGGACGACGTAGGCGCCGTCGGGCGAGAGCGGGATCTTCTGGTGCGGCGCGAGGATCTGGTCGTTGGCCTTGTCCGGCCAGCTCCCCTCGTAGCCGTACTGGAAGAGGGACCAGGCGTCCTTGGCGTAGTACGTCTCGTCGAATATCACGGCGTGCGGCGAGCCGAGCTGCCAGAAGCGGAGCACGCCGGCGAAGAGCGCGACCAGCAGCGGAGCGCCCCACGCCGCCCAGCGCGCCAGCCCGGCCGCGGCCTGCGGCGAGAGGCCGAAGACGGCGCCGAAGCGGAGGTCCGGCTTGGGGAAGGGCGGCACCAGCCGCTCACGCGTACCGACCCGGGCCCGCTCCGTGTAGCCGAAGCGGCGCAGGCGGGCCTGCCACGTGGGCAGGGGGTCCTCGGCCTGTGCTGGACGGCTCTGCGCCGCGGTCTCGCTGGTCGTCACCGGGCCATCGTAAGGAACCGTCCCGTGCGCGAGTGCCCGCATGTGAACTCCGCGCAACAGTGCGGGCGTACGGGGCCGCCATGCGGGGCGGTCGTGCGAGCCGCCGTGCGGGGCGGCCGTGGCCGCTGTGCGTGCGTCGGCTCGCGTACGGCGGCGCTGTGCGGGCGTACGGCCCGTGCCGGGCCCCTGCGAGGATGGGCGCGTGACAGGGACGCTCGTACTGGCCGGAACACCCATCGGGGACGTCGCGGACGCACCCCCGCGCCTCGCCCGCGAACTCGAGGAGGCCGACGTCGTCGCCGCCGAGGACACCCGGCGGCTGCGGCGCCTGACACAGGCGCTGGACGTACGCCCGCGGGGTCGCGTCGTGTCGTACTTCGAGGGCAACGAGGCAGCGCGCACCGCGGAGTTGGCGGACGCGCTGGAGTCCGGTTCGCGGGTGCTGCTGGTGACGGACGCGGGCATGCCGTCCGTCTCCGACCCCGGCTACCGGCTGGTGGCCGAGGCGGTACGGCGGGGCGTCGGCGTGACGGCGGTGCCGGGACCGTCCGCGGTGCTGACGGCGCTGGCGCTCTCGGGGCTCCCCGTCGACCGGTTCTGCTTCGAGGGGTTCCTGCCGCGCAAGGCGGGCGAGCGGCGCTCTCGGCTGCGCGAGGCGGAGGGCGAGCGGCGCACGCTCGTGTACTTCGAGTCGCCGCGGCGCCTCGCGGAGTCACTGCGGACGATGGCCGAGGTCTTCGGCGGCGAGCGGCGCGCGGCGGTGTGCCGGGAGCTGACCAAGACGTACGAGGAGGTACGGCGCGGCCCGCTGGAGGAGTTGGCGGAGTGGGCCGCGGAGGGCGTACGGGGCGAGATCACCGTCGTCGTCTCCGGTGCCGACGAGAGCGACGGCGAGGAGCCGGACGCGGCGGAACTGGCCCGCCGGGTCGCGGTACGCGAGGAGGCGGGCGAGCACCGCAAGGAGGCGATCGCGGCGGTGGCACAGCGGTCGGGGGTGCCGAAGCGGGAGGTCTTCGACGCGGTGGTGGCGGCGAAGCGGGGGTAGCGCGTGGGCCGCCTGGCGGCGGGGCCCGCCGGTCTGGCCTTCGGCCCGGGGCCGTGCGGTGCGGGTGGCGTCCCGCCGTTGGCCGTCGGAGCCCGGCCTCTCGCGCGGGGGCGCGAGCGGCCGCACTCCTTCGCCTCGTGGGCGGGTGGCAGCAGTCCGGCACCGCGCCTGCGTCTTCCCGGACGTCTGCGCCCAACGTGGCCGCCCGTGCTGCTACGAGTTGAGGGGGTCGGCGGGAGTGACACCGGGCCCCCCACAGGCCCGGCGTCACAGCCCCGTGGTGTCAGGTCGTGCGGCGGTGGCGGACGGCCAAGATCGTGGCCGCGGTGCCGAGGACGAGGACGAGTGCGCCGATGCCGAGGGCGACGCCCGGGATGGGGAGGTCCGATTCGGTCAGTTCCTCGCGTCCCGCGGTCCGGTTCTGGATCTGTGTCTTCACCGGGCTGACGTCCGGGATCCCGCTCACGGACTTCACCGAGCCGTCCTTCTTCAGCAGCACCTGCTTGCCGTTGGGGTGCCGGAAGTCGAACAGGCCGTTCAGCGAGTTCGCCCGCGCGTCGAAGGCGTGGTCGCCGATGGCGGACGTGTGCCAGTTCTGCTCGATGAACTTGGTGATGGAGGTCTGCTCGGTCTGCGTGTGGTCGATCTTGTTGACCTTGCTGTAGGGCGAGATGACCATCAGCGGCTGGCGCGTACCGGGACCGCAGCGGTCCATGTAACCGCCCGCGGGTTTCGGGCCCTTGCGGCAGGCCGGCGCGTCCACGGGCTTGCCGCCGGTGTCCTCGGTCGTGTCCTTGGAGCCGTTCTGCGGCTTGGCGTAGACGTGGTCGTACCAGCCGTCGGAGTCGTCGTAGGCCAGGACGACCGCGGTGTCCTTCCACTGCGGCGCCTGCTGGATCTTGTTGATCTGCTTGATGAGGAAGTGCTGTTCGTCGGTCGGGTCGGAGTAGCCGGCGTGGCCGTCCTGGTACGCCGGTGCCTTCAGGAAGCTGACCGAGGGCAGATGTGCCGACTTCAGGGCCGCGTCGAAGTCCGTCAGGTCGTAGTTGTGGTTGGCCCGGCCGTCGTGCCCGATCTCGGAGACCGACTCGGGCGAGATGTGGTGCGGGTTGGCCGTCGACGCGTAGTACGCGAAGGGGTTGTGGTGCGGGCTGTAGTCCACGACCTCCTCGCCGCCGACGTTCTTGTGTTTGACGTCGCCGCACTCGGCGTGGTGGTTCTCCTCGCCGTCCCACGCCTTGCCGGGGCGGAAGCCGCCCTGGAACCAACCCCAGCTCACGGACCTCTCGTTGAGGCGGTCGCCGATGTTCTTGCCGCCCAGCTTCGCGAAGGAGTCGTCCTTGGTGTGGTCGTCGCCGCTGCAGTCGTCGTACGCCGGATCGGGGTCGTTGATCATCGTGCCGACGCCCTTGGCGTCGGGTGAGGAGACCGCGGCCGGGTCGGGCTCGTCGGTCTGCTCGGGATGCTCGGTCGACGACTCGGGGTCGGTGGAGACGATGCCGTGCGTCTGGCCCGAGACCAGTTCGATCGCGCCGGGCGTCGAGGGCCCGTACGCGGAGCCGAACGAGCGGTCGCTGAGGGCATAGTGCTGGGCGTAGTTCCACATCGCGGTGACGGTGTTGCCGTCGTAGTAGTCCATGCCCAGGCCGGGTTCGCCGAAGAGGTCGCCCGAGCACTTGCCGGAGTCGGTGTTCTCCACGAACTTGTCGGCCTTGCCGCCGTTGTAGGCGTACTGCTCCGGCCCGTAGGAGTGGTTCTGGTCGCAGGTGACGGCCTGTTCGGGCGTGAGGCGCTTGGGCAGGTACTGGTTCGGGTTCTTCTTCAGCAGCCCCGCGGTGCGCAGATTGTCGATGTCCTTCGGGGTGTGCCGGGACGGGTGGAACGTCGTGCCGTCCGTGTTCGCGGCCTTCGGGTACGTCGCGAAGTAGTGGTCGAAGGAGATGTTCTCGTCGAAGATGACCACCAGGTGCTTGACCGGTGTGGCCGGGCCCGGTCGGTGGTGCGAGGCGGGCGCGGAGGCCCAGGAGGGCGCCGACCCGCCGAGGACGGTCAGCGCCGCGGCTCCGGCCAGTGCGACCCAGCGATGTGCGCCCGTCCTTCTGGCTGCGCTTCCCATGCGGCCTGCCCTCCACTGCGCTCCGGATGGTGCTTCCCTGCGGACGGGGGCGCGGTCGAACCGCCCGTCCCCGGCACGCAGTTCACCATCGCGCGGTCGACTTCCGATGACCCGCAAGTGACCTTCTCTTCAGAGAGAACATGCCAAGAATTGACCCTGGACGGGCAGTCGGCGTTCGGCGGGTGTCAGATGTCGGCGGGTGTCAGGTGTTCTTGCCGGCGAGCAGGCCGCGGCCCAGCCAGTCCGAGCCGTCCCGTACGCCCGGGAGCGCGAAGAAGTAGCCGCCGCCGAACGGCGATACGTAGTCGACGAGCGGCTCGCCCTCCAGGCGCTTCTGCACCGTCTCGAACTGCCGCTCCAGGTCCTGCTGGTAGCAGACGAAGAGAAGCCCCATGTCGAGGTTGCCGTTGGGGTCGGTGCCGAGGTCGTAGTTGTACGCGCGGCGCAGGAGCCGCTGCTCGCCGGTGCCGGCCGTACGCGGATTGGCCCTGCGGATATGGCTGTCCAGGGGGATCACATCGCCCTTGGGATCGCGGGAGTAGCGCGGGACGTCGGTCTCGTGGTCGCCGTCGAGCGGCGCTCCCGTCTCGCGGTTGCGGCCGAACATCCGCTCCTGCTCGGTGAGCGAGACCCGGTCCCAGAACTCCACCAGCATCCTGATCAGCCGTACGACCTGGTAGCTGCCGCCGACGGCCCAGGCGGGCTCCCCGGAGCCGCGTCCCACCCACACCAGACGCTCCATGGCACGTGCGTCGCGCGGCGACGGGTTGGCGGTGCCGTCCTTGAACCCCAGGAGGTTGCGCGGAGCGCCCGACGGGCGGGGCGGGTTGGAGAACCCGTCGATGCGCCAGCGGACCTGCATGGCGCCCCGGGTGTGCCGGGCGACGTCGCGCAGCGCGTGCAACACCGTGTCCCGGTCGTCGGCGCAGAACTGGAGGCTCAGGTCGCCGTGGCAGCGGTCCTCGTCGAGGTCGTCGTCCGGGAACGGTTCCATGGCGCGCAGATGGCGGGGCTTGCGCCCCTCCAGTCCGAAGCGGTCGTCGAAGAGGGACGCGCCGACCGCCGCCGTCAGACAGAGCCCTCCCGAGGGCGGCCGGGGGCCGAGGATCCCGGAGTCGGGCGGCGGCGCGGTGATCCCGGTGGGGGACGGTGTGCCGCCCCGCGTCAGGAGACGGGCCCGCTCGGTGATCGTGCGCAGCAGATCGGCGAGTTCGGCCCGCTTCTCGGCGGTGACGTCGAAGGAGACGAAGGCGGTGGCGCGCCTGGGCGGGGTGAGGATGGCCGCCTGATGGACGCCGTGGAAGGGCACTTCGGCGCCGGTGTCCGCGTAGGGACCCGCGTAGGGGCCGGTGTGCGTGTAGGGGCCGGTCCCGGTCTCGGCGGCCGCCGGGGCCGTCCCCGGGCGGCCCTCCGCCGCGCTGTGGTCCGCGGCGACGAACCCCGTACCGGCCAGGGCGCCGCCGACGCCCACGGCCGCCCCGCGCAGGAAGCCGCGCCGGCGCACCTCGTCGCGGCGCACCTCGTCGCGGCGTACCTCGTCGTCGTCCGTCATCGGGTTCTCCGTACGTCGCACAGGGCGGCGATGTCCGCCAGCCGCTCCACCAGCTCGCTCGCGTCGGCGTTGACCTTCTCGCGGTCCCTGCGGCCGAGTTCGTCCAGCGTCGTCCAGTGTCCGTCGTGCTCGTGACCGTCCAACCGTGCCTGCATGCCGTCCAGTTCGTCCTCCAGCCGCCCCATCCGCGGATAGCGCGAGGCGAGCAGCGGGCGCAGCCGGGACAGGGCGACGCGGGTGCCGTCGAGGTTGGCGCGGGCCGTGGCGAGGTTGCTGTGGCTGCCGTAGTCGGTGCGGCCGGTCAGCTCGAACTGCACGGTGTTCTCGAGGATTTCGTGCGCGCGCAGACCGAGGTCCAGGGGGTCCATGCGCGCCTGGCTCCAGTCCTTGCGCAGGGTGCGTACGTCCTTGACCAGCCGGTCCGCGAACGGGCGGAGGGAGGACGCCGAGGCTCCGTGCCACAGCCCGTGCTCGATGCGGTGGAACCCGGTGAAGTCCTTGTCGTGCACGCCGCCCGGCAGACTCGCCGTGGTGCCGTTGATCGCCGCGTCCGCGTCGCCGAACGTGCCGTACGCGGCGCCCATCCGCTCGTACGTGAGATGCGCGGGCAGCCACGCCGCGCGGGCCCGCGCGAGATCGCCGTCGTCGACGGCCGAACGCAGCTTCTCCGTCTTCTCGAGGAGCGGGCCCATCCGTCCTTCGATCCAGTGCTGATAGCTCAACGTGGGCGGAATCAGGTCGTGTTGGTCGACGGGGCGGGCGGCGGGGCCGCCGGGGCGTCCCTTGCCGCCGTGTACCCGGACCTCGGGTCCGACGGCGGGTGCGCCGTCGTCCGGGAAACAGGCGAAGGAGTAGGTGCCGTCGCCGAGATCGGCGCGCAGGGTGCGGGTCGTGCCCGGCCCGATGCCGTCGATCTCGCCGTGTACGGCGCCGCTGTGGGCGTCCCTCAGATACACCTCGGCCGCCCGGTCGGACCCGTTGTGCAGCGTGAAGACCTGGAGGCCGGGACGGGCATGCTCCCAGCCGCGCCCGCATTTGCCGCCGGACGCCTCGACCCGGGTGTGCGGCAGTCCGTCGGCGGCGGCGCCGTGCGCGGGCCGGCCGGCG
>NZ_LJGW01000716.1 GCF_001751255.1 Streptomyces nanshensis | reverse complement strand
CGGCCCGCGCAGGGCCGGCCGGGCACCGCTCTGACGCAGCAGGTCAGCAGGTCAGCAGGTGAAGTCGACCTTGTCGAAGGACTCGTAGTGGTCCTCGGTGTAGTAGTCCTCCTGCTTCTCCTCACCGGTCACGATCCGCTTGGCGCCGCGGTCGTCGGAGCCGGGCGTCTCCACGGTGAACTCGTGGTAGTAGTCGGAGTCCTGGTCCGGGAGGATGCCCTCACGGTTCTCGAAGACGGTCCCGTCCTGCGGGTACGGGTAGGGGCCGCCCTTGTCGATGAGGTCGAGCGTCTCGTGCGCCTCCTTGGGAAGCTTCGACTCGCAGATCTTCCCGACGTCCGCGGGCGCGACGACCGCGGGCGCGGAGGCCTTCGGCGCGTCCGCGGTCGCCTGGGCGAGCGCGGCCGGACCGCCGACGAGAAGGCCGAGGGACAGGGCACTGATGGCGCTGATGCGCGCGATTCGTGGGGGGAATCTCATGCCTCCATGCTGACGCGCGTAGATGACATGTCAACGCCAAGTAAGGGATTTTTCCCGGACGTTCACTCTTCCGAGGCTCGCTTCCGGTGCCTTTCGGCCAGGTCACGGGCGCCTCGCTCGGTGAGCGATCCGTACAGGCGCAGCCGCGAAATGCCGCCGTCGGGGAAGACATCGAGCCGTACGTGGGTGACGGGCGGGGTGCCGGGCGGCAGCAGGAAGCGGTGCGGGCTGTCGGGCTGGAGCCGGATACGCGGGAGCAGTTCGCGCCACTCGCCCTCGGCGCCCTCGTCCGCGTTCCCGTTCCCGTTCCCGTCCGCTGGGGCGTCCCTGCCCCACAGCGCCGCCCAGCCCGCCGCGTTGCCCTTGAGGTACGCCGTGTCGATCTCCACGGCGCGCACCTCGGCCTGCGCGGTCAGCGCGTAGCGGATCCAGTCGTTGCCGGTGTCGCGGCGGCGGCGCGTCTCCCAGCCGTCGTCCATCTGCCGTGAACGGCCGGGCAGGATCGTGTTGCCGGGCGGCGAATAGAAGCGGTCGGAGGCGTCCTGGACGGTGCCGCCGTTCTCCAGCGCGACGAGGTCGAAGGTGCCCAGCGCCGTCAACCACTCGGGATCCGGGGCGACTTCGCCGTACACGCGCAGCCGCGCGACACCGCCGTCGGGGTGCTGGTTGAGGCGCAGATGCGTATAGCGCCGGGCGTCCTCGACGGTGAATCCGTTGGCGGCGTGCCCGCCCACCTCCGTCTCCGGGACGAGCACCGTCCACGCGGTGTCCTCCGCGAGCAGCTCCTCGGGCGAGGGCGTGCCCGGCAGACAGGCGGCCTCGACGGAGACGGCCCGCGGGTGGTTGCCGCGGAAGTGTGCGGTGTCGACGACGACTCCGCGTACGACGCCGGGCGCTCCGAGCCGTACGAGGGCCCAGTCGTGGTCGTCTCCGGCCGGGTGCGGGGCGGCGGCGCCGGTGCCGCGCCGGCGGCGGGTCTCCCAGCCGTCCATGATCTTGCCCTTGTGGCCGAAGCGTTCGGGGTCGAACTCGGCACGCGAGGGCTTGAGCAGGTTCTCGCGCTCGGCGAAGAACTCGTCGTTCGCGGCGATCACCGAGGCGCCCAGACGGCGGTCGGCCAGGTCCGGAAGGTGGGCGAAGGGGAGGTCGGCGGTGCGGTAGTCGGCGTACGGATCGCCGCCCGCGTACGGGTTCGCGGCGCCGGTGAAGCGCGGCGGGTGCGTCATGCGGTGCCTCTCGGTCGGCTCGATGGATCGGCTCGATGGATCGGAGCGGATCGGTGGACTGGATCGGTGCATGGGATCGGCAGGGTGTGCGGAATCGGATCGGTGTACGGGATCGGCTGGGGTCAACTGGTCTGCGCGGCCCGGCTGTTCAGCGGGGCGGCGCCGTTCGGTCCGGCTCCCCCGGCGGCTCGCTCCGTACGGTCCGCCCGTCCCGTTCGATCAGCCGTCCGGACTGCCGCAGCGGCCTGCCGTCCTCGGCGATCCGCTCGCCGCGCAGCCAGGTGCTCCGTACGACGCCGTGCAGCGTGCTGCCCGCGTACGCCGTGACCGGGTTGCGGTGGTGCAGCCCGGCCGGGTCGACGGTGAAGGTCCGCTCCGGGGCGAGGACCGCGAAGTCGGCGTCGTGGCCCGGCGCGACGGCTCCCTTGCGGCCGTCCAGTCCGGCGAGCCGTGCGGGTCCCGCGGACATCCAGCGCACGACGTCGTCGAGGGTGTGCCCGCGCTCGCGGGCCGCGGACCACACGGCGGGCAGCCCGAGTTGGAGCGAGGAGATGCCGCCCCAGGCCGTGCCGAAGTCGCCGTCCTTCAGATCCGCGGTGCAGGGCGAGTGGTCGGAGACGACGCAGTCGACGACGCCCTCGGCCAGGCCCTGCCACAGGGCGTCCTGGTTGGCGCGTTCGCGGATGGGCGGACAGCACTTGAACTCCGTCGCCCCGTCCGGGACTTCCTCCGCGCACAGCGTGAGGAAGTGCGGGCAGGTCTCGACGGTGAGCGCCACGCCCTCCCGCCGGGCGCGCGCGAGGGCGGGCAGCGCGTCGCAGGAGGAGAGATGCAGGACGTGGACGCGCGCGTCCAACTCGCGGGCCAGCGCGATGAGTCGGTCGATCGCGTCGTTCTCCGCGGCGCGCGGCCGGGAGGCGAGGAAGTCCGCGTAGGCGGGTCCGCCCCGCTGCGGTGCGGCGTCCAGATGCGCGGGGTCCTCGGCGTGGACGATGAGCAGCCCGCCGAACCCGGCGATCTCGGTGAGCGCCGACTTCAGTTCGTCCGGGCCGAGTCGGGGGAACTCCTCGACGCCGGACGGCGAGAGGAAGCACTTGAAGCCGAACACGCCCGCCTCGTGCAGCGGCCGCAGATCGGCCACGTTGTCCGGGACGGCGCCGCCCCAGAAGCCGGTGTCGACGTACACCTGGGGCCGCGCGCTCTGCTGCTTGGTCCGCAGATGGCCGACGGTGGTGGTCGGCGGCAGGGAGTTGAGCGGCATGTCGACGAGCGTGGTGATGCCGCCGGCCGCCGCGGCGCGGGTCGCGGTGGCGAAGCCCTCCCAGTGGCTGCGGCCCGGGTCGTTGACGTGGACGTGGGTGTCGACGAGGCCGGGGAGCACCGCGTCGTCGCCGGCGTCGACGAGCTGCGCGCCGGCGGGCACCGGAGCGTCGTGGGGACCCACCTCCGTGATCCGTCCGTCCGCGACGCCGACGGACGCGGCCCGCGTACCCTCGGGGGTGACGACGCGCGTGGAGCGCAGGACGAGTTGGACGCCGGTCACCGGACCACACCCCTTCGCTTTCAACAATCTGTTGAGGCTCGATCCTCCGGCCGGGCCGCTGCCCCGTCAAGACACAGTCCGTGGTGGGTTCCGTTAATTGGAAGTACCCTTCCGATATCCAGAATCTGCCGCGGATCTCCTCCCGCGATCGTTCCGGTCCCGGCTCGGGATTCTCCGGGGGTCCGCATGATCGACGACCGCGAGGCGGCCGGTCCGCGGCCGGTAGCATGCGCCCCATCCCGCAGGAAAGGAACGCGACGTGCCGTCGTCCGACCGTCCAGACCCCGCCGCCAGCGCACCCGCCCCCGCGAGCCCCTCCGGCGGCTCCGCGGGACAGTCCGGCGGCTCGGGCGGCGTCCAGTCCCTGGAGCGCGCCTTCGATCTGCTGGAGCGGATGGCCGACGCGGGCGGCGAGGTCGGACTGAGCGAACTGTCCGGCAGCAGCGGACTCCCGCTGCCGACGATCCACCGGCTGATGCGCACCCTCGTGGCCTGCGGCTATGTACGCCAGCACCCCAACAGGCGCTATGCGCTGGGCCCGCGCCTCATCCGGCTCGGCGAGAGCTCCTCCCGGCTGCTGGGCACCTGGGCGCGCCCGTATCTGGCGCGGCTGGTCGAGGAGACCGGTGAGACGGCCAACATGGCGCTGCTGGACGGCGACGAGGTCGTCTACGTCGCGCAGGTGCCCTCACGCCACTCGATGCGGATGTTCACGGAGGTCGGACGCCGTGTGCTGCCGCACTCCACGGGCGTCGGCAAGGCGCTGCTGGCCGATACCGCACCGGATCAGGTGCGCGCGCTGCTCGCCCGTACGGGGATGCCCGCGGCGACCGAGCGCACCATCACCACGCCGGACGGCTTTCTGGCCGCACTGGAGCACGTCCGCGAGGCGGGCTATGCGACGGACGACAACGAGCAGGAGCTGGGCGTGCGCTGCATCGCCGTCTCGGTGCCCGACTCCCCGACGGCGGCGGCGATTTCGATCTCCGGACCGGCCGGGCGGGTCACGGAGGCGGCGACGGAGAAGTTCGTCCCGCTGATGCACGAGGTCGCCGAGCAGCTCTCCAAGGCGCTCGCCAGCTCGGGCGCGAACGGCACGAACGGCACGAACGGCACGAACGGCGGCTGAACTCCCGCGCGGGCGTGGGGTGTTGACCGTACGAGCGGGGCTGTACGGCGCGACGGGGCCGCACGTCACAGGGTGCGGCAGGTCAGCCGCGGGGCGGGGCTGCCGGTTCCGGTGGCCCGGAGACCGAACGTCGTGGTGCCTCCCGGAGGAATCCGCATGCGGCCCTCGCGTCCGCGCACGGAGACCGAGGTCCCCGAGGCGCGGAAGGTCCCGTTCCAGCCGTCGACCAGGCGCCGGCCGTCCGCCCAACGCCAACTGACCTGCCAGCCGCGGACGGCCGTGGCCGTCGTGGCGGTGACCCGCACCGTGGCCCGGAAGTCCTCGCTCTGGGCGTCGACATGCCACGTCGCCGTACATCCGCAGTCCCCCGCTCCGCCGGAACCTCCGGGGGCCATGCCCATGCCGCCGCTCATGCCGGGACCGCTCATCCCGGGACTGCCCATGCCGGGGCCGCCCATTGCGCCGCCGTCCTGCGGTCCGTCCGGGGGCGTCACGCCGGAGCCCACGGCGGACGGCGGCAGCGGGAGCCGGGCGCCGGGCACGGGCCGGGACGTTGCGTCGGGACGCGCGAACGGCCAGGCGTCCACCGCGTGCAGCACCAGCGCCATGCTGCTCAGCGCCACCACCCCGGCGACGACCACGCCCACCGGCACGGCCCGCACTCCCCGCACCAGCACCGCAACGCAGCCGCTCAACCACCGCCGTGCGACGGCCCGTTGAGCACGCCGGGCCCGTTCGGTCCGTACGGGACGATCCGTCCGTACGTACCGGTGACCCCGCACGGCACGGTCACGGCGTACGCCACGGTGACCTCGGCGCGCACCGCGCGGGGACGGGTCGCGGGCAGGGAAAACGTCCAAGATCAGCAGCCCCTCTGCCGGCCGGCACGGAGAGGGCGACGCCCGTGGGGCGCAGGGCGGATGACGTGCCTCCGCTTGCCCTCACCGGGCCACGCTGACGCCGGGGGCACACCACGGCCACCGCTCGGGCCCGTGCGTCATCGGCACGTAAGGACTGGAACGATTCCCTGACGTCCCGCCGACACCACGACGGGACGGGACGGGCAGATCGGGCACGGCGGACAGGACGCCGGTGAACCGCCCTGCCGCCGGGCTCAGTTGAGCCTGCGGTACCCCGACGGCTCGCCGAAGAGCTCTATCGCGTTCCGCAGCCCGGAGAGCGGCTCCGAGAGCGCGCTCACCGAGCCCACGGCCGCGAGGATCTGGAGCAGCGAGTGGCGCAGCTCCTCGCACGTCGGGCCGCCCGCGGCGATCCGTGCGTCGAGCGCGGCCAGTTCGTCCTCGGCGGCGCGCCTGTCGCGCAACTGGGCGGGGTAGGCGTCCAGTTCGTCCCGGAGGCGGGACACGGCAGCGCTCAGTCCGGCGACGCGCGGGTCGCGCCCGCCGTCGACCACTGATATCCCACGCTGCCCCACAGCATCGCTTCGCACCACAGTTCTCCCCCACAGAGATGGCGCCGTGCGTCTGTCCCCCACAGGATCGAACGCCACCGGCCCGCCCAAGTAAACGACACTCTCTGCACATCGCGCCACACGGAGGGCGAAATTCGGGGCGTACGACGCCGAGTTCGCAACGCCTCACACCCCTCGTACCGAATCGTGCGTTATGGATGTACGTCACCGATGGCGCGCGCCGGGCCGCGAGACGGTAGGAAGGCGGACGGGGAACGACGGACGGCACACCACGACGCGGACGCGCAGCGCGGGACCGCAGGACAGAACACGGCACAGCACGGCGGCGAGCCCGCACGAGGAGAGGTCCGCATGACGACCGGACGGCACAGGGACGAGGCGGAGGCACCGGCCCCCGCGGTGGCCGGGCTGCTGCTCGCGGCCGGCGGCGGACGGCGACTGGGCGGGCGGCCCAAGGCGCTGCTGCCGCTGCGCGGGCGGCCGTTGGTGGAGCACGCCGTGCGCACGCTGCGCTCGGGCGGCTGCGAACGCGTGCACGTGGTGCTGGGCGCCGCCGCCGGACAGGTGCGGGCACGGGCCGAACTCTCGGGCTGCACCGTGCTGGACAACCCGTACTGGGAGTCGGGCATGGGCACGTCGCTGCGGCTCGGCCTGGACTCCCTGACCGGTACGGGCACGGACGCCGCGCTGGTGCTGCTCGTCGACCAGCCGGGCATCGGCGCGGGCGCGGTCGGCCGGGTGCGGGTGCTCGGGCGTTCGCCCGGCGTGCTGGCGGCCGCCGCCTACGGAGGGCGCCGCGGACATCCCGTGCTGTTCGGGGCGGACCACTGGCCGGGGATCGCGAAGAGCGCGGAGGGCGATCAGGGGGCGCGTGAGTATCTGCGCACACACGCGGACGAGATCGAGTTGGTCGAGTGCGGCGACATCGCCGACCCCGCGGACATCGACACCCCGCAGGACCTGGAACGGCTGCGGCGCACCGGCGCATGACGACGCGGGCGGAGCGCGCGACGTGAACGGAGCCGCGAACACGCCCCGGCCCGTACGGGTTTCGCACCGTACGGGCACGGAACCCAGCACCTCGTCCGCGCCGTGCGCGCCCTTCGTGCCGTCCGCCGCGTCCGCCCGTGACGGGACCCGACTGGCACCCGGGGTCAGCACACGGACCGATGGACGTGTCATAGGTCTCTCGACGTCAACAGACCCTTGATTGTTCCACCATAAGGAAACTAGTCTCCACTGTTCAGAAGGGTTCGGTGCTTCGCCCGCGGAGACCGGACCGCTGCCACGAGCGCCGCCCGCCCCGCGGCACTCCGTGCCGGTACCACGCGATCCGGTGGCGGCCACCGCACGCCGCCGCCTTAAGGAGTGACCCACCATGCCCGCAGGAGCGCCCTCCGCCGTCGAGATCGTCGCCGCGACTCCCGTGGAGCGTCAGGAGGAGGTGCTGACCGACGGGGCGCTGGACTTTCTGGCCGCCCTGCACCGCCGATTCACGCCGAGCCGTGACGAGTTGATGGCACAGCGCACGGAGCGGCGGGCGGAGATCGCCCGCACCTCGACGATCGGCTTCCTCCCCACCACCGCCGATGTCCGCGACGGCGACTGGACGGTGGCCGACTGTCCGCCGGCGCTGGAGGACCGCCGGGTGGAGATCACCGGCCCGACCGACCGCAAGATGACGATCAACGCGTGCAACTCCGGTGCGAAGGTCTGGCTCGCCGACTTCGAAGACGCCTCGGCACCCACCTGGGAGAACGTCGTCGGCGGCCAGCTCAATCTGATCGCCGCCTACGAGCGCACCATCGACTTCACCGACGAGTCCTCCGGCAAGTCCTACAAGCTGGGGCCCGCCGAGCAGATGCCCGCCGTCGTGATGCGTCCGCGCGGCTGGCACCTCGACGAGCGCCATCTGCGCGTGGACGGCGAGCAAGTGCCGGGCGCGCTCGTCGACTTCGGGCTCTACTTCTTCCACAACGCCCAGCGCCTCCTCGACATGGGCAAGGGCCCGTACTTCTATCTGCCGAAGCTGGAGTCGCACCTGGAGGCGCGGCTGTGGAACGAGATCTTCGTCTTCGCCCAGGACTACTGCGGCGTCCCGCAGGGCAGCGTCCGGGCCACCGTGCTGATCGAGACGATCACCGCGGCGTACGAGATGGAGGAGATCCTCTACGAACTGCGCGACCACGCCTCGGGGTTGAACGCCGGCCGCTGGGACTACCTCTTCTCCATCGTGAAGAACTTCCGTGACGCGGGCCCCTCGTTCGTCCTGCCCGACCGCAACGCGGTGACGATGACGGCACCGTTCATGCGCGCGTACACCGAACTGCTCGTACGCACCTGCCACAAGCGCGGCGCCCACGCCATCGGCGGCATGGCCGCCCAGATCCCCAACCGCCGCGACCCGGAGGCCAACGAGAAGGCGTTCGCCAAGGTGCGCGCCGACAAGGACCGCGAGGCCGCCGACGGCTTCGACGGCTCCTGGGTGGCCCACCCCGACCTGGTGCCCGTCGCGCAGGAGTCCTTCGACGCGGTGCTCGGCGACCGCCCGAACCAGAAGGACCGGCTGCGCGAGGACGTGGAGGTCACCGCCGAGGAGCTGATCGACGTCGCCTCGACGGACGCGGTGCCCACATACGCGGGGCTGCGCAACGCCGTTCAGGTCGGCACCCGTTACATCGAGGCGTGGCTGCGCGGCTCGGGCGCCGTCGCCATCTTCGGCCTCATGGAGGACGCGGCCACCGCCGAGATCTCGCGCTCGCAGATCTGGCAGTGGGTCAACGCCGGAGTGGTGCTGCGCGACGCCCCCGAGGGCGAGCTGCGCGTCACGCCGGAGCTGGTGCGCCGCGTCGCCGACGAGGATCTGACGGAACTGCGCACCGAGTTGGGCGACGAGACCTTCGAGGCCGGCGAGTGGCAGCGGGCGCACGAGCTTCTGCTGCGGGTCGCGCTGGATGAGAAGTACGAGCCGTTCCTGACCCTGCCGGCGTACGAACTGCTCGGCTGACGCGAGGAGTTGACGACCGTACGGGGACGGGCCCACGCGCCCGCCCCCGTACGGCTGTTACGGGCACGGCCGAAAGGGCTGGGACGCCCGCACGATCCTCCCTACCGTCACCTGTGCGGCCCGCCGAAGGGCCGGTCACGCGCCGCGGCTGTATGCCGCGCCGCGTGACCGGCCCGCACGGGCGGGCGGACACCGCATCTACCACGGGGGATCTCATGCCGTCTCGTCTCCGCTCTGTCCCGCCACGTCTGCGGCCGGCCTCGCGCCGGCGCGCATGGACCGAGGCGGCGCTCGCCGCGACACTGCTCGGCGTCGCCGTGACCGGCGCCGGAACCGTGCCCGCCCAGGCGGCGCAGGCCGGTGAAGGCACCACGGCCTCCTGGAAGTGCGACGGGGGCCGCGTCAACGTGCCGAGCAATCCCGACTACTACACGGCGTACTGCAAGAAGGGCGGCTCGTCGGTACGGGTCGACTTCTATCCCGACTCCGGCGACGAGAAGGAATACCTCTACGTGCGGGACGGCTTCGCCAACGGCCACAAGACGGTCGCGTATCTGAGCGTCAAGGGCGAGGGGACGGCGCGCTTCACGACCGGCGAGTACACCCGCAACTATCCGGAGGGCCGGGACGCCGCGCTCAAGGTCTGCACCTCGGGCTCCTCGAAGGCGGTCTGCTCCGACTGGGAGGACGGCGGCACCACCTGAGCCGGACCGGAGCGGAGCGGGGACCGCGGGCCGTACGGGAGCGTAAGGGGCCTACCGGGGAGCCGTGCGAGACTGCGCCCGCGGGCCGCAGCCGTCACGGCTCCCCGGGCCCGCCGCAGCCGGTCCGAGGAGCAGCACCATGAGCAGCCACGTGGCGGACGTCGCTCTGCGCCCGGCGACGTGGGAGGACTCCGCGTTCTGTCTGCGCGTCCACGAGGCCGCGATGGGCGCGTACGTCGCCGCCGTGCACGGCTGGGTCGACGCCGAGCAACGCGCGTACCACGAGCGGGTGTTCAGGCCGGGATCGTGGCAGGTCGTCACCGTCGGCGGCGCCGACGCGGGCAATCTCGTCGTCGAGGAGCATCCGGACCGGCTCTACCTGGCCCGGCTCGAACTCCACCCGGACCACCAGGGGCAGGGCGTCGGCGCCCGTGTGCTGCGTACGGTCACCGAGGCGGCGGCCGCAGGCGGCCGGGCGCTGTTCCTCGACGTCCTCACCGTCAACACACGGGCCCGCGCCTTCTACGAGCGGCACGGCTTCCGCGACGTCGCCCGGCACGGGCTGGGCGGCTTCAAGGTCACGATGCGCCACGTCGGATCTCCGCCCGCAGCGCCCGGCCCAGCCAGGTGAAGTCCTCGCTGCGGGAGGGTTGCTGGTCGTTCCCGCGGACGGCGTGGAGCAGTTCGCGGTAGCGCTCGGCTCCCGCCGCCAGCCCGACGTCGAGAGCCTCCAGGACCTCGGCACGGTCGGCGTCGCCGAACAGTCCGCTCAACACCCCCGCGGCGTCCGGGTCTTCGGGGCCCGTTCCGTCCTCGCGTGCCTCGCGTACCTCCTCCATCACATGCCGCGTGAACCAGATGTGTCCGCCGTGCGAGCCGGGGGCGCTCAGTTCGAGCATCCTGCGCATCCCGGCACGGAAGTCCGGGTCCCGTATCAGTTCGGCCAACTGGAGCCAGGCGTCGACCTGTTCGGGGGTGGGGTCGTCGGGCAGGTCGACCGGGGAGCGGCGCAGCCGCTCGCTCATGTCCGGGGCGCCCTCGACCCCGTCGGACACCTCCCGTATGAAGTCCTCGACGATGCGCCTGCGTTCGTCGACGGAGAGTCTCGCCAGCTTGTTCATCAGTGCCGTCTCCTCAGTGGTGGAGCCGCGTTCCGCGACGGTGGACAGGACGGCCCGGCTCAGCTTCAGCGCACGGATACGGGCGTCCAGAGCGGCGACATGGACGGAGGCGACCTCCGCGACCGTCGCCTCGCTCCGCAGGACCCGGCTCACCTCGTCCAGGCCGAACCCCAACTCCCGCAGTGTGCGGACCAGTTCGAGGCGTGCCACGGATCCGGCGCCGTAGAGCCGGTAGCCGCCGGCGGACCGTCCGTCGGGCGTGAGCACGCCGACGTCCGACCAGTGGCGGATGGTGCGTACGGAGACGCCGGTACGGTCGGCGAGCTGTCCGATGGTGAGGGATTCCGGGTGTGCGTCGCTCATGACCGGGAGTCTGGACCTTCCAGCCACCGGAGACTCAAGCCCGGAGCCGACGTGTCTTCCCCGGCACAGGATTCGGCGGCTCCTCGTGAGCCGATCCCGCCGCTCAGACGACGCGGATCGCGAGGCCCGGATAGTCGCGGAGCAGACCCGAACCGTCGTACGTGAGGCGGCACTCGACGCCGAAGCCGGGCGCGGCGTACGCGTAGCGCTGCGCGCCCGACGTGTCGCGGACGAGCGCGTAGCTCTGGTCGGCACGCTCCACGGTCAGATCCGCGGCGCGTACGTACGCGGCGGGCGCCGCGGCGCGGTCGCCGTCCGCGAGGCGGAGGCGGCGCACGGGAAGGGCGTTGGTCATCGCCGAGGATTCGAGGTCGATGTCGCGGCAGCCGTCGAGTTCGGGCGAGACCCTGCCGTCGATCTGCCAGTGTCCGGCGCCGTCGGTGACGATCGACGCGGTGCGGTGGCCGTCGGCGGAGCGGCCCGCGAGGTGCGCGCCGCGCGTGGCCCAGGCGGCGTCGAGTTCGAGTTCGTACTCGACGGACCAGGTGCGGCCGTCCTCGACGGCCGTGGTGCAGCCGTTGACGCGCCACCCGTCGGCGGAGGGCTGGAAGTAGACCACCTCGAAGCCCGTACGGGCCTTGATGTGCTGCCACGCGGCGGTCTTCGGCGGGTCACGGAAGTCCATGCGGGCGCCCTCCTCCTGGATCGCGAGGCACCCATCCTGCTCCCGCGCCCGCGGGCGGACCGAGGCGGCTCGCCGACCGCCGCCGCCACCGCGCCACCGCCACCGCGCCATCGCCGCCGCCCCCTG
>NZ_LJGW01000710.1 GCF_001751255.1 Streptomyces nanshensis | reverse complement strand
ACCGACGCCGGGCTGATCGGCGCGGCGGCGGCCTGCCGGGACGTGGAGCCGGGGTGAGGCGGGGGCGGACGAGGGCCGTCCCGGTGCCGGTGCGCGCGGGCGTCAACGGCCGGGCGCCGTACGGCGGTTGAGCGGGCGCCGGAGAGCTGTGGGTTCCCGGTGTGTGCGCTCAGCCGGGCGCCGCGCCGGCGGCCACGCGTACGTACTCCGTGGGCGGCAGCCCGACCGTCGCCGTGAAGTCCCGTACGAGATGGGCCTGATCGCTGTAGCCCAGCTCGCCGGCCAGCCGTGCCCAGTCGATGTCCGGGGTGCCGGCGGCCTGTTCGAGGGCCTCGTGGATGCGGTAGCGCAGGATGACCCACTTGGGGCTCACGCCCACGCAGGCGGCGAAGAGCCGCTGCAACGAGCGCACCGACACCCCTTCCCCGCGGGCCAGTTGCTCGACGCGGGTGATCCCGCGGTCCGTGCGCACCCGGTGCGCCAGCTCCGTCGCACGTGCCGCGGCCGGGTCCTCGTCCGGGCCGAGGCCGAGCAGGAACGCGTCCAGCTCCTCGACGCGGGCGTCCTCGGCGGCGGGCGCGAGCACCCGGTGCGGGGCGTCGCCCACGTCGGGGAAGACCGCAGCCACCGGCTCCCTGCGTCCCGTCAGCTCCGCCACCGTGCCGCGGCCGTGCCGGGTGAGGAACGGCCGGAAGCCGCCGGGCCGGAACTGCACGCCGCACACCCGGCCCGTGCCCTCCAGCGTGATCGAGAACAGGCCCAGCCCCACGCCCGCGACCTCGGCGCCGGGCGGCCCGTCCCCGTACCGGTGGAAGACCAGATTCACCGACGGGTGCGGCACGACCTGGGAGAGGTAGGGCTCCTCCAGCTCCCAGTCGATCAGCCAGTAGTGCTCGACGTACGGGCGCAGCGGCCCGGCGCACGCGCGGCGCCGGAAGCGCACCCGGGAGAACAGCTCGCCGGCGTCGACGATGCCCTGGGTGTCGCGGCGCGGAGCCCCGGGGGCGTACGGGCCGGGGCCCGTGCCCGCGCCCTCCTGCCCGTCCCGGCGGCCGCTCTCACCTGGCATGCGGCGATCCTATGCCCGGTCGCGGTGTCGCGTTTCTTCAAGCCGGGCGGCGCCCGTGCGCCGTAGCTTCCACGGCATGACGAACGAGATCTCCGGACTGCTGGAGGGCGCCGCCCGCAGGGCGCGCCCCGTGGTGCGCGGCGTACGGGACGACCAGCTCGGCGGGCCCACACCGTGCAGCGAATACGACGTACGCGCCCTGCTCGACCACCTTCTGCACGTGGTGGTCGGCTTCCAGGCGCTGGCCGCCAAGGGCACGGCCGACTTCACCGCCACCCCTTCGTATGTGAACGCGGAGAGCGACTGGCGCACGCGCTTCGAGGAGGAGACCGCGCGCCTGGTCGAGGCGTGGTCGGCGCCGGGGGCGCTGGAGGGCACCTCGCAGGGCATGGGGATGCCGCAGCGCACCGTCGGCGGCATGGTGCTCGGCGATCTGACCGTGCACGCCTGGGACTTGGCGCGTGCGACCGGCCAGGACTTCGCCCCGTACGGGCCGAGCCTCCCGGAGCTGGTCGAGGGCTGGCGTCAACTGGCCCCCACGGGACGGAAGATGGGCGTCTTCGGCGAGCCCTTCCCGGTGCCGGAGGGTGCCTCCGCCTTCGACGAACTCCTCGCGCTCAGCGGCCGCGACCCGGGGTGGCGTCCGCCGGCGGCGGTCTGAAGAGCCCCTGCGCCGCCGCCCGTTGGCAGCGTTCTGCGCCGGGCGGCAGGCCGCCGTACGCCGCGCCGCACCCCCGCAAGGTTGTGAAATCCGCCGCGTGCGCCCGGGTTTTGCGACGGCGCCGCCCCCGCGCGTTTCCGTGGCAGGGTTGAGCGGGCAGCGTCAAACGGGGGGCGACGGCAGAGGGGGAACCGACCGTGATCGTGTGGCTCAACGGCGCCTTCGGCGCGGGCAAGACCACCGCGGCGCACGAACTGCTGGAGCTGATGCCGGGCAGCACCCTGTGCGACCCGGCCCTGATCGGCACGGGCCTGAGATGCATGCTCCCCAAGGAACGCCTCGCCCAGATCGGCGACTACCAGGAACTTCCCTCCTGGCGGCGGCTCGTGGCCGACACGGCCGCGGCGCTGCTCACGGAGGTGCCCGGACCGCTCATCGTGCCGATGACGCTGCTGCGCCAGGAGTACCGGGACGAGATCTTCGGCGCGCTCGCGGCCCGAAGGATCCCCGTACGCCATGTGCTGCTGCACGCGGAGGAAACGATCCTTCGGACGCGCATCGACCAGTCGAAGACCAACGGCGGTGCCCTGAACCGCAGTTGGTGTCGCGGACAACTGCCCGCCTACCGTGCCGCGCTCGCGTGGCTCACCGCCGACGCGCACACCGTCGAGACCTCCGGACTGACCCCGCGGCAGACCGCCGAGGAGGTCGCGGGCGCGCTGCGCGAGGGCGCCGGGACGCTGGAGATCGTGCAGACGGCCGAGCCGACCGCCGAGACGGTCGCCGCCGGCGTGCTGCTCTTCGACGAGGAGGACAGGGTGCTGCTCGTCGACCCGACCTACAAGCCCGGCTGGGAGTTCCCCGGCGGCGTCGTCGAGCCCGGCGAGGCGCCCGCGAGCGCCGGAGTGCGGGAGGTCGCCGAGGAGTTGGGCCTCACGCTCAAGAGCGATCCGCGGCTGCTCGTCACCGACTGGGAGCCGCCCAGACCCCCGGGCTACGGCGGCATTCGCCTCCTCTTCGACGGCGGGCGCCTCGCCGCGGAGGAGGCCGGACGGGTGCTGCTGCCGGACGCCGAACTGCGCGGCTGGCGCTTCGTCACCGAGACCGAGGCCGCCGAACTGCTGCCGCCCGTACGGCTGGAGAGGCTGCGCGGCGCACTGCGGGCCCGTGAGACGGGGCGCCCGCTCTACATGGAGGCGGGCGTCCCCGTCGGCGACCAGGGCGGCCGCGCGGCCGCGTGAGCCGCAAGGCCGCCCGCGCGTGCTCCGTGGCAACGCACGGCGGAACGCGGGGAGTTCGGGGTGCTTAGGACCCCAGCGCGTAGTCCCGCAGGAACAGCGCCTCGGCGAGCGACAGCCGCTCCAGCTCCTCGGGTGAGACGCTCTCGTTCACCGCGTGGATCTGCGCCGCCGGTTCGCTGAGCCCCAACAGCAGGATCTCCGCCCGCGGATAGAGCGTCGCGAGGGTGGCGCACAGCGGGATCGAGCCGCCCTGACCGGCGATCTGCATCTCCTGCCCGTCGTACGCGGTCTGCAGCGCGCCGGCCATCGCCCGGTACGCGGGGCTCGTGGTGTCCGCGCTGAACGGCTGTCCCTGGCCCGTCCGTTCGACGGCGACCCGCGCGCCCCACGGGGTGTGCGCCTCCAGATGGGCGATGAGCAGCCGGGTCAGCTCCTCGGTGTCCGCGCCCGGCGGCACCCGCAGCCCGACCGACGCCCGCGCCTTCGCCTGTACGGACGGGGTGGCGCCGACGACGGGCGGGCAGTCGATGCCCAGCACGGTGACCGAGGGCTGCGCCCAGATGCGGTCGGCGACGCTGCCCGAGCCGGTCAGGGCGACACCGTCGAGGACGCGCGCGTCGGAGCGGAAGTCCTCCTCGGGATACTCCAGGCCCTCCCAGCGGGGGCCGGGCTCCAGGCCGTCGACGACGGTGCCGCCGTCCGCGTCGCGCAGCGAGTCGAGCAGGCGGATCAGCGCCGCGAGCGCGTCGGGGGCGGCTCCGCCGAACTGCCCGGAATGCAGGTTCCCTTGGAGCGTCTCCACCGTGATCTGGAGCCCGGACATCCCGCGCAGCGACGCGGTGACCGTCGGCAGACCGGCGCGGAAGTTACCCGTGTCGCCGATGACGATCGTGTCCGCGGCCAGCAGCTCGGGGTGCGCCTCCGCGTACTGCTGGAGACCGCCCGTGCCCTGTTCCTCCGAGCCCTCCGCGATCAACTTGACCGTCACGGGCGGCATTCCGCCCGCCGCGCGCAGCGCACGGACCGCCATGAGGTGCATGACGATGCCGCCCTTGCAGTCGGCGGCGCCCCGCCCGTACCAGCGTCCGTCGCGCTCGGTGAGCGTGAACGGCGGGGTGAGCCAGGCGTCTTCGTCGAGCGGAGGCTGTACGTCGTAGTGCGCGTAGAGCAGGACGGTCGGGGCGCCCTCGGGGCCGTGCAGCACGCCGTAGACGGACTCGGTGCCGTCCGGGGTGGCGAAGACCCGTACGTCCTCGAAGCCTTCGGCGCTCAGGGCGCCGGCGACCCAGCGCGCGGCGCCCTCGCACTCGCTCTTCGGGAACTGCTCGGGGTCGGCCACCGAGCGGAACGCGACGAGTTCGGCGAGTTCGGTGCGGGCGCGGGGCATGAGGCCGGTGACGGCCGAGGCGAGGGCCGAATCCGTCTGGAGGGCCGAATCCGCCTGTCTGCCGGGGGAGTCGGTGCCGCCGGAGGTGCTGCCGGGGCCGTCCTGGCCGCCGTCTCCGCGAGCGGGGTTGAGGGTCATGGAACGCTCCTTGTGGGCGCGGTGTGCGTACGGCCTGCGGTGCGCTTCGTGGGCGCGTGCGCACGACGTACGGCCGTGAAGTCGCCGATGATCCTCCCACAGCGGGCCTGGCCACTACGGCGCCGTAGGATGCGACCGGCCACACCAAGCCGAGGTCGAGCGGAGCGGAAGCACATCGTGAGCAGCGAGGACGCAGCCGGGGCAGAGGGCCGGGGCGGCGACACCGGGAGCACGGACGCGGACGGTACGAAGGAGGAGCCCCGGGCCGGGGAGGCGAACGGGCCGCTGGGCGGCGGCAGTTCGGGCACATCGGACGTAGAGGGCGCCGCGGAGAGCGCCGGCGGACCGGCAGACGAGACGGGCGGCGCCGACGAGGCGAGCGGTCCGACCGCCGGGGAGACAGAGGGAACAGAGGAAACAGAGGAGACAGGGGAGACAGGGGAGACAGCGGGAGCCGACGACGCCGACGGAGACGTCTCCGCCGCTCCCGGCTCCGTCCCCGACGACGTCCTGGAGGCGGAGGCCGACGACCCCGTCTGGGACGTGGTCGTGGTCGGAGCCGGACCGGCCGGCGCCTCCGCCGCGTACGCCGCCGCCGTCGCGGGGCGCCGCGTGCTGCTGCTGGAGAAGGCCGAACTGCCCCGCTACAAGACCTGCGGCGGCGGCATCATCGGCCCGTCCCGCGACGCCCTGCCGCCGGGCTTCGAACTGCCCCTGCGCGACCGCGTGTTCGCGGTGACCTTCTCCCTCAACGGCAGGCTCACACGCACCCGCCGCTCCCGGCAGATGCTCTTCGGGCTCGTCAACCGCGCCGAACTGGACGAGTCGCTGGTCGAGTACGCGGTCAAGGCGGGCGCCCGTGTCCGTACGGGCGTGACGGTCTCCCGCGTCGAACAGCACGGGTCCGCCGTGCCCGACCGCCGTACGGTCGCCGTGGTGCTCTCCGGCGAGAAGCGCCCCGTGCTCGCCCGCGCGGTCGTCGGCGCCGACGGCAGCGCGAGCCGGATAGGCGCGCACGTCGGCGTGAAGATGGACCAGGTCGACCTGGGCCTGGAGGCGGAGATCCCGGTGCCGCAGAGCGTCGCCGAGGACTGGTCGGGCCGGGTGCTCGTCGACTGGGGCCCGCTGCCCGGGAGTTACGGATGGGTCTTCCCCAAGGGCGACACCCTCACCGTCGGCGTCATCTCGGCACGGGGCGAAGGGGCCGCCACCAAGCGGTACTTGGAGGACTTCGTCGGACGGCTCGGCCTCGCGGGCTTCGAACCGAGCGTCTCCTCGGGGCACTTGACCCGCTGCCGCGCCGAGGACTCGCCGCTCTCCCGCGGCCGGGTGCTGGTGTGCGGCGACGCCGCCGGACTGCTGGAGCCGTGGACGCGCGAGGGGATCTCCTTCGCGCTGCGCTCGGGACGGCTGGCGGGGGAGTGGGCCGTACGCGTGGCCGAGGCGCACGACGCGGTCGACGCCCGGCAGCAGACGCTCAACTACGCCTTCGCCGTCAAGGCGGGCCTCGGCGTCGAAATGGGCGTGGGACGGCGGATGTTCAACGTCTTCTCCCGCCGCCCCGGCATGCTGCACGCGGCCCTCACCGGGTTCCGCCCGGCCTGGAACGTCTTCGCGCAGTTCACCCGGGGCGCGGTCTCGCTGGCCGACGTCGTACGGACCAACCCGGTGGCACGGCGCGCGCTGGACGCGCTGGACCGCCCGCAGAGCTGAGGGGCCGAACAGCGGTACGGCGTACGGGGGTGCGGGCCCCTACGCGTTCCGCTTCCGGCTAGTCCGTGCCGTCGTCGGCGTCGGTGATGCGGAAGACGGGGTGCTTGTGCGCGGCGGCGAGGAGGTCGTCCCGGCTGGAGCGTGCGTCGAGCCCGCCGAAGAACGCACCGGCCTCCCAACTCCACTTCGCCAGATAGGCGCGCAGCACCTCCGGCTTCTCCTCGTCGGCCAGCTCCACGGCGCGGAAGCGCTCGACGCGTCTGCCCTTGTGCAGCTCCCCGCCGCCCGCGGCACGCATGTTGTGCGTCCACTGGACATGGCCGCGCGGCGCGACGAGATAGCGCTCGCCCTCGTGCAGCAGGGGGTTGACGGGGGTACGGCGCCACTCGCCGCTCTTGCGTCCGCGTACGGCGAGTACGCGCGACCCCGCGACGGCGACGCCGCGCCGCGTCAGCCAGGAGACGAGCGGATTGAGCACGCGGCGGGTGAACCGGTCGGGCTTGAGGACGTGTGCCTCGGTCATGAGGGCGGTTCCTTCCGGGAGTTGGAGGTGGGGTCGGAGTCGGGGTCGGAGGAGTGGAGCGGGGCGGAATCGGGTGCCGGGCCGGTGCGGTGCCGGGCGGTCACGGGGCCCGGCCCGACTCGGCGACCTGGACGAAGCTGCGGACCAGCGGGCTCCGTGCCGTCCCCGGCCAGGCCACGACGAGATCGCTCGGCGGACGGTCGCTGAGCGGTACGGCGACCAGCCCGGCGGGCAGCGGCTGATCGACCGGGGCGAGGGCCGACGTCCCGTTCCACAGGACCGCCTGCACACACTCCTGGACCGTCCGCAGCACCGGCCCCGCCGCGGCGTCGTGCCCGCCGCCCGTCCAGTACGCGGTCCACACGGGATCGGTCCCCTCGGGCAGCCGGACCCAGCGGCGCCCGGCGAGGTCGGCCGAGGAGAGCGACGTACGGCGGGCGAGCGGGTCGTCGTCCCGCAGGACCACGCCGACGGGCACCGAACGCAGGACGCGGGTGCCGATGCCCGTGCTGTCGAAGGGAGTCCGGGTCATCGCCACGTCGACGAGCCCGGCGCGTAGCCCCGCGGTCGGGTCGCCGAGATCCGATTCGTGGACGGTGACGTTCACCTGCGGATGCCGGGCCCGGAAGGCCGGGACCAGGCGGTCGCCGACGTGCTCGGCCGCGTCCGCGAGCGTCCCGACGGCCAGGGTCACCGCGCCCGCCGCGTCGGCGACCCGGCTGCGGATCCGTCCGGCGCGCCTCAGCAGCGCGCCCGCCTCGTCGTACAGCACACTTCCGGCGGCGGTGAGCGCGACGCCCTTGGGGGTGCGCTCGAACAGGACCACTCCGAGTTCGTCCTCAAGCTGGCGGATCGCGCGGCTGAGAGGCGGCTGCGTCATGTGCAGCCGGCCGGCGGCCCGCCCGAAGTGGCGCTCTTCGGCGACGGCGGCGAAGTACCGGAGCGCGCGCAGATCCACGCCGGACACGATACCCGTGGGGTATCGGGCCTGCCGAAACGGTCTTGGACGGCGGCTCCCGCCACGGCAGACCATGGCGGCAGTCGAGCCGGCGAGGAGTGATGACCATGACCGATGTCCCTCTCACCATCGGGTGCTACGAGTACGACACGACGCGTGCGTTGTTCGACGGGAGTGTGCGCGTCGAGGGCGCCGACGTCACGATGAGGACCGCCGCGACGCTGCCGGAGATCTTCGAACGGCTCGTCCGCGGCGACGAGTTCGACGTGACCGAACTCGGACTCACCTTCTGCCTGCGGCTGTTGGAGACCGGTCTGCCGTTCGTGGCGCTGCCGGTCTTCCCCAACCGCGTCTTCCGGCACTCCTGCGTCTACGTCAACGTCCACAGCGGGATCAGCGGGCCGGACGACCTGGCGGGCAGGACCATCGGCGAGTTCGGCACCTACGGCCAGGACTCCGGCGTGTGGGCCAAGGGGATGCTCATGGACGAGTACGGGTTCGAGCCCGCGAAGAGCCGCTGGGTGATCGGCGGCCTCGAACACCCCGCCGCCCCCTTCGACTTCGTTCCGCATCCGCATCCGGCCGACGTGGAGGTGAGCGCCGCCCCCGAGGGGAAGACACTGGGCGCGATGCTCGACGCCGGTGAGATCGACGCGCTGTTCTCGGCGAACGTCCCGCAGTGCGTGCTCGACGGATCCCCCAACGTGGCCCGTCTCTTCCCCGACTTCGAACCGCTGGAGCGCGACTACCACCGGCGGACGGGCATCTTCCCGATCATGCACACGGTCGTCGTCCGGCGGGAACTCCTGCGGGAGCGCCCCGGCATCGCGCACGACGTCTACCGCGCCTTCTGCGAGGCGAAGGAGAGGGCCGCCGACCGCTACCGCCGCGATCGCAGGCTGTACCAGGTCCCGACGATGGTTCCCTGGATGAACGCCCTGGTCGAGCGCAACGACCGGGACTTTCCCCGGGACTGGTGGCCCTACGGCGTCTCGGCCAACCGCGCCGCCCTCGACGCCTATCTGCGCTACCACCATCAGCAGGGCCTGTGCCCCCGGCGGCGGAGGATCGAGGACGTCTTCGCCCCGGAACTGCTCGACACCTAGGAGGCTGTCCGCACCGTCCCCTCCGACGCGCGGGGCAGCGAACGCCCGCCACCCGCCGCGCAGTTGGCTGTCATGGGGGGACGGGACCGGGGCGGCAGGACAGCGACGGAGGCCAGGATGCGGATCGCGGTGACAGGGGCGGCGGGACGCCTGGGCGGTCAGGTGGTGCGGCTGCTCGCGGACCGGGACGGCGTGGACGTCGTCGCGATGACCAGGCGGCCACCGCCCGGCGGGCTGCTGCCGCCGCAGGCGCAGGCCGTCGTCGCCGACTACGCCGAACCGGCCGCGCTGCGTACGGCGTTGCGGGGCGCGGACACGCTGGTCTTCGTCTCCAGCGACGGACCCGACGCACGGATGCTGCTGCACCACCGCAACGTCGTCGCCGCCGCGGCGGCCGAGCGCGTCGCCCATGTCGTGGCGCTGAGCAGCGTCGACGCCGACGCGGCGTCCCCGTTCTGCTACGCGGTGGTCAACCGGCTCACCGAGGACATGCTGCTGGGCTCCGGCCTTCCGTGCTCGATCGCCCGTGCCTCGCTGTACACCGAGTTCTTCGAAGGCTGGCTCACCGAGGCACGCGCGAGCGGGCTGCTGCGGCTCCCGGCGGCGGACGGCCGGATCTCCCTGGTGGCGCGCGACGACGTGGCCCGCGCTCTGGCCGCACTCGCGGTGGGCGAGCCGACCGGCCGCCACCACGACATCACCGGACCCGTGTCGGCGGATCTGGCGGACATCGCCTCGGTCGCGGCGGAGGTGTGGGAGACGCCCGTCGCCTACGAGGACATCCCGGCCGGCACGTACTGCGCGGAGACGGCGGCCTCCGGTCTGGACCCCTGGTGGCTGTACGCCTTCTCGCCCCTGTTCGCCTCGGTGCGCGAGCAGCGCTGGGCTCAAGTCCAAGGCGACTACGCCCTGTTGACCGGCGGCCTCCCCCTCGCGCTGCGCGACGTCCTGACGGCACACCGCTGAGGGAGCGGGAGACCGCCGTCCGCCGGCTCAGTGCCCGCGCTTGCGGCGCTTGCGCTTGGCCCGCTTCAGGGCGTACTTGCGCTCGGCCTCGTCCTGCCTCCGCTGCTTGGCCTCGGCCGCGGCCGAGGCCTTGCGCTGCTCGAACTCCCGCCGCAGCGCCTCCTGGGACGCGGTGCTGCGCTGCCCCCGTGCCGTCCTGGCGGCCTCCCGTGCGGCCAGCCGCACGGCCCGCTTCGGATTGTGCCGCCCTTGATGTCTGGTCTCCGCGGAGACCGGCGGGTTGGCCTGCGCCCGTGCCAGCAGCGCGGAGCCGTGACGCAGCAGGAACTGATACAGCTCGGCGTCCGTGGGCTCACCGCCGAACACATGCCGTGTGGCGCGGACTTCGCCTGCTTCGGCGATCTCGACGACGCCGACCCAGAACGGCGCATCGAAGCAGATCGTCAGGGTCACCGAGGTAGCCATGGAACTCTCCAGACACATGCCAGCCGCCGGCCTGACGAGGCCGGATTCCGGCACACCGGACATCCCTGGAGAGGGCGGATACAGACTGCCGTACGACGGCAGCGTCCGGGCTACCGACCGGACCGCGTTTTCGTGCGCACGGGCAGGCTACCCACGGCGGAAGGGCCACCGGCAACCGCGTTTCGCGCACTGCCGTACGGCCCCCCCGCATTACGCGTGCCGTCCGGCTACTCCCCGGGGAGTAGCCGCGAAGACCGCCGCAGGGTGACTCCGCGGGCCGCCCCGCGCGGCTAGCGTTACCGGCATGAACGCCCTCCCGCCCCGGCTCCGGTTCCGGCGGCGTGCGTCCCCGTCGTCCACCTCGTCCGGTACGTCCACCACCTCCGGCCCAACGGCCGCAGCAGCCGCCGCGGCCTCCGCACCCGACGCCGCCGACGCCCCCGACTCCCAGGCCCCGCCCGTCAGTTGGGGCCCGCCCTGGTGGCGCGGCCCCGGCCCCTGGTCGCCCTCGGCCGCCTCGCGGCACACGCCGTGGCTGTCGTCGTTCGTCGTACTGGTCGTGCAGCAGATCGGCTCCCAGGGAGCGGCGGCCGGACAGGAGGGCATGCGCACCTCCCTCGACGTCTGGGCCCGGCTGCTGCTGGCGGTGGGCCCGCTGCTGCTGCTCGTACGCCACCGCTACCCCCGTACGGTCGCCTACGGCTGCGCGGCCGCCGCGACCGCGTATCTCGCGGCGGGATATCCGTACGGGCCCGTCTTTCTCAGCGTCGCGCTGGCGGTCTTCGCCGCCGTCGTCGCGGGCAGGCGGTACGCGGCCTGGGGCGCACTCGGGCTGGTCTGGGCGGGGCATCTGGTCACCGTCCAACTGCTGCGCGGCTGGCTGCCGCCCTCCCATGACGGGCCGCCCGGCTGGCAGTTCGAACTCCTCGTCGCCGCCTGGATCGCCGCCATCCTCGCCGCCGCCGAACTCGCCCGCATCCGCCGCCAGGAGTGGGCCCGCCGCCGTGCCGAGGCGGCGGCGGCCGAACGGCGCCGCGTGGACGAGGAGCGGCTGCGCATCGCCCGCGAGCTGCACGACGTACTGGCGCACAGCATCTCGGTCATCAACGTCCAGGCGGGCGTCGGCCTCGCACTGCTGGACTCCGACCGCGAACAGGCCCGTACGGCGCTGACCACCATCAAGAGCGCGAGCAAGGAGGCCCTGGGCGAGGTGCGCCAGGTGCTGGACACCCTGCGCACCCCCGGCGACGCCCCGCGCGCCCCCGCCCCCGGCCTCGCCCGGCTGCCGGAGCTGACCGCGCAGGCCGCCGACGCCGGACTGGAGGTGACCACCGAGACGGAGGGCGAGCCCCGATCCCTGCCGCCCGGCGCCGACTTGGCGGCGTTCCGTATCGTCCAGGAGGCGCTGACCAACGTCGTACGGCACTCGCGCTCGCGCACCGCCCGGCTGCGGCTGCGCTACGGCCCGCGGGAACTCCGTCTCGACGTCGACGACG
>NZ_LJGW01000712.1 GCF_001751255.1 Streptomyces nanshensis | reverse complement strand
CGGGCAGCACGGGGACGGAGCCGCCGAGCCGTTCGCGGAGCCGGGCGGCGGTGCGACGGGCGCCGTCGGCGGACTCCGGGTCGCGGGATCCGGCGCAGGCCAGCACGACGGCGTCGGGTCCGTGCGGCTCGTCCACCGCGTGCGCCTCGTTCCCGTACGACGCGTTCCCGGACGCCTCGTTCCCGTACGACTCGTTCAGCCGCCCGTGCAGCGCCTCGGCGAGCAGCGGGTGCGGGCCGAGGGGTGCGGCGACGGCCGCGTGCGGGTGCGGGGAGGCGGCGACGGCCCGTGGGATGTCGTGCTTCACATGGTGGCCCGGCCCGAACAGCAGGGGTACGAGGGCCACTTGGCGGTGGGACGGGATCGCCGCCAGGGTCTCCGGAAGCGACGGCTCGTCGAGTTCGAGGTGCCCGAGCACCACCCGCAGACCCGGCCGGGCGGCCCGTACGGCGTCGAGCAGCGCCCTGACCGTGCGGGACGCGGCGGGGTCGCGCGAGCCGTGCGCGACGGCGACGAGAACGGGGCCGTCCCCGCCGAAGGACGGGTGCGCCGCGGTGTGCCGGGCCCGCAGTTGGGCCGTGAGCTGCGCGGTGAAGCGCGTCATGAGCCCGGCGGTGCTGTCGAGGCAGTGCAGCGGCACGGACGCGGGCGAGGCGGGCGAGGACGTGGCGAGCGGCGCCGAACGGGCGGTAGCGGACGCGGAGTTGGGGGCGGGCGCGGACGCCGATGAGGACGCGGAGACGGAGGACGCGGACGCGGGAGGGAGAGAGGCCGTCATAGGGGCAGGCTGCCGGGGCGTCTTTGCGCCGCCGTTGCGGAGCCGAAGCCACCGCGTTGCGATGCCCTCACGGCGACCGCGCCGCACCGGTGCCTCATACGGCCGCACCCGGTGCCTCGCCCGGACCGCGCCCGCTTCTCACCGGCTCCTCACCGTCGCTCCGCACGGCCGCTGAGCACCCCGTCCCCGGTGCGTTACGCGCGCCGCCCGTACCCGTAACAGACGTACCGCAGGCTGCCGTTCATGTCCGTCCCGCACACGAGTCCTCCGACCGACACCCACTGCCCGTACTGCGCGCTCCAGTGCGGCATGGCGCTGCGCCCGGCGGCGGACGGCGCGGACGGGCGCCCGGTGCTGGAGGTGGCCGAGCGGCCCGGCTTCCCCGTCAACGAGGGGGCGCTGTGCGGCAAGGGACGTACCGCCGCCGAACTGCTCGCGCCCGGCGCCCGGTTGACCCGGCCGCTGGTGCGGCGTGCGGCCTCCGGCGAGCTGGAGCCCGCGGGCTGGGACGAGGCGCTGGATCTGGTGGCCGGGGCGCTGGCCCGTACGCGGCGCACACACGGTCCGGACGCGGTGGGCGTCTTCGGCGGCGGCGGGCTGACGAACGAAAAGGCCTACGCGCTGGGCAAGTTCGCCCGTGTCGTGCTCGGCACCTCGCAGATCGACTACAACGGCCGCTTCTGCATGTCCTCGGCCGCGGCGGCCGGGACCAGGGCCTTCGGCGTCGACCGGGGGCTGCCGTTCCCGCTCGCGGACGTCGCCCGTACGGACTGCGCCGTGCTCGTCGGCTCCAACCTCGCGGAGACGATGCCGCCGGCGCTGCGCCGGCTGTCCGAACTGCGGGAGAACGGCGGCACGTTGATCGTCGTGGACCCGCGCCGCACCCGTACCGCCGAGCAGGCGGACCTCCATCTCGCGCCGCGCCCTGGCACCGATCTGGCGCTCGCGCTGGGCCTGTTGCACCTCGTGGTCGCCGAAGACGCGCTGGACAGCGGCTATATCGAGGCCAGGACCACCGGCTGGCCCGAGGCGCGCAGCGCCGCCATGGCGCACTGGCCGGAGCTGGTGGAGCGCGTCACCGGCGTCCCCGTGCCCGAACTGCGGCGCGCCGCCGCCCTGTTCGCGGGCGCACGGCACGCCATGGTGCTCACCGCGCGCGGCACCGAGCAGCATGCGAAGGGCACCGACACCGTGGGCGCGTGGATCAACCTGTGTCTGGCGACGGGGCGTCCGGGACGCCCGTACTCCGGCTTCGGCACGCTGACGGGCCAGGGCAACGGGCAGGGCGGACGCGAACACGGCCAGAAGGCCGACCAGTTGCCCGGCGGCCGCAGACTCGACGACCCGGCGGCGCGCGCCCATGTGGCCCGGGTGTGGGGTGTCGATCCCGCGTCGCTGCCCGGCCCGGGGCGCAGCGCGTACGAACTCCTCGACGAACTCGGGCGCGGCGTACGGACGTTGCTGCTCGCCGGCTCGAACCCGGTGGTCTCGGCACCGCGCGCCGCACACGTCGAACAGCGGCTGCGGTCGCTGGACTTCCTCGCCGTGTGCGACGTCGTGCTGTCGGAGTCGGCGCGTCTGGCGGACGTGGTGCTGCCCGTCGCGCAGTGGGCGGAGGAGACCGGCACCACGACGAATCTGGAGGGCAGGGTGCTGCTGCGCCGCAAGGCCGTCGACCCGCCGCCGGGCGTCCGTACGGATCTTCAGGTGCTGGCGGGACTGGCCGAACGGCTCGGCGGGCGGCGGGGTTTCCCCACCGACCCGGAGGAGGTCTTCGAGGAGCTGCGGCGGGCGAGCGCGGGCGGACCGGCGGACTACTCGGGCATCGGCTACCGCCGCATCGCCGAGGAGGACGGGGTCTTCTGGCCCTGCCCGGAGCGGCCCGCAGCGGACACCCCGCACCCCGGCACCCCGCGGCTCTTCCGCGAGCGCTTCGCCACACCGGACGGGCGGGCCCGCTTCGTACCCGTGACACACCGCCCGGCGGCGGAGGAGCCGGACGCGCGCCATCCGCTGCTGCTGACGACGGGACGGGTCCTCTCGCAGTACCAGTCGGGTGCGCAGACCCGCCGCGTCGGGGCGCTGAACGCGGCGGCGCCGGGTCCCTTCGTCGAGCTGCACCCGCGCCTGGCACGGGAGTTGGGCGTACGGGACGGCGACGCGCTCGCCGTCGTCTCGCGGCGCGGACGCGCGGTGGCGCCCGCGCGCGTCACACGGGCGATCCGGCCCGACACCGTCTTCATGCCCTTCCACTGGGGCGGCGAGGGCCGGGCGAACTCCGTGACCAACCCGGCGCTCGATCCCGACTCGCGGATGCCGGAGTTCAAGGTGTGCGCGGTACGCGTCGAGCGGGCGGAGCGCGATTCCGCCGGCGGCGGGGCGCCGGGGACGGCGGAGACGGGAACGGCTGGGGCGGGCCGGAGCGAGGGGCCCGCGGGAACCGTCGGTACCAACGGGGCAACCGCGCAGGCCCGTTGACGCGTCACAGCTTTCGTGCCCGAGACGACCGCCGCCGAAGGCCCCGGCACCGAGCCGGACCCCGCGCCCGCCACGCGGACCGCCGGGCGAACCGCCGGGCGCCGACCCCGGCTTGCCCGGTCCGCCTGGTCCGCTTGGTCCACCGCCCGCCGCAGACGTGCCGTGCAGGCCGCGATGGTGTGCTGCGTGCTCGCCCTGCTGCCCGCGACCTGGCTGCGGCTGTCCACCGGCGACGTACGGCCGCAGGCCGGTACGGCCCACGCCCCGTCCGCGCCCGTCGCGCTGGTCTTCGGCGCCGGCCTGTGGGACGGCGAGCCCTCCCCGTATCTGGCGCACCGGCTGGACGCGGCGGCAGATCTGTACGCGAAGGGGAAGGTGCGGGCGGTGCTCGTCTCCGGCGACAACAGCCGGAAGGAGTACGACGAACCGGAGGCCATGCGCGCCTATCTCGCCGAACGGGGCGTCCCCGGGCGGCGGATCGCGGCCGACTACGCGGGCTTCGACACCTGGGACTCCTGCACACGCGCGGCCCGTGTCTTCGGCGTCGGGCGCGCGCTGCTCGTCAGCCAGGACTTCCACATCCGCCGCGCGACCGCGCTGTGCCGGGCGGCGGGCATCGACTCCTACGGCGTGGGCGTCGCCGAGCCGCGCGACGCCACCTGGTACGCGGGCGGTCTGCGCGAGATCCCCGGCGCCGCCAAGGCCGCCTTCGACGCGGGCGTCGCACCGGATCCGCACTTCCTCGGGCCGCACGAGCGGGGCGTGGACAGCGCGCTGGCGGACGCGGCCCGCGAGAGCGGAGACGGGGACGTACGCGAGGGCGGCCACGGGAGCGGGCACGAGAGCGGGCACGAGGCCGGCGGCTGAGACGGCCTCGGGGACGGCCCCGTACGGTGCAACAGCCGCTGCGCCGCGCGGAATTGACGCGACCCTGCACCCGGCCGCGCGGCACACTGCCGCCATGGACCGCCGGCAGCTCAGCCATCTCGCGCACCGCGACCATCCCGTCGCCGCGCCGCTCGACGACGCCTCCGTCGGCCGTCTGCTCACGCTGGCGCTGCCCCGCGGCGACGAGCGCGTACTGGATCTGGGCTGCGGCGAGGCCGCCTGGCTCCTGCGGGCGCTCGCGGACCGCCCGGAGGTCCGCGGCACGGGAGTCGACGTCTCCCCCGTCGCACTGGCCGGGGCACGTGAGGCCGCCGCCGCGGCGGGGCTCACGGAGCGGCTGACGCTGCACGAGACCGACGCCGCTCGCTTCACCGCGCCGCACGCCTTCGACCTCGTCGCCGTCGTCGGCGCCACGCACGCCTTCGGCGGACTGCTGCCCGCCCTGGCCGCGGCCCGCGCACATCTCGCGCCGGGCGGCCGTGTACTCGTCGGCGAGGGCTTCTGGGAGTGCGCCCCCTCCCCCGCAGCGCTGGCCGGACTGGGCGCGTCCGCCGGGGAGTTCGACGATCTCGCCACGACCGTCGACCGTGTCACCGCGGACGGCTGGACGCCCGTACACGCCCACGTCAGCACACCCGGCGAATGGGACGACTACGAGTGGTCGTGGACGGGCTCGCTCTCCCGCTGGGCCCTGGACAACCCGCACCACCCGGACAGCGCCGACGCATGGGAAGCCGCCGCCGCACACCGCGAGGGCTGGCTGCGCGGCTACCGGGGGACGCTGGGCTTCGTCACGCTGCTGCTGCGGGCGTCGTAAGGCCGTACCGGAACCGCCGCCCCAACTTTCAGGCGCCGCACCGGAGTTGCCGGAGGAGTGCGCTCAGCCGGCGCCGATTCCCTTCGCCCGCAGCAGAGTTCTCGCGCCCGCGCGGGCGGGCCGCAGGGCCGCGGGGCCGGGGCGCAGGGAGTGCAGCACGAGCGCGCCCTCGTGCAGGCACACCAACTGGTCGGCCAGTTCGCCCCGTTCGCGGCCCTTCAGCCCGCTCTCGCCGAGCAGCCGTACGAAGAGGGCTCGCAGCCACTTCTTCTCCTCCGCGGCCACCCGGTGCGCGGGGTGTGCCGGATCCGGCAGCTCCGCGAGGGCGTTGACGAACGCGCAGCCCCGGGAGTTCGAGGCCGTCCAGGACGTCAGCACGTCGAACGGCGCGAGCAGCCGCGGAAGACCGGGCGCGCGCTCCTCGACGGCCTCGGTCACCAGGGCGCGCCAGCGCTCGTCGCGCTCCCGCAGATACGCCGTGACGAGGGCGTCCTTGGAGCCGAAGCGGTTGTAGAGCGTGCGCTTGGTGATCTGCGCGGCCTCGGCGACGGTGTCGACGCCGGTGGCCGTGATGCCCCGTTCGTAGAACAGCTCGGCCGCCGTGTCCAGGATTCTGCGCGCACCGGGAGTGAGCGGCGGTGCGGACTGCGGCGGTTCGGCCTTCGGCCGTTCGGATCCGGCGGAGCGGCTGGTCATCACTTGCCTTTACAGATCTGTATACCTACGGTGGGGTTCACAGGTCAGTATAGATATCAGGTCCGCATTCAGGCCCGTACTCGGGCCGGTACGGATGTCAGCGATCGGAAGAGGTCCACGATGAGAGCGGCGCTCCTCACCCGGTTCGGCGGCCCGGACGCCGTCGAGATCCGTGACGTGCCCCCGCCGGTCCCGCAGACCGGCCAGGCGCTCGTCCGGGTCACGGCCGCGGGCATGAACAACACGGACATCTGGACGCGTCAGGGTGCGTACGGCGCGCCCGGGGATCCGCAGGCCCGTGCCGGGTGGCGCGGCCCCGTCGCCTTCCCGCGCATCCAGGGCGGCGACATCGCCGGCGTCGTCGAGAGCACCGGTCCGGGGACCGACCCGGCACTACGGGGACGCCGCGTCCTCGTCGACCCCGCGCTCTACGCCGACGACCAGGACCCCCACGCGCTGCCCGTCGGGCTGCTCGGCAGCGAGGCCGACGGCGGCTTCGCCGAGTACGTCGCCGTACGGACGGACCGGCTGCACGACGTCACCGGCTCCCCGCTCGGCGACGACGAACTCGCCGCGCTGCCCGTCGCGTACGGGACGGCCATGGGCATGCTCGACCGCGCCGCCGCGGGCGCCGGGGACACCGTCCTGGTCACCGGGGCGTCCGGCGGCGTGGGCCACGCGGCGCTGCAACTCGCGGCGGCAGCCGGATGCCGGGTGATCGCGGTGACGTCGCGGAGCAAACACCGCAGGGTCCTGGAGGCGGGTGCGGCCCTCGCCCTCGACCGGGACGAGGGACCCGACGCGCTGGGAGAGCGGCTGCACGACACCGCACCCGGCGGGGTCGCCGCCGTGCTGGACGTGGTCGGCGGCGACTGGATCTCCCACCTGCTGCCGCATGTGGCCGACGGCGGGCGGTGGGTGACCGCGGGCGCCATGGCCGGCTACCGGACGGCCTTCGATCTGCGGCGGCTGTATGTGCACAACGTCGCCCTCATCGGTTCGTCCATGCACACCGCCGCGCAGTTCGCCCAGCTCGCCGACGCGGCACGGAAGGGCACCGTACGGCCGCTGATCCACGAGCGCTTTCCGCTCTCCCGGCTGCACGAGGCGCAGGCGCGGTTCGAGGAGCGCCGCCACGTCGGCAAGATCGTCCTCGATCCGACCGGATGACCCCGCGGGCCGCCCCGGGAAATCTCCGGCCGCACCGATGAGTTGCCGCCGCTCCCCCGGTCCCCATGGACACAGGGAAAACACCGGAAAGGCGGCCCACCGTGTCCACCAAGATCTTCGTCAATCTCCCCGTGCAGGACCTCGCCAGGTCCCGTGAGTTCTTCACGCGGCTCGGCTACTCCTTCAACCCGCAGTTCTCCGACGACAACGCCGTGTGCCTCGTCATCAGCGACGACATCTTCGCCATGCTGCTCGTCGAGCCGTTCTTCAAGTCGTTCACGAAGAAGGACGTCGCCGACTCCCGTACGAGCACCGAGGTGATGCTCGCGCTCAGCGCGGAGAGCAGAGCAGACGTCGACGACCTCGCCGACAAGGCGCTGGCGGCGGGCGGCACCCCCGCGGGCGACCCGCAGGACCTCGGCTTCATGTACGGGCGCAGCTTCTACGACCTCGACGACCACCACTGGGAGGTCGTGTGGATGGACCCGGCCGCGCTGGAGGAGCAGGGCTGAACGGGCCCCGCCCGCCGGGTCGTTCACGTACGGGCGTGTGCGCACGGACGGCCGGGCGTGCGCATGCGCGCGGACGTCGGCGTACGCCGGGCCGTCCGCCCCCGGGAAGCGGTCAGCTCCCGGGGGCCGGTGCCGCGGTCTCCTCCTCGACCCAGGCGAGATAGCCCTCGCCGCCGCGCACGACCGGCGTCGCGATGATCTCCGGCACGTCGTAGTCGTGCGTACGGTGCAGATACGCCTCCAGCGCGTCGTAGCGCGCGCTGCTCGTCTTGAACAGCACCTGCCACTCCGGGTCGTTCTGCACGGCGCCCTCCCACCGGTAGACGGAGGTGACGGGCGCGCTGATCTGGGCGCAGGCGGCCACGCGCTCCCGTACGGCACCGGCGGCCAGTTCGCGTGCCTTCTCCTCGCTGGCGGTCGTCGTCAGCACGGTCAGAATCCGGGCGTCGTCGCTCATGGCCCCAGCCTGTCATCCCGTACGAGGGCGGCGCGCGGCCCGGCCGGTCTCCGGGTCCCGACGAGCCCCCGCCGGTCCGCTCACGGGAAGGGCAGCGTCCCGGCGAGCAGCGTCACCATGACCAGTACGGCGGGGAAGCAGGCGAGGAACATCGCGAACGTGTAGCCCATGATGTCGCGCGCCTTGAGCCCCAGGATCGCCAGCGTGGGCAGCATCCAAAACGGCTGGAGAAGGTTCGCCGAGGCCTCGCCGAGGTCGTAGACGACGACCATCCAGCCCTGGTTGACGTGGAGTTGGTTGGCCGCGTCGATCACGTACGGGGCCTCGATGACCCACTTGCTGCCGCCGCTGGGCACGAAGACGCCGAGCACCGCCGAGTAGAGCGCGATGAGCGGCGCGAAGAACAGCTCGTTGGAGACGCTCACCAGCCAGCCCGCCACCTGCTTGGAGATGCCGGTGAAGGCGATCATGCCGAAGATGCCGCCGTAGAAGGGGAATTGGAGCAGCACTCCGGAGGCGGCGGGCGCCCCGCGGCGCACCGCGTCGACCATCCGGATCGGCCGCCAGTGCAGACACAGCGCCAGCAGCAGCAGGATCAGATTGACGGTGTTGAGGTCGAGCGCCTCGACGGGGTTGCCCGGTGCGCCCGCGAAGTGCCGTACGAGATACCAGAGTCCGAGCAGCCCGATCAGGACGGTGAAGACGGGGCTGCTCTCCAGCCAGTCGCCGGGGCGGGAGCGCGTCACCTTGTGGGCGTTCTCCTGTACCAGGGGCCGCAGTTCGATGCCCAGGTCCTCCGCGGTCTTCGCCCGCGCGGGCGTCGGCGTGAGGAACCAGGCCATGGTCAGGGCGACGGCGAAGACGACGGCGGTGGCCAGCAGGCTCTGCCAGGTGAAGATCGTGTCGGTGAGCGGGATGAGCCCGTCGCCGCCGCGGCCGTCGGCGATGACGTCCCGTACGGGCTTCGGGCTGGAGACCGCGCTGGCGACCTGGAGCGCCGCCGACCCGGACAGGCCCTGCGCCCACACCGTGCCCAGTCCGAGGAAGGCCATGGCGCCGATCGCGCGGTAGTCCACGCCCCGTACGACGCGGGCGATCTCCTTGGCGAGGATGGCGGAGAAGACCAGGCTGAACGCCCAGTTGAGATACGAACTGGCCATCGCCACGGCGGCGGTGAAGGTGATCGCCGCGCGGGGCGAGCGGGGTATGCGCGCCAGCCGGGCGATCAGCTTGGCGACCGGGGCGGAGACCGCGACCGCGTACCCACCGATGATGATCATCGCCATCTGCAGGGTGAACTCGATCAGCGACCAGAAGCCCTTGCCCCATGCGTCGACGAGGGTCGTGGGGCGCTCGCCGGTGGACATCCCGAGCGCGAAGATCAGGAACGTGCCGACGAGCACGAACCCGAAGGCGTCCGGCAGCCACCTCTCCGTGAAGGCGGTGAAGCGCAGCGCGGTGCGTGCGAGCAGCGTCTCGCGCTCCTCGGGTGGCGCTGCCGTGCCGCCGGGCCGCGGGTCCTTCCCGGCGTCCGGTGTCTCGGGGTGCCGCTGCTCCGCCTCGGTCCCGTCGGTCCCGCTCCCGGTTCCGGTCCCGGTGCCGTCCGTCCCGGACCCGCCCGCCTCGGTCCCGTCCGTCGCGTCTCTCCCGGCCATGGTCCACCTCGCTTGCTCCGGCCGTCCGTTCCGGGCGCATCCTGACGAGCGGAAGACGCGAGGGGAAGCGCTCGCCTGCGCACCGTTGCAGAACCGGAAGCAAGCTGGCGGCTCGGACCATGACGTACGGGCAAGGTGTGGTGCCCCTGGACATTGCGCGCGGGGGCGGTGAGCGCGTCGAGATCGCGAGGACAGGGAGCACGAGTGAGCGTGGGGGTGCGCGTGGGGCCGGGGCCGCCGCGGCCCACCGTGTCCGTTTCGTTCAAGACCGGCGCGCTGCGGCCCGCCTACCGTGCCGCGCATGACACCACGTTTCGACCTCATCGGCCTCGTCACCGCCGACATGGCGGCCTCGCTGGCCTTCTACCGCAGGCTCGGCCTGGACCTCCCGGCCGGTGCCGACCGCGAACCGCACGTCGAGGCGGCGCTGCCCGGCGGGCTGCGCATCGCCTGGGACACCGAGGAGACCGTCCGCTCCTTCGACCCGGACTGGGAGTCCGGTCCGCGCGGCGCGGGCCGGGTCTCCCTGGCCTTTCTCTGTGAGAGCCCGGCCGGCGTCGACCGGCTGCACGCGGAGCTGACGGACGCCGGGTACGAGAGCCACAAGGAGCCCTGGGACGCCGTCTGGGGACAGCGCTACGCGGTCGTCGCCGACCCGGACGGCAACGGCGTCGACCTGTTCGCGCCGCTGTCCTGAACCGTCCGGCCGTCCCGGTCCGTTCCGTCGTCCCGATCCGTCCCGTCGTCCCGGTCCGCCGCGCCGTCCCCGGCGGTCAGCCGCGTCAGCGGCACCCCGGCCAACGCCCTGACCTCACGCGAGAGATGAGCCTGGTCGGCATAGCCCGCGGCGGCGGCGACCCCGGCGGGCGGCATGCCGCCGGCCGCCAGCCGCAGCGCCCGCTGAAGGCGCAGCACACGCGCGAGCGTCTTGGGCCCGTAGCCGAACGCGTCCAGGCTGCGTCTGCGCAACTGCCGCTCGCTCAGCCC